>JAIJUV010000437.1 GCA_022732315.1 Prevotella sp.
ATCTGGTCGTTCTTGGCAAGAGTGGAGTATCTAGCTACATCCGAATCGGTTTCGGCACAGAGGATGATTCCGATAGTAGGATTGTCGTCTGGTCCTTTCTTCATCTTGTCATACATCTGCAAGTACATGTCCATTTGACCGACATCCTGATAGGTGATGCGGTTGACCTTTAAATCTACAAGAATAAAACTCTTGATAAGATAATTGTAGAATACCAAGTCGATGTAGTAGTCGTTCTCTTCCGTTCGGATATGCTGCTGGCGAGCCACTAGGGCATAGCCTTTCCCCATTTCCATCAAGAACTTCTCTAAGTTATCTATGATAGCAGATTCCAATTTCGATTCTTTGAGAGAAGAGTCGGAAGGTAATCCCAAAAACTCCATGACGACAGGAGATTTGATGTATTCCAGTTTATCTTGCTGGAATTCATTTGTTTTCTCTTTCATCTCTTTCTCCACAGGTGCTTTGTCTTTTGACATAAGGAGGCGCTCATAGTACAAGGTATTGATGTTACGGTTCAACGTACGGTAACTCCAACCTTGCTCGAAAGCTTCTTTTGCATACCAATCCCTTGCCTGCTTGTCTTCTATGCGAATAAGCAGTTCGTAATGCGACCAAGGTAGTAGGTGGATACCTGCTTTTTGTACATGTTGGAGGTTATTGCTCAATTCTTCAGACGGTGTCTGTTGAATTGAGGCATTGAATTCGACGGACACTGTCCGTTGAATTTGTAAGTTGCTGAACTTTAGGTAAAAACGTCTGAAAACCCTTAGGGTAGTTACAGAGAAGCCTTTCCCAAATTCCTCTGTAAGTGCAGCGGATGCCACCTCAATAATATGCTTTCCGTATTCTGCACGTGAGGCTCCGTTCTGCTCCTCTTCCACAATACGTTTCCCTATTCTCCAGTTTCTTTCCACCAGAGAATAATTGACGGCAGCGAAAGCTTTGCTCCTTGCTTTGCTGACTATTGTCTTCAAATCATTTACGAGAAACTTCTCTTCTCCTTTATATGAGTGCTCCATCTGCTTCATAATTATGCCTTGTTTTATGTATGATGAGTGCAAAGATACGCTTTTTTATTGGTAAAGCACAAAAATATGGTTAAAAAGTTTGCGGAAACCAAAACTTTTGCTATCTTTGCATCGTCAAACCCTTGCTGAAAGCCCTCGTGGGTGGGATGCTTAGGGAGACACATATACATAAAAGGCGTAACTGTACGCTTTGGTTTTGACTGTGTGGAATTCTCGCAAAGTTCAACGATAAGTCAAGAACAAAGCAACGGGAACGCCCCTTGGGTGTATTGTATGCATTCCTTTCAAGATGCAGTATCCATTTCTATGGATGGATTGTATCTTGTGGGATGATTATATATACATTTACGTGGGGCTTTCAGCGTTGCTCGTTTCGACTTATCGGGCAATGCGAGAAGCCTCACACAGTGGAACGAGTGACAGACTGGCTCCACGTTCCTTTTTTTGTGTATGGGTGGTTAAACTTTTTTTAAGCACGAGGAGCCACGTGAGGAGGGTTGTTTAAGCATGCCATACAATGGATTCAGCTATGAATAGTGTTCTATCATAATTCCGACGTACATGCAATATAGTAGAAAAGGTTAAATATGAATCAAAATCGAGGCTGATTCGCTAGTATTTGCAATTTGGCAAGCAGGTGCGTTTTTGGCCTTTTGAAACAAATAATAAATGATAGTGAATTAAATAATAAGTAGTATATGAAAGTAGATGAAGATATAT
>JAIJUV010000438.1 GCA_022732315.1 Prevotella sp.
TATGAATTTTAACGATGCATTTTATAGTGGTCTAACGATGCGCTTTATTAGGTGTTAATGATGCGCTTTATTAGGTGCTAATGATGCGCATCGTTAAGGTACAATGATGCGCATCGTTAAGTTAGGTCGATTTTTTAATAAGTTATAGCTTATAAAAATAAGTGCAGAAAAGTGTATCGCAACTACATAAAACGGCACTAAATATGATGTAATATCCTTAGTTTTAGCGATGTTAAGTTTAGATAAAAGAAACTAATAAAATCGGCTGGCTAACAGTTTTTATGTACAGAATTTGAGGGCATCTATATCATCAAGGTGAAAGGCAAGACGCTGAAGTTTAGTGTGAAGTAAAACGGAAACTTGCATCCGTATGGATGTTTGAGAAAAAATAGACAAAGGCGGTGCTCCGAGTAAAATCGGAACACCGCCTTTAAATTTGGGGCTTACCCCACTTTTATTTTTCCCTGCCCAAGGAAAAATTTCTCCTTGCCTACGTAGAAATTATGCTTTCGGCAGGAAATAATTTTTGGGGGCGTATTCTAAATCCTTATAATAATTCAGGGAGCTGAAATAACTTGACACTATTGCTGCCCTTGATGAGGATGTAATGGTCGTGAGGCTGTGCTTCCTTGATGGCAGCCTTGACCTCTTCTACATCATGGAACTTGCGGTAGTTGCAAGGGATGTCCTGAAATTCTTCACCTACCAGCCATACATTCTCCAAGCCGGCAGCCTGCAGTTGGTCAACTACCTTCTGATGTTCCTCGTGACTAACTTCTCCAAGCTCGCCCATCTGACCTAAGATAGCCATCTTTTGAGGTACATCCATCACGCGGAAATTCTCGATGGCGGCAGCCATACTGGATGGGTTGGCATTGTAGGCATCTACCACCAGCTTGTTGTGTGCCGTCTCTTCCAACTGTGAACGGTTGTTGCTTGGAATGTAATTCTCCAAAGCGTGGTCTATCTGCTGAGGCTTCACATCGAAATGAAGACCGATGGTGATGGCGGCAAGCATGTTGTCGATATTGTAAGAGCCGATGAGATGAGTCTGAACCTCATGCCAGTCGCAACTCTCGGTGCGCCAGCGGAACTTCAGGAAAGGAGCGCAGGAGATAACCTCTCCCCAAACATCACAGTTCTCATCTTTGCCGTAGGTGACGAGGCGGTTGATATTACGCTGGTTTGCCATCTCCATCAAGTGCTCATTGTCGGCATTGATGAATACCAAAGCATCGTTGGCTGCAAGGAAGTCGTAAAGTTCGCCCTTGGTCTTCTTTACTCCCTCAAAACTGCCGAAACCTTGCAGGTGGGCACGGCCCACGTTGGTAATCATACCGCAGGTAGGCTCCACGTATTCCACGAGTTTCCGGATGTCGCCTGGATGGGAAGCGCCCATCTCTACAACGGCAATCTCATTCTCTGGTGAGAGACGGAAGAGCGTCTTTGGTACGCCTACATCATTATTGAAGTTACCCTGGGTGAACATCACGTTGAACTTCTCGCCGAGAACGGCAGAGACGAGTTCCTTGGTGGTGGTCTTGCCGTTGGTTCCGGTGATTCCCACTACGGGAATCTCGAAGTGTCGGCGATGCTCACGGGCGAGTTCCTTGAAAGTGGTGAGGCAATCCTCTACGAGGATGTAGCGCTTGTCGCCCTCCTTGGCATACTCTTTTTCATCTACAATCACATAGGCACAGCCTTTCTCCAAAGCCATGTCGGCAAACTTGTTGCCATCAAACGATGCGCC
>JAIJUV010000008.1 GCA_022732315.1 Prevotella sp.
GGCATTGGTTACCTCCTTGATGACGCTTTTCAAACGCTCCTCAAACTCACCCTTGTATTTGGCACCGGCAACCAGTGCACCCATATCGAGCGAATAGAGCTGCTTGTTCTTCAGGTTCTCAGGCACGTCTCCACGAACGATACGCTCAGCAAGTCCCTCAACGATAGCGGTTTTACCTGTACCAGGCTCACCAATCAGAATAGGGTTGTTCTTGGTGCGGCGGGAGAGAATCTGAAGAACTCTTCGAATCTCTTCATCACGGCCAATCACCGGGTCGAGCTTGCCGCTGCGAGCCTGTTCTACCAGATTCTTGGCATATTTTTCAAGACTCTGATAGTTCTCGTCGGCACTCTGGCTCTTCACGTTCTGACCCTGTCGCAAAGCCTGGATGGCTGCAGTGAGGTCCTTCTCGTTGGCACCGGCATCCTTGAGGATTCGGGCAGCGGTAGAGTTGCCTTTGAGGATAGCGAGGAGAATAGGCTCCACGCTGACGAATTCATCTCCCATCTTCTTGGCGATGTCCTCGGCATTGAGCAATATCTGGTTGGTATCGCCCGAGAGGTATGGCTGACCGGCACCCTGCACACGAGGCAGGTGCTGCATCTCCTGCTGCAGGAGCATGGCAATCTGGTTGCCGTTCATGCCCAGCTTCTGGAAGATATAGTTGGTTACATCAGGTGCTTTCTCGATGATACCACTGAGAAGATGCACCGGTTCGATGGTCTGCTGACCATTTCTCTGCGCTATGTTCACAGCGGCCTGCACCGCTTCCTGCGCCTTGATTGTAAATTTGTCGAATGTCATATCTTAATCTCCTTTCTATGATTTTATTATTTTCAATACTTAGTTTCGCTTCAGCCCTTGCAGGCTTTCAGCTTCGCCGACGGTAGGAGCGAATAGTGTGCCCATTGACGGAGTTGAGGAGATTTTCTGACGTTTTGTCGGCTTTTCATAGAAAAGGCTGCCTTTTTATATAAGTTTCTGTCAAAATGACTGAACCGCGACTTGATTTATCGCAACCCATGCTTCAATAAATCGCAAATATCACTTAAATAATGTGATAATAGCCCCTAAATGTTTGCGTATTCCAAATTTTCTTCGTACCTTTGCAGCGTTTTAAGAAACAGATTGAATAAGAAATTGAATAAGAATTCGTAATATATCAAGTCAATGGCTGAAACAAAGAAGATTAAGACAGCTTTGGTGTCTGTCTTTCACAAGGATGGCTTGGACGAGTTGCTCGCCAAGTTGAATGAAGAGGGTGTTAAATTCCTGAGCACAGGAGGTACTCAGAAGTTTATCGAATCTTTGGGTTATGAATGTGAGAAAGTTGAGGATGTTACCACATATCCATCAATCCTCGGTGGTCGTGTGAAGACTCTTCATCCAAAAATATTTGGAGGTATCTTGGCCCGCCGCGACAATGAGGGCGACCAGGAGCAGATGAAGGAGTATGAGATTCCTTCTATCGACCTCGTTATCGTAGATTTGTATCCATTTGAGCAGACCGTGGCCAGCGGTGCCAGCGATGCTGACATTATCGAGAAGATCGATATCGGCGGTATCTCTCTGATCCGTGCCGGAGCCAAGAACTTCAAGGACGTGGTTATCGTTCCTAGCAAGGCTGAATACAGCGTGCTTCTCGACATTCTGAAGAAGAAGGGTGCTGAGACCGACATCGAGGACCGCAAGATGTTTGCTGAGCGTGCCTTCGGCGTAAGCTCACACTACGATACAGCTATCCACGCTTGGTTTGCTAAGTAATAACTTGGCTTGCTAAGTAATGCTTGGTTTGCTGAGTAACAAGTAACAAGACGAAGCAGCCGAGTAATCTCGCTACCTCTTCCCGTTCTGCATCCCAGGGCGGGAAGATGACTACAAAAAGATTTTAAGCTTAAAATATTATATTTTACATTAGAAAATGGGATTTTTTTCATTTATTCAGGAAATCGCAATGGACTTGGGTACCGCCAACACCATCATTATCAGTGATGATAAGATTGTAGTGGACGAACCTTCTGTTGTAGCCCTCGACCGCCGCACCGACAAGATGATTGCCGTGGGCGAGAAGGCGAAGATGATGTACGAGAAGACTCACGACAACATCCGTACTATCCGTCCTTTGCGCGATGGCGTTATCGCAGACTTTACTGCTTGCGAGCAGATGATGCGTGGACTCATCAAGATGGTCCACACAGGCAGCCGCCTGTTCTCACCTTCACTCCGCATGGTGATTGGTGTTCCTTCTGGCTCTACCGAGGTGGAGCTCCGTGCCGTTCGTGACTCTGCCGAGCATGCCGACGGTCGCGACGTTTATCTGATTTTTGAGCCTATGGCTGCCGCTATCGGTATCGGTATCGATGTGGAGGCACCAGAAGGCAATATGATAGTTGATATAGGTGGTGGTTCTACCGAGATTGCCGTTATCTCGCTCGGTGGTATCGTTTCCAACAACTCTATCCGCACAGCCGGTGACGACCTCACCGCTGAAATCCAGGAGTACATGAGCCGTCAGCACAACGTGAAGGTTTCTGAGCGTATGGCTGAGCGTATCAAGATTCACGTAGGTTCTGCCCTGACAGACCTGGGTGAGGAGGCTCCAGAGGACTTCATCGTTCATGGTCCTAACCGTATCACAGCCCTCCCAATGGAGGTTCCAGTATGCTATCAGGAGATTGCTCACTGCCTGGACAAGACCGTGGCTAAGATTGAGAATGCCGTGCTCTCTGCCCTTGAGAATACTCCACCAGAGCTTTACGCCGACATCGTGAAGAACGGTATCTGGCTCTCGGGTGGCGGTGCATTGCTCCGTGGTTTGGACAAGCGCTTGACAGACAAGATTAACATCCCATTCCATATCGCCGAGGACCCATTGCACAGCGTGGCTAAGGGTGCCGGTATCGCATTGAAGAATGTGGACCGTTTCTCTTTCTTGATGAGATAAAATTTTATTAGATAAGTTTCGTGACTTTGTTGGGAAGGTTAAATTCCCCCCAAGTGGCGAAACTTTAATTTTATATAATAGTATGCACAACCTTTTAGAGTTTTTGCAGAAATACAACCATTGGTTTGTCTTCGTGATTCTCGAAGTGGTGAGCATGGTGTTCCTGTTTCAGTATAACAGCTATCAGGGCAGTGCGTGGTTTTCCACAGCCAATGCCGTGACGGGAAAAATTTATGAGTGGGACGCCAATGTGGAGACCTTCTTCTCGCTGACCAAGGTGAACCAGGAACTCACGCAGCGTAATGCCTATCTGGAGCAGCAGGTGCAGCATCTTTCCGACAGTCTCTATGCCGTGACCAAGGATAGTGCCATCTATCACCGCGACCAGTTTGCCCTGCTCAAGAACTACAGACTCATTCCTGCCAAGGTGGTTGCCAACAGTCTGGATAAGCCCGACAACCTGATGACCATCGACAAGGGTAGCGCCGACGGCATCCATAAGGATATGGGTGTAATCAGCGGCACCGGCGTGGTGGGCATCGTATATCTTGTGGCCGAGCATTACAGCATCGTGATACCGGTGCTCAACGTGAAGTCGAACATCAGCTGTACCATCCAGGGCAGAGGCTACTTCGGCTATCTGAGATGGAAGGGCGGCGTATCGGAGCTGGCTTATCTGGAAGAGGTGCCACGCCATGCCCACTTCAAGCTGGGCGACTATGTGGTAACCAGCGGTTACTCGGCTGTGTTCCCTCCAGGTGTTAGAGTGGGCAAGATACTGCATGTGTTCAATTCCGCCGACGGCCTGTCTTACCGCGTACAGTTGCGACTCTCAACAGATTTCGGCAACCTGCGCGACGTATGCGTCATCGACGACACACTGATGAAAGAGAGAATAGAGATTATGCGTGCTGCGCAAGACAGCATCAAGCCCGATGGCAATACGGGCAGTAAAAACTAAAGTAAAGTAAGAGGAGATATCAGAAGCAATGAGTATAGATATTTTAAAACGACTCGGCATCTTCGTGGTGCTCGTGCTGGTGCAGGGACTGGTGTTCAACCATATCCATCTGTTCAATTGCGCCACCCCCTTGCTGTATATCATCATGGTGCTCCATTTCCGCAGAAACCACCCACGCTGGTCGGTGATGCTCTGGAGCTTCATGCTGGGACTTTGCATCGACGTGTTTGCCAACACGCCGGGTGTTGCGGCGGCATCGATGACAGCCATCGGACTGCTGCAACCTTATCTTTTTGAACTCTTCGTGCCTAGAGACAGTGCTGAAGACCTGGAACCATCGATGCGAACCATCGGTGTGGGCTCGTACGTGCTCTACACGTTGATTATAGTACTCGTTTATAATCTGTTGTTCTTTACGATAGAGACTTTCAATTTCTTCAACTGGATGCAGTGGCTGCTCTGCATTGTCGGCAGCAGTGCCATCACCATGGTGCTGATCATGGCGCTGGAGAGTTTCAGAAAGTCGTAGGGATTTTTACCCTGAAGGAAAAAGAAGAAGAACATTCATGTCCATTGATACTTATATATATAATAAGGTATGGTAGATTACAATCTTGAGAAGCGCAGTTATGTGATTGGTGGTGTGGCGATAGTTATCGTGATAGTCTACATCATCAGGCTCTTCACGCTCCAGATTATGAGCGAGGATTACAAGAAGAATGCCGACAGTAACGCCTTCCTGAAGCAGATAGAGTTCCCTTCGCGTGGTGCCATCTACGATAGAAACGGAAAGCTGATGGTGTATAACCAGCCTTCTTACGACCTGATGGTGGTGATGAAGGAGCAGGAGGGACGACTCGACACCCTCGACTTCTGCAATTCCCTGGGTATTACCAAGGAGGCTTTCGAGAAGCGAATGGAGGATATCAAGGACCGCAGTAAGAATCCGGGATATTCCCGATATACGCAGCAGCTCTTCATGACGCAGTTGTCTGACAAGGACTTCAGCGTGTTCCAGGAGAAGATGTTCCGATTCCCGGGCTTCTATGTGCAGAAGCGAAGCGTGAGAGAATATACCTATCCGTATGCCGCCCATGTATTGGGCGATGTGGGCGAGGTTTCGGAAAGCGACATCGAGGAAGATGACTACTACCAGCCGGGCGACTACATCGGAAAGCTGGGTATTGAGAAGCATTACGAAAAGGAACTTCGAGGCGTAAAGGGTGTGAAGATTCTGCTCCGTGATGCGCGCGGAAGAATACAGGGAAGCTATCAGAACGGAAAACTCGACCAGCGACCTGTAGCAGGAAAAGACCTGACGCTGGGTATCGACGTGAACCTGCAGGCTCTGGGCGAACGGTTGCTGCAGGGAAAGATAGGCAGTATCGTTGCCATCGACCCTAGAGACGGTTCGGTGCTGGCAATGGTTTCCTCTCCATCTTACGACCCTCGTAAGCTGGTGGGCAAGAACCGCGGAAAGATGCACCGATGGCTCTCGCAGAACCCATGGAAGCCTCTGCTCAACCGAAGCATCATGGGACAGTATCCTCCGGGTTCTACGTTCAAGACCTCCCAGGCACTGACTTATCTCACCGAGGGTATCATCACTCCGGGCACAGCCTTCCCATGTAATCACGGATTCTCTTACAAGGGATTGCACGTAGGTTGCCACGGTCACCCGTCGCCTATCGCACTGGTGGATGCCATCAGTACTTCGTGCAACGGTTATTTCTGTTGGGGACTCTACTATATGCTTGGAAGCAAGAGCAAGTATGGTTCTGTGCAGAATGCGATGACTGTTTGGAAAGACTATATGGTGAGCATGGGATTCGGCTACAAGCTGGGCATCGACCTGCCGGGCGAGAAACGAGGACTGATTCCTAATGCACAGTTCTACGACAAGGCCTACAAGGGTTCCTGGAACGGACTGACCGTAATCAGTATCTCCATTGGTCAGGGTGAGGTGAACCTGACGCCTTTGCAGATAGCCAATCTGGGTGCTACCATCGCCAACCGAGGCTATTACTATGTGCCTCACGTAGTGCGCAAGGTGCAGGGCGAGCCGCTGGATACGCTCTATACCCGCCGACATTATACCAAGGCATCGAAGCGTGCCTACAACTATGTGGTGGCTGGTATGAGAAGTTCGGCACTGAGGGGAACCTGCAAGATGCTTTCACGCTACGACTTCGAGGCATGCGGCAAGACGGGTACGGCTCAGAACCGTGGTCACGACCACTCTGTGTTCATGGGCTTTGCTCCGATGAACAACCCTAAGATAGCCATCGCCGTGTATGTGGAGAATGGTGGTTGGGGTGCCGATTATGGTGTGCCTATCGGAGGCTTGATGATGGAGCAGTATCTGAAAGGAAAGCTGTCGCCGGCTTCAGAAAGTCAGGCAGCCCAGATGCAGGCTCGCAGAATCGCCTATGGCTCTTCTAGCAGATAGTTTTCAGTTAATAGTTTATAGTTGATAGTTTATAGATTATGAGCGATAATAAACAACCGGCTGGTGTACTCCGTTCGCTTGACTGGTGGACCATCGGCATCTATCTGGCGCTGCTCAGCTTTGGCTGGATCAGCGTCTGCGGTGCCAGCTACACCTATGGTGACAATGATATTTTCAGTCTGGGTGCCCGTTCGGGCATGCAGATTGTGTGGATTGGCACTTCCATCGCCTTGGGCTTTGTTATCCTGATGATGGACGACAGGTTTTTCGATACCTTCTCGTATGTCATCTATGGCGTGCTGATATTGCTGCTCTTTGCCACGATATTCAATCCGCACAGCATCAAGGGTTCGCATTCCTGGCTGGTTCTCGGACCGCTCCGACTGCAGCCTGCCGAGTTTGGTAAGTTTGCTACGGCACTGGCTGTGGCGAAGTTTATGTCGAGCTATGGTTTCAACATCCACAACATGAAGCATTTCATGGCGGCGGTGGGCATCATCCTGCTGCCGATGGTCTGCATCGTGGGACAGCGAGAAACGGGTTCGGCACTGGTTTATTCCGCCTTCTTCCTGATGCTCTATCGCGAGGGAATGCCTGGAGCCGTGCTATTTACGGGTGTCTCGATGATAGCCTACTTTGTGGTGGGCATCAAGTACGAGAATGTGCTGATGTGGGATACCTATACCTCGGTGGGTAAGTTTACGGTGCTGCTGCTGGTGCAGATATTCACGGCGGGCATGGTGAATTCCTATACGGGCAACAAGAAGCATGCGCTGATTATTCTGGCATATTCGGTGGGTATCACGCTGATAGTGGCGCTTTTCTCCACCTTCATCATCCCGTTCGATATCGTATGGATTCAGCTGCTGCTCTGCGCACTGATGATAGGTTTCCTGGTATATCACGGCTTGAGGACGAGATTCAGGAATTATTTCCTGATTTCCATCTTCTCGTTGGGTTCTATAGCCTTCTTCTACAGTGCCGACTACGTGCTGAACAACGTGATGGAGCCTCACCAGCGAGTGCGTATCAATGTGCTTCTGGGATTGGATGAGGATTTGGCTGGTGCCGGATATAATGTGCACCAGAGTGAGATAGCCATCGGTTCGGGCGGTTTGCAGGGCAAGGGATTCCTCAACGGAACCCAGACCAAGCTGAAGTTCGTGCCAGAGCAGGATACCGACTTTATCTTCTGCACGGTGGGAGAGGAGGAAGGCTTCCTGGGTTCGGCAGGTGTGCTGCTGCTCTTCCTGATGCTGATATTGAGGCTGATAAAACTGGCAGAGCGGCAACCGTTTAAGTTTGGGCGAATATACGGATATTGTGTGTTGAGTGTGTTCCTGTTCCACCTATTTATTAATGTGGGAATGGTGCTGGGCGTGACGCCTGTGATTGGTATTCCGCTACCGTTCTTCAGTTATGGCGGTAGTTCACTGTGGGGTTTCACCATCCTTCTCTTTATCTTCCTGAGAATTGATGCGGGAAGAAATCTGGTTAGAAGCTGAGATAAGGGATAATGTATAATGGATAATGTATAATGCATATATCTTGTACAATATAAATATAATAAAAGGGCAAAAGCATTGTTTTGAGATGCTTTTGCCCTTTATTATTTTTTTATTTTGCCAATTCAACTTTTACTCCGATATCGCTGACGCCGGGAAGGATTTCTCGCTTCATGTCGTGGCGTATGGTGATATGGATGGAGTCGCCTTGGTTCATCTTATACATATTGATGGGGAAGTTGTATTGATAATAGCTGATTCCCTGTCTTGAGCTGGAACCGTCTTTTCCAATGAATTGGCAGAGCACGGTATCGGCTTTTTCTATGCGGTCTTCCTGCTTGTTAGCTGGATAGATGGTCTGGTCCACGATGAGTGTTAATCCTGTGAAGGGATAGGCTCCTGTGATTCTCAAACCCAGGCTTTCCTGATAGTATCCTGTGGTAAGGATGGGAGGAATATCGAACGAGAGGGTGTCGTTCTTCTCCCATCCGGCGATAGGTGTATGGGCGTATTCGTCATACACCGTTCGCTGGAAGCAGGAGGCAAGTACGAAGACTGCCACCATCAGGAAAATGAAATTAATCATTCTTTTCATTTTTCTCTTTTCCTCCATTCTGGTTCTGTCGAGGACCTTTGTTTCTGTTGTCTTTGCGGCGGTTTACATTTGGCTGGTTACCATTCTTTTGCTGGTTACCGTTCTTTTGCTGATTACCACCATTTGCATTACCATTCTTCTGTGGATTACCGCCGTTTTGCTGCTGGCGGTTCTCGCCCTTTGGTCTGCGGTCGCCTCTTTCCTGCTTGTTTCCGCCTTCCTTGTCCTGGCGATTATTGTTACTGTTATTCTTGTTCTTTTTCTTCTTTTTCTTCGCCTTGTCGAATCGGCTGAGGTCTGACTCATTGAGCAGGTCGATATGCTTGGAGCTTTCCTTCACCTTTCCGTTCTCCATCAGACTGAGCGGCTTTTCGCCATTCTTGTTCAGCTCGATAATCTCCTTGGCACGGTCGGCTGTGATAGTTTCGAGGTTGGAAGCCAGATTCTTGTCGGATGAGTAGGTGATGAGGCCAGCCAGAATATCCACCTTAAACTGGTAGAACTGACCATCGGCAGTTTCGAGAACGGCATCCTTAGGTGGCATCTTGCGGCTTGCCTCCACGTAGTTGTCTACCTCGTAGTTAAGACAGCACTTCAGTTTGGCGCACATACCCGCCAGTTTCTGTGGGTTGAGCGAGATGTCCTGATAGCGTGCAGCATTGGTGCTTACGCTTACGAAGTTCTTCATCCAGGTGGCGCAGCAGAGCTCTCTTCCGCAAGGACCAGTTCCACCGATTCTGCCTGCTTCCTGGCGTGCACCAATCTGCTTCATCTCGATGCGTACATGGAAAGCCTCGGCAAGTACCTTGATGAGCTGGCGGAAATCCACACGTTCATCAGCGATATAGTAGAATATCGCCTTGTTGCCGTCGCCCTGGTACTCCACGTCGCCAATCTTCATCTTCAAGCCCAGGTCTTTGGCTATTTGGCGACTCTGGATCATGGTGGCGTGTTCGCGGCTCTTGGCCTCCTTCCACTTGTCAAGGTCCACCTGCTTGGCAATGCGGTAGATGCGCTTGATGTCATCCTGCGACTTGAGGTTGGCTTTCTTGATCTGCAGTTTCACGAGTCTGCCGGTGAGTGTAACCACACCGATGTCATGCCCCGGGTTAGCCTCCACAGCCACGAGGTCGCCCTTTCTCAGGTCTAGGTTGTTCACATTGTGATAATATCCTTTTCGGGTATTCTTGAATTGCACCTCCACGAGGTCGGTGCTTTCTGCGTTTCCTGGCACATCGGCAAGCCAGTCGTATGTGTTGAGCTGTTTGTCCTGTCGTCCCACAGCCTTGCAGCATAGACCTCTGTCGCAGCCATTCCACATTCGGAATTTCATATTCTTGTAGTCCACGATGTAATCTATTTATTGTATTTTATTTATATTATGTATATATGATGCTTTCATTATTATTTTCTGATGAGGAGGACGATGACCTTCAGCGCCATGTCGAAGAAGACAATCTTGGGATTGGCATTCTGGGCGATGAACTTCTTGCTTTCCTCGAAGAGGTCGGAGATATCGATGATGTTCGCCTCGTTGATGAATCGGGCGAAGTTCTTGGCGAAGTCCTCCTCATCCTGCGTCATGTAGCTCAGTTCCGGCTGGCGGAAGTTGTACATGAAACTCTCGCGAAGCATGTGCATGAAGTAATCCAGCATTCGCTTCTGCTTCTCTCTACCAAAGGTGGCTACCACCTCGCTCCATTTCTTCAGGTCGTGAATGTTGCGCATGTATGCCAGTCGCATCAGCATGATGAACATGTCCAGGTGCTGGCGGTTTTCGTTTCCGGAGTCAAGCTCTTCCAGTGCCAGGTTCCAGTTGCCTCCTGCTATTCGGGCGATGCGGTGGGCGGTGTTTTCGTCCAGCAGTCTTCGCTCGATGAGTGCCTTCTTCACTTCCTCGTTGTCGATTTTCTTGAAGTCGATGCGCTGTGCACGGCTTCTGATGGTTTCGAGCAGCAGCTCCGGGTTCTCGCTTACGAGGAGGAAGAGTGTCTGGCGTGGCGGTTCCTCCAGGAGTTTCAGTATCTTGTTGGCGCTCTCATCATTCATTCTTTCAGGGAGCCACATTAAACTTATCTTATAGCCGCCCTGATTGGACATCATCATCAGTTCACGAGCAATGTTATTGCTTTCTTCTGCTGTGATAATGGCTTGCTTATTGAAGTCGGCATCCACCTTTCCCATCCGCTTCATCCATTCGCTGATTACAATATAAGGACCTTGCGACAGGAGCATCTCTCTCCATTCTCTAATGAAGTCAAGACTAACTGGCTTATGCTCTGATGGCATATCCGATGTCTTGATGGTAGGGAAGGTGAAGTGCAGGTCGGGATGCTCCCATTTGCCGAGCATGGAGCAGGCGCGGCGCTTCTGGTCATCGCTCATTGGGGGCAATGCCTGGGCAGCTGCAGCATCGGCTTCTTCTCTTTCGCCCAGCAGAAAACTGGCGAATGCCAATGCCATGGCTAGTTTTCCACAACCTTGCGGTCCGCAAAACATCAGTGCATGGGGCACACGATTCTCCCGAACCATCTCCATCAGACGGTTCCATATATCTTGCTGACCTATGACTTCCTTCTTTAACATTTTATTTCTTGAATTTTAAAATAGGATTTTTGCAATCTGCTTTACGCTGTCCACTGCTGATACGGTGAAGAAGTGGATATGGTTGTAACCATGATCGAAGAGATCTTTCACCTGGCTGGTGGTCCACTCGATGCCGAGAGCCTTGGCATCTTCATCCGTCTTGCACTTCAATACCTCCTGTGCCAACGCCTCAGGAATATCGCAGTGGAATGTCTTTGGCACCATGGTGAGCTGGCTCAGCTTGGCAAAAGGCTTCAGCGCTGGTACGATAGGGATGGTGATGCCCATCTGGCGTGCCTTCTCCACGAACGCATAGAACTTCTCGTTGTCGTAGAAGAGCTGGGTTACGGCGTAAGAGGCACCTAGCTGCTGTTTGAGGAGCAACTGCTGCATGTCCATTTCCAGGTTGGGAGCCTCTTCGTGCTTCTCTGGGTAGCAAGCCACACCGCAGCAGAATTTTTCTCCCGGGTGCTTGATAGGAGTGCCGTCGAAGAAGAAACCGTCGTTAAACTGGTTCACCTGCTCCAGAAGGTCGGTGGCATGAGAATGACCGTTAGGGGTAGGAGTGAACTGGCGGTCTTCCTTCGCCTTGTCGCCTCGGAGCACAAGGATGTTGCTGATGCCCAGGAACTGGAGATCGAGCAACTCATATTCGATGTCTTCCTTCGACGCACCGCTACAGATGATGTGAGGGATGACAGGGATATCGTATTTGTTCTGGATGGCGCCGGCGATGGCTACTGTGCCAGGGCGGCGACGCACACGCTGACGAGTGAGGAGACCGTTTTCCAGTTCCTTATATACATACTCGCTGTGGTGTGTGGTTATGTTGATAAACCTTGGGTCGAATTCCTTGAGGCTGTCGATGGTGCGGAACAGCGCTGCTGTGCCATTACCCTTGAGTGGTGGCAGAACCTCGAACGAGAAGCCTCGTTTATCGCCCTGTTGATGTAAAAAATCTGCAATGTTCATATTACGTAATATCTATTTTCCCTTATTTGGTTGCAAATTTACAAAAAAAATGGGGGAAAACCGCACGTTATCCGTAATATTTATAGAGAAAAAGATAAAAATCAGAAATTAAAAGATAAATTATAACCTAAAGTAAAATGGAACAGCAAGAAAAAGGCTCCAAGGCCTATTTAATTTCAATCGTGATGGTCGCCGTATTGGGCGGCTTGCTTTTCGGTTACGATACCGCAGTGATATCGGGTGCCGAGAAGGGTTTGCAGGCATTCTTCAAGGGTGCTGGGGATTTTGAATACACCGATGTGATGCACGGATTCACTTCTTCCAGTGCTTTGATTGGATGTATCATAGGTAGTTCACTTTCTGGTCTCTTTGCCAGCCGTTTTGGTAGAAAGCGATCGCTCATCTTTGCGGGTATCTGCTTCTTCCTCTCGGCGTGGGGATCTATGGAACCGGAAACGTACATCCTGCCTCAGGGACATCCAGACTGGACGCTCCTGGTGGTGTTTAACTTCTATCGCGTGCTCGGTGGTATCGGTGTGGGTATGGCTTCTGCCATCTGTCCGATGTATATCGGCGAGGTGGCTCCTAGCAACATCCGCGGTATGCTGGTAAGCTGGAACCAGTTTGCCATTATCTTCGGTCAGCTGGTGGTTTACTTCGTCAACTTCATCATCATGGGCTCGCATGCCAATCCTATCTATGATGCTGCGGGTGCCATCGCCAACATGGTGGATGCGCAGTGGACCATCGAGACGGGCTGGAGATACATGTTTGGAAGTGAGTGTGTGCCAGCCGGCTTGTTCACCTTCCTCATCTGCTTTGTACCAGAGACTCCACGTTATCTCGTGATGGTGGGACAGGATGAGAAGGCATACGGCATTCTTGCTAAGATTAATGGTGCAGAGAAGGCGCGCGAGATTATCCACGACATCAAGAACACGGTGACCGTGAAGACCGAGAAACTGTTCTCTTACGGATTCATGTGTATCTTTGTGGGTGTAATGCTTTCTGTATTCCAGCAGGCTGTGGGAATCAATGCCGTGCTCTATTATGCGCCTCGTATTTTCCAGGATATGGGCATGGGTAACCCGATGGTTCAGACTGTGATTATGGGTATTGTGAATATCTCGTTCACGCTGGTTGCCGTGTTTACCGTAGAGAAGTTGGGTCGCAAGCCATTGCTTATCTTCGGTTCCATCGGTATGGCAGTGGGAGCATTGGGCGTAGCCCTCACCTTCGGCAATGAATCTTTGAGTACGGTTACGATGCTGAGCATCATGGTATATAGTGCCAGCTTCATGTTCTCATGGGGTCCGATTGCGTGGGTGCTTATTGCCGAACTTTTCCCGAACACCATCCGTGGTGCAGCAGTAGCGATAGCCGTAGCCTTCCAGTGGATCTTCAACTTCATCGTCAGCTCTACCTTCGTGCCGATGTTCAATATGCACTTAACGCCGGGCGATGACTTCGGTCATTGGTTTACCTATGGTTTGTATGGAGCCATCTGTATCGTAGCCGCTATCTTCGTATGGAAGCTGGTTCCTGAGACCAAGGGCAAGAGCTTGGAGGATATGAGCAAGCTTTGGAAGAAAGATTAATTGAATTTCAGAAGAAAGATTGATGATAATCAGAAAATTATCTTTTGACTAGGATATAAAAAAGGGGCGCGATAGTCTATCTCGACTGTCGCGCCTTTATTTTAGTTTTCTCACTGAGTGATAAATTCAGAGCATATATTTGTAAGTTGTTTTATTTAAGAGAGTATTAACTATATATTTCTTTTAGAGTATTCTGTATCTTGTGAGAGATGTCTCTCTCTTGGGATAGAGTTTTCGTTTTCTTGCTTGTCCTTATTTGCCTGTCTTCTTCCATGCATTGCGAACAGCGAAGGCAACTGTGCTATAGTTAGAATTGATGGAATTCTTGATATAGCCAGTCTGTGCACCATCCACCCAAATCTGATAGAGAGCGAACTGGAAGCCCAGCTTTCTTGGATCCTTGAGGGTGCAATAGCCGTAATAGTTCTGGTTAGGAATGAATACCAGCTGCACCTTGTGGCTCTTGTTGTCTGCGCCATAAGCCAAATTCAGCTCGATAACGTTAGGACATGCGATGTAATATGCCACTTCTGAAGTGCTGTTTGGCATCACGTTATACTTGCAGGTGATGGTTCTTGGAGCCTCCTTTGCGATGGCTTGAGACAATTCCTTATTAGAGATGTGCTCTGCGATTGCAGCAATAGGGAATTTTGAGATGCTCATAGTGCTATCACCGGTCATGCTGATGCGTACAGATGAAGCCACAGAGTCGGTCTGGTTGTTGACATTGGCATCGTTCTTCTTTTCGAAGAGAACGACCATGTCGTTGTAAGAACCTACTGACATTGCCATTTGGAAATTACTCTGTGCTTCCTTGCTCAATGCGCTGTAGCCGTTGTCGCTATCTGTGTTACATGATGTGAAAGACAAGGCTGCCACGAAGGCTGCCAGAATAGAGAATAATGTAATCTTCTTCATTTTTTCTTGATGATATTTATTTTTTCTTTTATTTCTTCTTTGTCGAATAGTATTAAGCACGTTTTCCGCGCTATTCCTAATTAATAAACTCCCGAATTGCCTAAAACTTGCATCTGTTTTTGTTAAAAGCAGTTAAAATACAGAAGAATATCTGCAAGATACTGCTTTTTTATCGGATAATCTTGGCAGAAATGGTAGAAAGCACTACTTTTGTGATGCTATTTAAAATATCAGATAGAGTTATGGAAAGAAAAAGTAGAAAAATCAAGTTGGGGATGATGGCGGGATTCATCGCCTTGTTCTCATCCTTTATGTTGTCTTCGTATGAATTGCCGGTTGCTCAGGCGGATGCTCCGGGACTGGAGATTCCGGTGATTCAGAAGAAGGCTGCGAAAGGGAAAGCGGTGAATGGTAAGGCTGCGAATGTCACTGGTTCTGGAACCATCAAGCGCCGATTCGCTTATACCGTATCTTATAACCATGGTACCCGACAGCCGAACTGGGTGGCATGGACTTTGACCCGTGCCCATGCGTCGGGAAAACTGAAACGTGGCGATTTCGAGGATGATATGGATATGCCATCACCTAAGGGAACAAAGGCTGATTATTTCAACACGGGTTTCGACAGGGGACACCTGTGTCCGGCAGGCGATAACAAGTGGAGCCAGAAGGCGATGGATGAATGTTTCTTGATGACCAACATGTGTCCGCAGACTCATGCCCTGAATGCGGGCGTATGGAACAGCATCGAGCAGCAGTGCCGCACTTGGGCTAAGAAGTATGGCAAGGTATATATCGTTTGCGGACCTATCTTTCTGAACAAGCAGCATCGCAAGTTGGGCAAGAACAAGGTGGTGGTTCCCGATGCCTTCTTCAAGGTGATTCTCCGCACAGGCAAGAATCCTCAGGCCATCGGTTTTATCTGCAGAAATCAATCAGCCAAGGGACTCCAGAAGAAGGACTTCGTGAACTCTATAGATGAGGTAGAGCGCATCACCGGCTACGATTTCTTCTCGAAACTTCCGGATAACGTAGAAAAGAAGATAGAGGCGAAAGCTGATTTATCCAATTGGTAAATAAAAGGTTTTATCCGCCGATGGCGGATAGAACTTAAATCGATATGTTGAAAGGGATAGAAACGAAAAAAGGACTCTCCGTAATGGAAAGTCCTTTTTCTGAGACTGTGACTCGCATGGGGCTCGAACCCATGACCCCAACATTAAAAGTGTTGTGCTCTACCAGCTGAGCTAGCGAGTCAATCTCCAACCTTTGATTTCAAAAGCGAGTGCAAAGGTACGACTATTTTTTGGAATAACCAAATATTTAGCCGTTTTTTTGCTTATTTTCTTCAATTTTATCTGGAATCAGCGGTTTTTTAGCCATTTCTTCCTCATATTGCGGCTTTTCTCGCGTTACGTATCGCTGCCAGTAGGCAATGAGGAGCGTGGTGAGAGGAAGTGCTACAATCAGACCGATGAAGCCCAATAAGGCACCCCAAACGGAAAGACTCAAGAGCAGGATGGCTGGGTTCAGTCCCATCGCCTTGCCCATAATCTTAGGCGTTACCACCATATCTGTGATTACCTGAACCACACAGAATACCAGGAATGCCAATCCGAAGACTACCCAGAAGTTCTGTCCTGTATCCGCCGCCTTCAGCATGGCGAGGAACGCCGTAGGGATGAGGGCGAAGGTATGAAGATAAGGTACCAGATTCATGATGCCTATCAGAATGCCCAAACCTATCGCCATCGGGAAACCGATGATGGTGAAACCGATGCAGAACATGATGCCCATGCAGAGCGACACCATGCCCTGACCTCGGATATAGTTGTTCAGCTCCCTTTCCACATCTTTCATCAGTGCATGCCAGAACGGGCGGTTCTTCTTCGGGAAGATGCGCACCCAGTTAGCTGTCAGCGTCTCGTAATCGAGCAGGATGAAGAACATATATAATAAGGTAATCATCGAGGCAACGATACTCATGATAATGGTAGCCGTCTGACTCACCACCGAGAAAACCTTCGGCATCGTGGACTTAAGGGCATCGCTGAAGTCCTTGCTCTTCAGGAAATGCTCGATGATGGACTGGTTGGCCTGCAGCCATTCCTTGATGAGAGCCGTCAGGTTGTTGGTGTGGGTAGTCTGGTGCACCCATTTGGTCAGGACGATTCCCAGCTTGTCAAACTGGTCAATCATTGGTGGGATAATGAGCCAGATAACTCCGCCCACGATGGCTATTGCAGCACCCATTGCCAGAAGAATGGAAAGGGCACGCACCTTGACATGGAGTTTATTCTCGATGAACTTCACGACGGGGTAGAGCAGGTAAGCGAAAAACCATGCTATAAAGAAAGGAAGCAGTACATCACTCAGATAATTGATGATGTATAGTACCGCTAGTACGAGGACGACGATACCCGCCCAACGTATGAACTTATCGAATGTAATCTCCTTGCTCATATCTTCTCACTTCTTATAATTCATTATGGATAGCCTTCTGGTAGCAGTCGCGGCAGAGTGGCTCATATTCGTCCTTCTCGCCGAGAAGCACACGCTTGTCGTTTTTTACCAGTCGATGGCTTACGTATGCCAGGGCACCGCACTTCACGCAGATGGCATGCACCTTGGTCACCTCGTCGGCGATGGCACAGGGTGCCGGAATCGGACCGAAGGGAACTCCCTTGAAATCCATGTCGAGACCCGCCACGATGACGCGTACGCCACGGTTGGCGAGTTCGTTGCAGACCTCCACCAAGCCATTGTCCAGGAACTGGGCTTCGTCGATACCGACCACGTCGATGTCGGAAGCCAACAAGAGTATCGATCCAGAAGATTCAATCGGAGTCGACCGGATGGAGTTCTGGTCGTGGCTCACTACATTGTCTTCGGAGTAACGAGTGTC
This sequence comes from Prevotella sp., assembly GCA_022732315.1. The sequence goes on from JAIJUV010000008.1 coordinate 17,434, forward strand.
TATCGCCGGCTTGAAGATTTCCACCTTCTGTTTGGCGAAGCTAGCTCGCTTCATTCTTCGGATTAATTCTTCGGTTTTTCCGGAGAACATCGATCCGCACACCACTTCAATTCTGCCGGGACGGTGTGCCTCCCCATATAGTAATTCTGTCATTTCGGGGGCAAAATTACTAATAAGGTTTTAAAAAATGCAAAGATACGCAGTTTTTTTTTGCTATGAAAGATTAATTAACTACATTTGTACCCACTTATGGGCATATTATATATCGTACCGACTCCAGTGGGCAACATGGAGGACATGACAATGCGAGCCATCAGGGTTCTGAAAGAAGCTGATTTGGTGCTCGCGGAGGACACTCGCACATCGAGCGTCCTGCTCAAGCATTTCGATATTCGAAATCGCTTAGTGGCGCATCATAAGTTTAATGAGCATGGCACGTCGTCGGGCATCGTAGAGCGATTGAAGGCTGGCGAAACCATCGCATTGATCAGTGATGCGGGAACCCCAGGCATCAGCGATCCGGGTTTCTACCTGGCTCGCGAGGCGGCTAAGGCGGGCATCACCGTGCAGACCCTTCCGGGGCCTACGGCGTGCATCCCTGCCATCGTGTCGTCGGGATTGCCTTGTGACAGATTCTGCTTCGAGGGATTCATTCCGCAGAAGAAGGGGCGACAGACCTATCTGGAGTCTCTGAAAGATGAGGTGCGCACCATGATTTTCTATGAGTCACCTTATCGGGTGGTGAAAACGCTGCAGCAGTTTGCCGAAGTGTTCGGCGAAGACCGTCAGGTGAGCTGCTGTAGGGAAATCTCGAAGTTGCACGAGGAGAGCGTTCGCGGAACGCTTGCCGAAGTGATTGCACATTTCGAGGAGACTGAGCCTAGGGGCGAGTTCGTTATCGTCCTGGCTGGCAAGGACCCGAAGCAACTGAAAGAAGAATTGAAAGAAAAGCGACGCGAAGAAAGAAAAAACAGAAAAAACAGAGAAGAATAAAATTTTCTGCTCTTTTCTTCGTTATGTTATTATTAATCATAAATTAATAAAAGGTAAAGATTATGAAAAAGCTATTAATGATGGCATGCCTTGCAGCCTTGGTATTAACTGGTTGTAAGGATGGTAAGACTACCGCAGGTATTGGTGCTGCTCAGAATGATTCTCTCAACAGTATCATTGCTCAGAAAGACAGCGAGTTGAACGACTTGATGGGTACTATCAACGAGATTGAGGATGGTCTCAACCAGATTAATGAGGCCGAGAATCGCGTTACCCTTCTGAAGAATGGTGAGGGCGCTAGCAAAAAGCAGAAGCTCACGGAGGATGTACAGTTCATCGCTACACGCATGAAGCAGAACAAGGAGCTGATTGCCAAGTTGCAGAAGCAGATGGCTAACAGCTCTATCAAGTCGGAGCAGCTCCAGAAGACTATCGCCAACCTCACTAAGCAGTTGGAGGAAAAGGAGAAGCAGCTTCAGGCTCTCCGTGAGGAATTGGACAGCAAGGATATCCACATCGCTGCGCTCGATGAGACTATCAATAACCTGAACACCAAGTCAAATCGCCTGGCTAGCGAAAGCAGCAAGAAGAGCGAGGTGATCAATGCTCAGGACAAGCAGATCAACACTGCATGGTATGTGTTCGGCACCAAGAAGGAGCTGAAAAACCAGCATATCCTGGAGGGTAACAAGGTGATGACCGGTAATTTCAACAAGAATTACTTCACCAAGATAGATATACGCGACCTCTCTGAGATCAAGCTCTACTCTAAGAATGTCAAGGTGCTCACCACTCATCCATCAAGCACCTATACATTGGTTCGTGATGCTAACAAGCAGTATACTCTTCGCATCACCAACCCTCAGATCTTCTGGAGCACCAGCAAGTATCTTGTTGTACTCGTGAAGTAGTGAACTCTTTTGAAGAGATGAATGAACTCTTTTAAAGAAATGAATTATCTCTTTCTCTGAAAGAAATCCTGCATGAGTGCGCGGCACTCATCTTCCAATACGCCCGATGTAACTGTTGTCTTAGGATGCAGTGCATCGGGCGCATATTTTGTATACCCCCGCTTCTCGTCGCTGGCACCATAAACTACCCGGCTTATCTGTGCCCATCCCAAGGCTCCGGCACACATCACGCAAGGTTCCACGGTGACATAGAGCGTGCAATCCTTCAGATACTTTCCGCCCAGCATGTTGGCACCAGAGGTGATAGCCTGCATTTCGGCATGGGCGGTTACATCGGTGAGCATCTCCGTGAGGTTGTGGGCACGTGAGATGATTCTGTCCTGACATACGATGACGGCTCCCACGGGAATCTCGTCTTCATCGAATGCTGCCTGTGCCTCCAGCAGGGCACGGCGCATGAATTCTTCGTCTTTCTTCTGATTGTCTACCATATTGCTATTCTTTATGATTTCTCTTTTCCTTTTTTGTGCAAAAATACATAAAAAACTTTGATGGGTGAAAGAAAAGTGTTATTTTTGCATGGTAATAGTGCCTTTTGGGCGGAAAATGATGTCGCCAGGGGCTAAACTTAAGAAAAATAACCGATGGCAGAGCATAATGAATTGGGAAAATGGGGAGAAGATGAAGCGGTGCTTTATCTGGAAGACCAGGGGTACGTGATTGTCGACCGTGACTGGAAGATAGGGCGGCGTGACCTCGACATTCTTGCCTATACTCCCGATGGCAACACGCTGGTGGTTGTAGAGGTGAAGACCCGCACCGGCGAGGAATACCAGCAGCCCGAAGAGGCTGTTACCCGGGGCAAGATGAGGAATCTTGCCATAGCAGCCAATGCTTATGTCAAGGAATGCCAGGTGGACAAAGAACTGCGCTTTGATGTCATCTCCATCGTGGGGTGCGCTCATCAGGTGAAGAGTCTCCAGCATCTGAAGGATGCCTTCAATCCCATGCTGATACTTTAACTCCGATGCTGATACTTTACTTCGTTCTGCCGGCAAGTACCTATTATTATTTATTAATGTGAAAATGGAAACAAAGATGATACGAATGCAGGAAGCGGATTCCACGAATACCTTCCTGAAGGGAATGAAAAACTGCGATGATGATACGATTGTCGTTGCTGTGGCCGATTATCAGACGGCTGGTAGGGGACAGGGAACTCATACCTGGGAGAGTGAACCGGGCAAGAACCTCCTGTTCAGTATGCTGATGACTCCTACCTGGGTGCCTGTGCGCCAGCAGTTCCTGCTTTCAGAGGCCGGAGCCCTTGCCGTGAAGGAGGCACTGGATACCTATACCGACGGCATCACACTGAAATGGCCGAACGATGTGTATTGGAACGATAAGAAAATCAGTGGTACGCTGATAGAGACTTCCATCGACTCCAAGGGCATCAAGCGTTGCATCTTCGGCATCGGAGTCAACATCAACCAGATGGAGTTCCATAGCGATGCGCCTAATCCGGTATCCTTGGCTCAGATCCTGGGTCATGAGGTGGATAGGGATGAAGTGCTCCAGAAGATTATCGAGGCATTCAAGAAGTATTATGAACTGCTTCGTCGTGCCGACTACATGGATGTATCGGGCATCTACCATCTCTCACTCTATCGCCGCAAGGGCTTTCATCGCTATGAAGATGCCGATGGAGAGTTCGAGGGTGCCTTCGTAGAGGTGGAAGATGATGGTCATCTGATACTTCACGACAAGAAGGGAATGATTCGTTCGTATGCTGTCGGTGAAATTAGATTTTTAGTTAATAGTTAAAAGTTAATAGTTTATAGGGCGTAGCCTCCTGTTAACTATTAACTGTAAATTGTAAATTATAATACGTTATGGCAAAGTTTAAAAGAATTCTTTTGAAGTTGAGCGGTGAGAGCCTGATGGGCAAGCAGAGTTTCGGTATCGATCCTGAGCGCTTGAGTGATTATGCAAAGCAGATTAAGGAAGTTCACGAGATGGGCGTACAGATTGGTATCGTTATCGGTGGTGGCAACATCTTCCGTGGTCTGAGCGGAAGCCAGAAGGGTTTCGACCGTGTGAAGGGCGACCAGATGGGTATGTGTGCCACCGTTATCAACTCCCTCGCCTTGAGCAGCGCACTCGGTGCATTGGGCGTTAAGAACAAGGTGCTCACAGCTATCCGCATGGAACCTATCGGTGAGTTCTACACCAAGTGGAAGGCTATCGAGGCTATGGAGGATGGCTATATCTGCATCTTCTCTGCCGGTACAGGCAGTCCATACTTCACCACAGATACTGGTTCTTCGCTCCGTGGCATCGAAATCGAGGCAGACGTGATGCTCAAGGGTACTCGTGTGGATGGTATCTATACAGCCGACCCAGAGAAGGATCCTACTGCTACCAAGTTCAGCGACATCACTTACGATGAGATTTACACCAAGGGCTTGAAGGTGATGGACCTTACTGCTACTACCATGTGTAAGGAGAACAATCTTCCTATTTACGTATTCAACATGGATATCGTGGGCAACCTGAAGAAGGTGATGGAAGGTGAGGAGATTGGAACCCTTGTTCACAATTAAACAAAAAATCAGTAGAACTGATAGGATATAAAAAAGAAAGGCTTGCTACCCAACGGGAGCAAGCCTTTTTTGGCTTATTGCCATAAGCCTTATTTATTTCTCTTATACAATAACCAAGAGAGGAGGACATACATCAGGATGATAATCCACCAGCCTTCCAGGAAGCCTCTGATGCCTTCGGTAGCTACCGACAAGGCAAGAACTGCCACAGCAAAGCCTACGAAACCATACTTCACCTCGTTGCCCTTGAACGACCACTGCTTGAACTTCAGCGCAAACAGCGGCAATTCGCATACCAGAAGGAAACTGGTGGCGAGAATCATTGCCAGAATGAGGAATACCGACCAGCTCTGGCTGGTAATCCAGCTAGGACTGCTCACTACCAGCGAACCCCAGAACAGGGCGTTGGCAGGCGTAGGCACACCGATGAAAGAGGTAGTCTGACGCTCATCCAGGTTGAACTTAGCCAATCTCAGTGCCGAGAAAGCGGCGATGATGAAGGCTGCGTAAGGCAACCATGGGCGCAATGGCTCCAGAAACTCAGGATACTCCATGACGAAGAGCTGAGAGAATACGATGGTGGCTGGAGCTACACCAAAGGTAACATCGTCGGCAAGCGAGTCGAGCTCCTTGCCTATAGGCGATGAAACATGCAGCAAGCGAGCGCTCATGCCATCGAAAAAGTCGAAAACTGCTCCGATGATAATCCACAACAAAGCCATTTCGGGATTACCGCCGAAGGCGAACGATGTAGCGATGCAGCCAGAGATGAGGTTGCAGCATGTAATCGTGTTTGGAATATGCTTCTTAATACTCATTTTTTTATTTCAATTTTGCTATAATTGTCTGGTCACCTGTGGTAGCCTGTCCCATCTTGACGCATACTTCTGTGCCGATAGGCAGATACACGTCTACACGAGAACCCAGCTTGATGAAGCCCAGATGCTCGTCGATGTAGCACTCCTCGCCCTCCTTGGCGTAGGTAACGATGCGTCGGGCTACGGCACCAGCAATCTGACGGCACAATACATCCACACCTTCAGGGGTAGTGATCATGATGTCGGCATGCTCATTCTCCTCGCTGGCCTTTGGCAGCCAAGCCTTCATGTACTTACCGTTCTCGTGCTTCACGAACTTCACCTTTCCATCCACCGGGAACCAGTTGGCATGAACATTCCAGAGGCTCATGAAGATGGAAATCATCAGGCGCCTGTCGTTGAAGTATGGCGCATTGTCTACTTCTTCTATTACCACAATCTTACCGTCTGCAGGAGCCACAACGAGCTTCTCGGTATCCTCTACGTTCAGGTAGCGAATAGGGCAGCGGTAGAAATTGAGCACGATGCCATATACCACGCCGAAGACAACAAGGAATGCCCAGAAGGGAATCTTGCTGTCGAAGGCATACCATAAAATGGCTGCGATGGCTACTAATGCTATACCGCCGTACACCAGCTGACCGGTGCCCTCGCGGTGCAATCTTATCTTTTTTAATTTCTTAATTTTCTGTCCCATGAGATAGGTTTATGTTTATATCGGTGCAAAGGTACGGCATTTTTATCACTTTTGCAAATTTTTCTCTCATTTCTTTTGGCAATATCAACTTTTAGCAGTAACTTTGTTGTCAAAATAGGAAATTTAAGGCAGAAAATGGAAGATTTTATACATTTACACGTCCATACACAGTATTCCATCCTCGATGGTCAATCCAAGATTCCGCATCTTGTTGACAAGGCTATCAAGGATGGAATGAAGGGTATGGCTGTAACCGATCATGGTGTGATGTTCGGCATCAAGGAACTCGTTGACTATTGTGGAAAAGTCAACAAAGACCGAAAGAAGGAAGGGCTGGAACCCTTCAAGCCTATCATCGGTTGTGAGATGTATGTGGCTAGAAGAACCAAGGGCGACCGTGAGAAGGACAAGGGCGATATGAGTGGTTACCACCTCATCGTGCTCGCCAAGAACTATAACGGATACAAGAACCTAATCAGACTGGTGAGTAATTCGTGGGTGGATGGTTACTACATGCGCCCTCGAACCGACCGTGCCGACCTGGAAAAGTATCATGAGGACCTGATTGTCTGCTCGGCATGTATTGCTGGCGAGGTGCCTGCCAAGATTCTGAAGGGCGACATCGCCGGGGCACGTGAAGCCTGCGAATGGTATCACAATCTCTTTGGCGATGACTATTACCTGGAGCTGCAGCGCCATAAGGTGCCAGATGACCCGAGTCTGCTTGCCAACCGTGAGGCTTACGAATTGCAGCAGAAGGCGAACAAGGTGCTCATCGAGTTTGCCAAGGAATACGGCATCAAGCTCGTCTGCACCAACGACTGCCACTTTGAGGATAAGGAGACTGCCGAGGCGCACGACCACCTGCTCTGCATTGCTACCGGCAAGGACCTTGACGATCCTAACCGTATGCGCTATTCCAAGCAGGAGTGGTTCAAGACCCGTCAGGAAATGAACGATGTGTTCTCTGATATCCCCGAGGCATTGTCCAATACCCTCGAAGTATTAGATAAGGTAGAAATCTATAGCATCGACCATGGACCTATCATGCCGTTCTTCCCCATTCCTGAAAGCTTCGGCACGGAGGAACAGTTGCGCCAGCGGGTGTCGGAGCAGGACCTCTACAAGGAGTTTACCAGTGATGAGAACGGAGAGAATCAACTGCCACCCGAGGAAGGACAGAAGGTAATCGACCGACTGGGCGGTTACGACAAGATATACCGAATCAAGTTTGAGGCAGAATATCTGCGCCATCTTGCCTACGAGGGAGCCAAGAAGCTTTATGGCGACCCGCTGCCGGCGAACGTGGATGAGCACGTCAACTTCGAGCTCCACGTCATGAAGACCATGGGTTTCCCAGGCTACTTCCTCATCGTGTCAGACTTCATCAAGGCGGCTCGCGAAGAACTGGGCGTGATGGTAGGTCCGGGACGTGGTTCTGCGGCAGGTTCCGTAGTGGCGTACTGTCTGGGAATTACCAAGATAGACCCCCTGAAGTATGACCTGCTGTTTGAGCGTTTCCTGAACCCTGACCGTGTGAACCTTCCGGATATTGATACCGACTTCGATGATGATGGTCGAGGTAAGGTGCTGAGATGGGTGATGGATAAGTATGGTCACGAGAACTGTGCCCATATCATTACATACGGTTCGATGGCCACCAAGAACTCCATCAAGGACGTGGCCCGAGTGGAGAAGTTGCCATTGGACAAGGCGAATGCACTGTGCAAGGCGATACCCGACAGATTGCCAGATGGTGCGAAGATGAATCTTCCCAATGCCATCAAGTATACGCCAGAGTTGAAGGAGGCTGAGTACTCCAGCGACCCTCGCGAGAGCAATACCATCAAATATGCCAAGATGCTGGAGGGAACCATCCGAGGCACGGGTATCCATGCCTGCGGATTCATCATCTGTAGAGACCCTATCAGCAGCTGGGTACCTGTATCCACTGCCGATGACCCTGATTTTCCGGGACTGAAGACGGCGGTGACGCAATACGACGGCCACGTGATTGAATCTACGGGTTTGATCAAGATGGACTTCCTGGGCTTGAAGACCCTCTCGGAGATGAAGGAGGCATGCAAGGTTATCAAGCAGACCACGGGCGACATCGTAGACCTGGATACCATTCCTATCGACGATGAACTCACCTATCAGCTCTATCAGAAGGGACAGACCATCGGTACCTTCCAGTTTGAGTCGCCGGGTATGCAGAAGTATCTCCGCGAACTGAAGCCTACCGTGTTCGAAGACCTCATCGCCATGAATGCCCTCTATCGTCCGGGTCCTATGGATTACATCCCATCGTTTATCGCCCGTAAGAACGGTCAGGAACCTATCCAGTATGATATCCCATGCATGGAGAAATATCTGAAGGATACCTACGGCATCACGGTGTATCAGGAGCAGGTGATGCTCCTCTCCCGACAGTTGGCTAACTTCACCCGAGGTGAATCGGATGCCCTGCGTAAGGCGATGGGTAAGAAGAAGAAGGCCATCGTAGATGCGATGAAGCCTAAGTTCATCAAGCAGGGAACGGAGAACGGCCACGACCCAGCCGTGCTGGAGAAGATTTGGGGCGACTGGGAGAAGTTTGCTTCCTACGCCTTCAACAAGTCGCACGCCACCTGCTATTCGTGGGTAGCTTACCAGACAGCCTATCTCAAGGCGCACTATCCAGCCGAGTATATGGCGGCGCTGATGACCCGACGCTTTGCACAGATTGTGGAAATCACCAAGCTGATGGAGGAGTGTCAGTCGATGGGCATCAAGACCTTGGGACCTGATGTGAACGAGAGTTACCGTGCTTTCGGTGTGAACGAGCATGGCGAAATCCGTTTCGGTCTTTCTGCCATCAAGGGTATGGGAGCCCCGGCAGCCGATGCCATCGTGGCCGAGCGTCTGAAGAACGGACCTTATAAGACTATCTTCGATTTTGCCGAGCGAGTGGATTTCTCCTGTGTCAACCGCAAGGCATTCGAGACCTTGGCGCTGAGTGGTGGCTTCGACAGTTTCGGCATCCGTCGCGAGCAGTTCTTCGGCAAGAACAGCAAGGGTGATACCTTCCTCGATACCCTGGTGCGCTATGGTCAGCTTTATCAGCAGGAACAGCGCGAGGCAGCCACCTCACTCTTTGGAGGTGCGGAAGCCGTAGAGATTGCTACTCCGCCAATTCCTGAGGCAGAATCCTGGAGCACCATTGAGAGGTTGAACAAGGAGCGTGAGCTGGTGGGTATCTATCTTTCGGCGCATCCTCTCGACGAATACGAGATTATCCTTCATAATATGTGCAACACCCATTGCAGTGAGTTGAGGGATAAGGTAGCACTCTCCAAGAAGGAAGATGTGGTATTCGGCGGCATCATCACCGAGGTAAAGTCAAAGTTCACCAAGACGGGCAAGCCATGCGGCTTCGTTACCATTGAGGATTTCGAGGGCTCGGGCGAGTTGGCGCTCTTTGGCGAGGACTGGGGTGCATGGCGAGGCATCATGATGGAAGGAAGTACCATCTACTGCACGGCAAAATGCGTGGCACGCTATGGAAATGCCAACTATCTGGACTTCAAACTGAGCACAGTGGAGTATCTGCAGACCGTGAAGGAGAACCGCCTGGAGCGTTTTACCATTGTTGTGGATAGCACTGAGGTAAACGAAGCCTTTGTGAACGACCTGAAGTCGGTGATAGAGAATGATGAAGGCAAGGCACAGCTCTTCCTGCAGATTCATGACCCTGAGAGCAATACCAATATCCTGATGCGTGCACAGGAGCGGACCGTGGGAGTGAGCAGAGAACTGATTCAGTTTGTCAACGATCATCCGAAGATGAGTTATCAAATCAATTAGTATTAATATATAAAAAGGTGTAAAAATGGAAGTAACAATTACAACCGAGAATTTCGAGAGTTACAAGAATGGCGAGTTGCCATTGGTAGTAGATTTGTGGGCTACCTGGTGTGGTCCTTGTCGCCAGATTGCTCCTATCGTGTCTGAGTTGGCAGAGGAGTTTGACGGCAAGTTGGTAGTTGGAAAGTGTGATGTAGAGGAGAACGACGACATCGCTATGGAGTTTGGCGTTCGCAACATCCCTACCATCCTGTTCTTCAAGGGTGGTCAGTTGGTTGACAAGTTTGTTGGTGCAGCTAACAAGACTACACTCAAGGAGAAGTTTGAGTCTCTTTTGTAAGACATGCGTCTCTTTTGATAAAATAAGAAAAAAGAGAAATGAAGAATGGGAATCAATCCATTTTCATTTCTCTTTATTATTTCTCTTTTTAGAATTCTACGCTTCTGGAACCATCTTCCTCCACGGTGATTGTCACCTTGGTGCAATCCTCAGGCAGCAGGTCTTCTATGAGTTCCGGCCACTCCAGGAAGCAGAGGTTGCCGCCATAGAAGTAATCCTCGTACCCCATGTCATACACCTCGTCAATCTTCTTGATGCGGTAGAAATCGAAGTGGTAGATAGGGTCGCCATTGCCAGCTGTATATTCGTTGACAAGTGCAAAGGTAGGCGATGTAATCACGTCTTCCACGCCCAGTTCCTCGCAAATTGCTTTCACAAATGTCGTCTTTCCAGCACCCATCTTGCCATAGAAGGCAAAGACCTTGCCGTCGCCCATGTTCTCAAGGAATTCCTTGGCTGCTACATGGATGTTGTCTAATGAATCAATCTTAATCTTCATATATTTTACTTTGAACTTTGAATTTTGAACTTTGAACTTTATGATTAGCAAACTGGTTGCTGTTTTTTCCTTTAGTTTCTCTTTCTCGGTGTCAGGGTGATGAGCGGAATGAGCATTTCCTCCATCGAGATGCCACCATGCTGGAAGGTATCCTTGTAGTAGGATACGTAATAGTTGTAATTGTTTGGATAGGCGAAGAAGGCATCACCGTAGGCGAATACATACGCAGTGCTCAGGTTGGGCGCAGGTAGCTGGGCCTTGTGCGGCTCCTTGATGGTAAATACCTCCTTGGCGTTGTAAGCCAGGTTCTTGCCCAGTTTATAGCGCAGGTTGGTATTCGTGTTGCGGTCGCCGATAATCTTGATAGGCTTCGATGCACGGATACTGCCGTGGTCGGTGGTGATAACCACCTTGAAGTCGCTCTGTGCCAGTCGCTTGAAGAATTCGGCAAGCACCGAATGGCGCAGCCAGCTCTGCGTAATGCTGCGGTAGGCACTCTCGTTGTTGGCAAGCTCACGCACCATCTTCGATTCCGTCCGGGCATGCGACAGCATGTCGATGAAGTTGATAACGAGCACGTTCAGGTTGTTGTCCTTGCATTCGTTGTAACGCTCCATAAACTTGTCGGCACCCGCCGAGTCGTTCACCTTGTGATAGCTGAAGCTGTATTTCTTTCTGAACCGGTCTATCTGGGTTTGAATCAGTGGCTTCTCGTTCAGGTTCTTGCCTTCCTCCTCGTCCTCATCCACCCAGAGTTCCGGAAACATTTCCGCTATCTTGTTCGGCATCAGTCCGCTGAAGATGGCGTTTCGGGCATATTGGGTGGCGGTAGGCAGGATGCTCATATACATATCTTCCTCTATCTCGAAGCTGTCGCCGATGTCCTTGGCGAGCATCTTCCACTGGTCGTAGCGGAAGTTGTCGATGACGATGAGGAATACTTTTTCGCCCTTGTCGAGCATCGGGAATATCTTGGTCTTGAAGATATCAGGACTCATCACCGGCTTGCCATCCACTGGCTTTCCTATATTCTTGGGGTCTACCCAGTTCAGATAGTTCTTGGCTATGTATTTGGCAAAGCCAATGTTGGCTTCCTCCTTCTGCATGGAGAGCATCTCGGTCATGCTGCTGTCGGTATCGCTCAGTTCCAGTTCCCATTTCACCAGTCTCTTGTATACCTCCATCCAGTCCTGGCAGTTGCGGCAATCTATCATCTGCATGGCTATCTGTTGATAGTCCTGCTGGTATCCGCTCTGTGTCACCTCGGTCACGATGTCCTTGCGGTGGATATTCTTCTTGAGCGACAGTAATATCTGGCTGGGGTTGACAGGCTTGATCAGATAGTCGGCTATCTTGGAACCGATGGCTTGGTCCATGATGTTCTCCTCCTCGCTTTTGGTGCACATCACTACGGGAGTGGCAGGCTGAATGTCCTTGATTTGCTGCAAGGTCTCCAGTCCGCTCAATCCGGGCATCATCTCGTCGAGTAGGATGAGGTCGAAGGTCTGCTGTCTGCATTGGTCGATGGCATCTGCACCGTTGCTCACGGTAACCACCTCGTACCCCTTTTTCTCCAGGAAAATGATGTGAGCCTTGAGAAGTTCAATCTCATCATCCACCCATAATAATAATCCGTTGCTCATATTTTTTCTCCTTATATTTTTTCGGGGTGCTAAATTACAAAGAATTCTTGAATGCAGGAAGAATCTTGTCGTAAAGAATGTTAAGTGTTTTTTGTTTTTAGGTTCAGGGCTTGATAACGTAAGTATTTTTAAGGAATCTTTACCTTCGGATATACTATAAAGGCTCGGAATCCGTTATTATGATTCAGTGGGTGATTCGAAACGATACCCTGTATGATTGATAAATCCTGTATGATTAATTAAAGAAGAATAAGAAGATTATAAGAAAGCAATGCTCAAGATTGTAATGATTATGCTGTGCGGAATAGGTACGGGGTATCTGCTTCGCAACAAGAAAATGAGTTTCATAGGCCGTATCATCACGGCACTTATCTGGGTACTCCTGTTCCTGCTCGGTATCGAGGTGGGAGCGAATCCCCGTATCATCAACGGACTTCAGACCTTGGGACTGGAGGCAGTAATCCTGACGCTGGGCGGCAGTGCCGGAAGTGTGCTTTTTGCCTGGGCATTGTGGAGATACGTGAGTAGTAGAGGAGCGAAGGCAGTAGTGAAGGATAAGTCTGGGGATGTCTTGCGGGATGATTTGCAGAAAGGAGACGAGGGATGAAAGGTAGCTTGATTATCGTGGGTTTCTTTGTGCTGGGCATCATCGTGGGTGTGTGCGATGTGGTTCCTGCGGGTTTGCTGGATGGCGACGTGAGCTATTATGCGCTTTGCTGCCTGATGTTCTGTGTAGGAATCAGCATCGGATGCGATACTTCGGTGTTGAAGAGTTTCAAGGATGTGAATCCCCGATTAATGATGTTGCCGGTGATGACTGTCCTGGGCACCCTTGCCGGATGCGCTGCGGCTTCCCTGTTGCTGGGACATCGCCAGCTGACGGATTGTCTGGCAATAGGTTCGGGATTCGGGTATTACTCGTTGTCGAGCATTTTCATCACGCAATATCGTGGACCGGAGTTGGGCACGATAGCCTTGCTGGCTAATATCTGCCGAGAGATACTCACCCTGCTCTGTGCGCCTTTGCTGGTGAAATATTTTGGCAAGTTGGCACCAATCAGTGTGGGAGGAGCCACGACGATGGATACCACGTTGCCGATTATCACCCGCTGTTCGGGCGAGAGTTTCATCATCGTTTCCATCTTCCATGGTTTCTGCGTAGATTTCTCCGTGCCGTTCCTGGTCACGTTCTTCTGTTCGTTGTAGGATTATAAAAAAAGGGTGTGTCAAAAGTCCAAGACACACCCTCTTTTTGTTCCCTCTAGAATCCGTCGAGTTCGAAGTATTCGTCTTCCAGTCCGGAATCCTCTGTTTTCTGTTCCTCGAAGTCGATGCCGGTATCTTCGGTTTTCTCTTCCTTCTGCTGAGGCTGAATCTCGAAGGTATCGTTATCTTCCTGCGTCTTCTGCTGCTCATCCTTGTTGACTGGCAGCGTGATTTCATCTTCCTGCGTCTTCTGCTGTTCATCCTTGTTGACTGGCAGCGTGATTTCATCTTCCTGCGTCTTCTGCTCTTCATCCTTGTTGACTGGCAGCGTGATTTCATCTTCCAGCGTCTTCTGCTGCTCAGAATTCTGATTTACAGGACCGAGAATCAGATCTTCTTTTGGTTCCAATTCATCAAGCGGATGATCGCCTGTTTCTGCATCCTTGCCGGAAATTTCCTCTTTCTGATCTCTATCTACAGCTATTTCTGCTGGCTCGATGAGCAGGCGGAGCTGGCTGATCTTCAATGGGGCGAAGTGCTTGGCGTAGAACTTGTCGTAATCGTCGTATGACAGTTTGGTGCCCAGAAGCTCCAGGTTCGGCTCGCTGATGACAAAGGCTCTTGCCTTGTTCAGCAGACGGGTGATGCCTGCCTGCTTATACACCTCGTTGGCATATTGGCGAGCCTCATCGTAGTTGCGGAAACCGCTTACCTTCAGACGATGCAGACCTTGAATATCCTCGATGTTGAGGTCGAAATTACGTGCCATATACGAGGTGAAGTTGTATTTTGCCACCTCGAAGAGCAGCTGGTTCTCGTTTACGGAATCAGGAACATAGGCCAGGAGGAACACGAACTTGTCGTTGCGTTCGTCGCTAAAGCCCTTGTGCTGGGTAGAATCGTTGTTGTTGATAACGTCGCTTCTCATCGACCATACATTGCTCAGGTCGAACTTGCCTCCGTAGAGTCGCTTGCCGGCGTTGACTCCATTCACTATCATACCCGCCATCTCGCTGAGTCGGCTGTTAGGATATTTCTCCACCACGGTGTTCATGATGGTCATACATGAATCTACGTTGCCTTCGTTGAGCTGGGTCATACCACTGATGAAGAGGAACTTGTCACGGTTTTCGCCCGTTGGGAACCGCTTCTCTGATACGGCGGCATTCGCCTTCACTACCTCATATTTACCCTCCTTGAATGCCTGGTAGGTGAGGGTATAGATGGAGTCTTCCAGATGAACGCCTATCTTGGCATTCTCCATATAATATGGATCGGAAAGAAGGATGGTCCACTGACTTTCAGGGTAGTCCTTCTTCAGTTTCTCCACGTAGGTGCTTGCCACATCCGTCTGTTTCTTTCTGGAATAGAGCAGGTAGAGATGATAGTATACATCATCCATGTGCTCATACTCCGGATAGTGGTCAGTCAGTCGGCGCAGCGCCTTCTCGCTGAGTGGCAGGTTGTCGAGCTTATCCTTGAAGATGACGCCCGAATGGTAGAGTCCGTCTTCAAGCAGCTGGTTGCTTTCTGCCAGCTGTTCCGGGGTGAATGGAATCTGAGCCATGTAGTACTCCCGCTTGTGCGGGTCGTTCACGGCGCTGTCGGTAATCTGCTTGAGCGAATCTTCCTGGGCGGCTGCGTTGGCGAGTGAATCTCTCATCTCGTCGGTCATCTCCTCGGCACCCTGTGCAGAAGCAACCACCGTCTTGTTGATTCGTTGCCAGTTGTCTACATTCTCTCGCTTGCCCCAGAGTTTCTGGAACTGTGCCTTACCCTGGGTTACGGCAACAGGAGAATAGAAATACCACTTTCCTTTATCCATGTCGTTCATGCCGTTCATGGCATTGTTGGCGGCGTTGTTCTTCTTGTTGACATTGTTGGCAAAGTTGCCTCCGTTTCCTCCCTGTTGGTTATTGGCGGCTTCCTGCTCAGCCTGTTTTTTGCGTTCTTCCTTTTCTTTCTTCTTCAGGGCGGTAATCACGCGGTCAATGGCAGCGTTGCGGTCTTTCTCATCCATCTTTGCCAATGCCTGGAGGGAGTCCTGCAGGGCTACGGCATCGGTGAAGGGTACCAGTTCGTCGAGCACCTTGGAGCGGTTGGAGAGCTGTTCGTAGTCCTTGCGCTCCTTGTCGAGCAAGCCGATGGCTTCTCCATAGCAGCGTTGGGCATCGGAGAATTTCTCTCTAATCCAGTAGATATCACCCAAATGCAGGAGGAGCACACCTTTCTCTATGCCGCTTCTGGTGGCTTTGGCAACGCCTTTCTCGTAGGCTCCGATGGCCTGCAGGGTGTCTTTCTGAGCCAGGTAGATATTACCGATGGCATAGTATATCTGATCGAGATATTCCTGGTTGTTGTCGGATGCCGCCATGCGCTTCAGCTTGCCTATCATCTTTCTGCTGTTGTTTGCCGCCATCACCTCGGTCATCGAGATACGGGCGTTGAACTCCAGTTCGTAAGGAGGATTGAGGCGCACCACGTGCTTGAAAGCCTTGTAGGCTTCCTGCTTGTTGCCGATGGAAGCCTGCAGCTGTCCCATCAGGTACCATTCTCGTGCCTTCTGCTTGCGGCGCATCTCGTGCTTGATTACTTTCCTGAGATAAGGAATCGCCTGTGCCGCTTCGCCCTTGCGGATATGGTAGTCGGCAAGGGTGTAATCCCATTCCTTCTGGGCACTCCAGTGGATGGAATCGCGCCTGATGTTGCGGATTACATCTTCTGCATCATACATCCAGTCCTGTTCTATATAGCATTTAGCCAGCCAGGCACGAGCTTTGCCGTAGATGGCAGGTTGGGTGGCGTAGAGGCGGCTCATGTAGGCGAAGGTGGTAGCTGCCGAATTGAAGTCGCCCTTGAAGAACTGCGATCTACCCATCAGCATCCAGGCTTTCCACAGGAAGGGGTTGTACTCACGGCGGCTGAGCCATTCAATATCCTTTTCGGTCTTCTTTCTGCTTTTTGTCCATTCAGGTCGGCTCTTGATACTGTGCTGGTGAATGGCTTTCTCGCATTTTTCGATGGCACGGTCGTAGTTACTCTTACCTATTTCACGGCTACTCTTGTTGGTAACGGTGTAGAGTGGAATCTGCTCGGTATAGTTGTCCTTGTTGCCTGCTTCTTTTTCCAGCGAGGCATCAATATAGGCGAGTGTACCATTATAATAGGTATTGTATCGGGCGTTGAAGGCATGCCACCATCTGCTCTGCGCCGTATTCTTCTGCGTAGAACATCCGATGGTACTCATCGAGATGATGATGAGCACGATGGCGTATGCCAGGTTTCTTGTAGGGTGCTGATGCTGTTTCATTTTTTCTGGATTCCTTTCCACAATTTTGCGATGGCAAAGATGATGATGCTTACGAAGATGATGGTGGCTCCCGACGGCACATTGAGCATGTAGCTGGCGTAGAGCCCCACGATGCAGTCTATCCAGCCCAGGATGATGCTTGCCCAGATCATCTGCCTGTAGTTGTAGGTGAAGAGGTTGGCGGTCATCTGCGGGATGGTGAGCAGACTGATGGCGAGTACGATGCCCACCATCTTGAGGGTGGCAACGATGGTCATGGCGATGAGCGTCATCATCAGATATTCGATGAGGGTGACCGGCAGATGCTGTGACCGGGCAAAGGTACTGTCGAATGCGATGTTCTGGATGGGGCGCAGGAGGAAGGTGAAGAGCAGTGCCACCACCAGGGTGAGGATGCCCAGCAACCAGAGGTCTGCGCTGTCGATGGCGAGGATGCTGCCGAAGAGGAAGGAGGGAAGGTCGGGCATGAATCCCGGGGTGAGAAAGCAGCAGATGATGCCCACGCTCATGCCCAAGGTCCAGAACATGGCGATGGCGGAGTCTTTGCGCACATCTTTCTTACGCGAAATCCATTGTACGCCAAAGGCACTGAGGATGGCGAATACCATGGCGGAGAGGATGGGGTTGATGCCCGAGAACACACCGATGCCGATGCCGCCGAAAGAGGCATGGGTGATGCCGCCGCTGATGAAGACCAGACGGCGGGTAACGATGTAGGTTCCGATGAATCCGCACAGGATGCTTGCCAAGAAGGCGCCTATCAGTGCGTTCTGGAAAAATGTATATTGCAATATGTCCATATATGACTCCTAGCTATTTAAAAAGTTGATGACTTCATCCTTCAGCTGGTTAGGCAGGTTGATGCCTCGCAGAATCAGACTTCTGTTCCAGCCTGCCACCTCATCGGGCTGCATGGTGTAGAGCACTTCCGAGAATTCTTCCACTTCCTCGTCGGTATAGTCGTCAGCCTCTCGTCCTGCAAACCGGTCGAGGTCTTCGTCATCGTAATATTCTATTTCCTTGGTGGCTGCCTCCATCATGCAGTCTTGCTCGCACTTGGAGTTCTCTCCATTGCAAGTGTTGCACGATACGCCTTCCTGTAAAGGTTCCTCGTCCTCTCCCTTACGATGGGAGACGATACCGAATATGGCGCTTATCAGGCCTAGAACCACCAAGGCTAAAACTAAATATAACATAAACAATTAACTATCAACTATTAACTTTCAACTATCTCAAATCCTACTTTCTTGAGGTCTTCCCAATAATGTGGGTACGATTTGCTCACTACTTCCGGGTTGTTGATCTCTATCTGAGGGAACTTGAAGGCGAGTGGGGCGAAAGCCATAGCCATGCGATGATCCTCGTAGGTGTCGATTGGGGCAAAGCTTGCTTCGCAGGTCTCGCCATCCCAATAGAGGGTATTGTCGTTCTCATCGTGGATGATGTAGCCCACCTTCTTCAACTCGGTCTTGAGAGCCTCGATACGGTCGGTTTCCTTGATTTTCAGACTGGCAAGACCCGTGAACTTGAACTTTACGCCGAGCGCACAGCATGCTACTACGATGGTTTGAGCCAGGTCTGGGGAACCCGTGAAATCGTATTCAAACTTAGGGAGAAGACAGCGGTTTGTCTTCAGCATTACATTCGTGATGGTGTCGCGATTCTCAAATTCGCTCTTCACACCCAGCAGACTGAAGATGTATTTCACCACAGAATCACCCTGCTTTGAACTGTCCATCAAGCCTTCCAGCTTGATAGAAGAGTCGATGTTGGCATTCAGGGCCATCATCTCGTACCAGTAAGACGAGGCACTCCAATCGTTCTCAATCATGTAAGGAGTCGCCTTGTATGGCTGCGGCTTCACGGTGATGGTGTCCATATCCGTCCATTCTGCATCTGCTCCATATTCCTTCATGGTCCAGAGGGTGAGGTCGATGTAAGGGCGTGAGGCAATTTCGCCAGTGAGCTTCAATTCCAGTCCATTCTTCAGCATCGGACCTATCATCAGGAGTGCAGAGATATATTGCGAGCTGATATTGCCTACTACCTCCAGGTGGCCGCCTTCCAAAGACTTGCCTTTGATGTGGAGAGGCGGATAGCCTTCGTTCTTTTCGTAGGAGATGTCTGCACCCAGATAGCGCAGGGCATCTACGAGGATGCGGATAGGGCGATTCTGCATGCGCTCAGTACCCGTGATGGTATGTTCGCCCGGTGTAGAGGCAAGATAAGCTGTCATGAATCGCATGGCGGTGCCTGCTGCCTTGATGTTGATGACATCAGGCATATCCTTGAGGGCGGCGATGATAACCTCGGTGTCATCGCAGTCGCTCAAGTTGCTAGGTTGTATGCTGCTTCCAGCCATCGCACTGATGACGAGGGCTCGGTTGCTGATACTCTTAGATGCTGGCAAGTTGATACTTGCATTCATTTGGCTAGGTGCCTTTATTGTATATTTTTTCATTCGCGTACCTTATATTATATATATTTCTCTGCAAAAGTACAAAATAAAAAGTACATACGCTAGAAAAAGGGCGAAAAAGTTTGTAAATGGGTTCAAAAAAGTGGTGGCGCTCCTGAGGGGTAATGAGATAGGCTGCTTACAATGTGTAAACTGAGATGGGGATTTATGGGGGTTATCAGGAAATACCTTCTGTCAAAGTGTATAAAAAAGACCCCCTAAATAACAATTTGTAATTTGGAAAACTCTTTCTGGTAAAAAGTAAAACCGACCCGAAAAAATAGATAAAATAGCGTTAAGGATTGATACAACCTATCGAAAATTGTATTATCTTTGCACCAGAAAAAAGAAATAATAATAAACAATTAATAATATCCTAAAAATTAAAAATATGAAACGAGTTATATTATTCTCATTGATGGCTTTAATGACCGTAGCAGCTTTCGGTCGCAAGCACGTAGAGAATGCAACAGTAGTAGCTGACACTATTTTCTATGCAGAAAATATGAGCAATGTAGCTAGTGCCGATCAGGCTAGTTATTACAGATTGCTGATGACTACCGGCGCTGGCCTCAATAAGAAGGACGTTTTCCAGGATTTCTATATGAATGGTAATCTCCGTGCTGAGGGAGGCTATAGCTTCATTGACCTCGGTAACGACCGCAATACAGTTTTCAACGGCGAAGTGACCACTTATTATAAGAATGGCAAGGAGAAGTGGCATGGCAAGTATGTCAATGGCAAGCGTGAGGGTTACTTCACTCTCCAGCTCCGCGAAGGTGGCGTGGCAGTTGTGCAGTACAGAAACGGCAAGTCTGTTCACGATTACTTCATGGTTACTTACAAGGACGGTACTTCTGTAAAGAAGAATCTCTCTGAGATTAAGGGTCTTATGTAATCCGTTGACCAGTAAATCAATGCCCCGTTAGATGAGGCAGTTGATTTCTTCATTAGAATTGAAAAATCTCTCTTATATAAATTAAAATTTTATGTTGATATGACCAATATGGGGATGGCTTCCGTGAGGAAGGTGATCCCCATCTTTTTTTTATCAACAATCTAATTTATATAAGAAAGTCTGATTTCTTATTAGATGTTTAAGTCTACTTCCACCGGGCAGTGGTCGCTACCCATGATGTCGGTATGGATCTTTGCTTCTGTAATCTTGTCCTTGATGCTGTCTGATACCAGGAAATAGTCGATGCGCCAGCCGGCGTTCTTCTCGCGTGCCTTGAAGCGGTAAGACCACCACGAATAGGTTACTTCCTCTGGATGGAGATAGCGGAAGCTATCGGTGAAGCCTTCGTTCAGAAGCTGTGTCATCTTCTCTCGCTCTTCGTCCGTAAAACCGGCATTACGACGGTTGGTCTTCGGATTCTTGATATCTATCTCTTCGTGTGCCACGTTTAAGTCGCCACAGATGACTACCGGTTTTTGGGCATCCAGATTTTTCAGGAACTTGCGGAAGTCGTCTTCCCAAGTCATGCGATAATCCAGTCGCTTGAGTTCTGTCTGCGAGTTTGGTGTATAGCAGGTGACGAGGTAGAACTGATCGTATTCCAGTGTGATGATTCTGCCTTCGTGGTCGTGTTTCTCCACGCCCATGCCATAGCTTACGCTCAAAGGCTTGTGCTTGGTATAGATGGCAGTGCCGGAATATCCTTTTTTCTCAGCGTAGTTCCAATAACTTTCGTAGCCTTCAAACTTCAGGTCGAGTTGTCCTTCCTGCATCTTGGTTTCCTGCAGGCAGAAGAAGTCTGCATCGAGTGCCTTGAATTGGTTCTCGAAGTCTTTGCCCACGCAAGCACGCAGGCCGTTTACGTTCCAGGATATAAACCTTAACATCGTGTTTATTGATTATTTTATAGTGATTAGTGATTACTAATAGACTCTCATGCCAATCAATAATCACTAATAACTAATCATTATAATAATTGGATTCTTTTACTTTCTCCTCTCAGCAGGCTCATGAACTCCTGGCGGGTGTTCAAAGAGTTGAATACGCCGCTATAATCACTGGTTGTGGTGATGGAATTCTGCTTCTCCACGCCACGCATCTGCATGCACATGTGTTTAGCCTCAATCACCACCATGACTCCCTGAGGGTTCAGGGTTTCCTGGATGCAGTCCTTAATCTGCTGGGTGAGGCGCTCCTGCACCTGGAGACGGTGGCTGAAGATGTCTACCACACGGGCTATCTTGCTCAGACCGGTGATTTTGCCGTTAGGAATGTAAGCCACGTGAACCTTGCCATAGAAAGGCAGCATGTGGTGCTCGCACATCGAGAAGAAATCGATGTCCTTCACGATAACCATCTGGTCGTATTTCTCTTCGAAAAGGGCATCTGTCAATACCTTGTGGGCATCCTGTGTATAGCCACGGGTCAGAATCTGCATCGCCTTAGCCACGCGCATCGGGGTTTTTACCAAACCTTCGCGCTCTGGGTCTTCGCCCAGGAGTTTCAATACTTCTTTATAGTGTCCTGCGAGTTCGTCCAATCCCTCGCGAAATTCTGTTTCTGGATTCATCTTATTTAATTTATAATTCTTAATTAATAGTTAATAATTTACAATTAATAGTTT
>JAIJUV010000439.1 GCA_022732315.1 Prevotella sp.
ATTCCGGAAAAGTTTTAGCCGAATAAGGCATCGCCTGGTGTTTGGTATCTGACAGAACCGCCATACCTTTGCACCGTAAAAAGCCAAATGATAGAGAGACGGCAACCACAATCATAAAAAAATAGAGGTCGAAGTAAGGAACAAAAATAGAATATAGATATAAAGAAAGCAATACCCCCATGCTTCAAGCATGCAATAAAGCAATAGATAAACAACGCAATACCTATATAGATATATAAGCCTATAACAATATATAGATATGAAGATTTAAGCCCCCAGGGAAGCGTCTCTTCCCCAAGGACAAGACCTTTTGCAATTGTTAATTTCAAAGGTATATCGCATTTATAGATAAGGAGCAGCAAAAAAGCATTACTTTTGTACTCGCAACATTAAATATAGATATAAAAACAATAAACATATATGAAAAAGAGGCTTTTCATTTTCGGTGTCTGCCTGTGTGTTGCAGGAAGACTGATAGCACAGGATGTATATTTCATAATGCAACATAAGAAAACAGCTATGAAATCGTCTGTGCATGGCAGTAAGGGTATACCATTGAAGTTGAAAACCAACCTGCTCTATGATGCTTTGCATGTCCCTAACCTATCAGCAGAGTTGGGGCTAGGCAAGAATATGTCCATAGGACTGGATTACTGGTATACCTGGTTTGACAGCAATCCGACACACAACTACTGGAGAAGTTATGGTGGCGGTATAGGTATAAGGAGATATTTCGGTGGGCAGAGCTACAGGCAATCATTGACTGGGCACCACATTGGCATAGTCAATCAGATGGGTATGTATGATGTGGAATATGGAAAAAGAGGCAATATGTCCGACTTTTCCTATACGCTGGGAACAGAATATGGCTATGTCTTTCCGCTGAGTTCAAGATTCAGTCTGGATCTGTCGGTAGCGTTTGGCTATTTCGGCGGTAAATATAAAGTCTATGATCCTATAGATACACATTATGTGTGGCAGGAAAGCCGTTACAGAAATTATTTTGGGCCCATCAAAGCTGATATAACCTTGGCATATCAGATTAGTAAATGTAGGAAAGGAGACAAACGATGAAAATTCCTCGTCAATTCATACTGGAAATCAAGAGAATATCCTGGTGTATCCTCTTGTTGGAAATCTTCATCTTGTTCCTTTGCAGTTGTAGTCAGAAGGATTTATGCTACGATCACAATCATGCATCAAGAGTGAATGTAAAATTTGATTGGAGATATTCTCCAGAGTCAAATGCATCTTCCATGCTGCTCTACCTGATACCGACAGACAGCAATTATCGAACCATCCAAAAGGAGTTTATCGGTAAGCAGGGCGGTTATCTGCAAGCGTTGGTCGGTGTAAATTATCAGGTTCTCGGCTTCAATTCCGACATAGAAAACATCATTTTCTATGAAGATGAAGGAAAGGTGATGGCGACAACAAAAGAAGCCGTAACTATAGACCCTATAGGAATACCGGTCAATACCCAACCTAGAGCAGAAGGCACGAAGAACCAGAGAGTAGTCATGGAAGCAGATAGCCTTTGGTCATCCTTATCGGACAAAGACGTATACATCACATTGGAAGATAATGACAATGATAGGATATGCTATCAGACACTCTATCCAAGACAACGTTTTTACACTTATAACATAAAGCTCTAAAGCAGCCAAAGGAGAATAAGAGAGGTTGGAACGTAAACAGTTGGGAATGAGTAGATTTGCACAAAGTTGCCAAATCGGCATA
>JAIJUV010000086.1 GCA_022732315.1 Prevotella sp.
GCACGCCGTTTGGTGTGAAACCACTCAATCCGATTGTATCTTGATCGTTAATCATCGCTGCCGCTTCGGCAGCACTCAATCTTGTATATGCCATTTTCTAACTTACTTTTAATACTCATTAGCGGAACTGATAGCCGCATGCTAAATAATTGATAACTATTTTCAGCTGCAAAGTTACACATTATTTTCGATATACGCTAATAATTTGATAATTTTATGCAAATACAAGGCAAAAAACTTACGAATAGTGAATAGATATACAGAAACTGCTTACTTTATGCAAAAAGATAGCCGAAAGTTTGGTACTCTCTATTATTTGCTGTATGTTTGTCGTCATGAAGAGGCGGCGCAAGCTTTCGAATAAAAGTTGTACTCTTGCAATACCTTTTTGGCTGTAAGTATGTTAAAATTACTACTTAGAGCCACTTTCTTACCCATTCGTTTGGCTTTAAGTGGTATTTTTTGTATATTTGCAGCCAAATATAGCAGCATCATGCAGAGAGAATTGACCATGGAAGATCTGTTCCATTGATATTTTCGAGGTATTTAATAACATTTTGCGAATGATTTGTCGGATATATCAGAAAAATGAGTTAACTTTGCACTCAAAATATAAATAATATAAAAATAAGGTTCATACAAAATGGAACAGAAATTATTGATCTATAACACTCTCACTCGTACGAAAGAGAGATTCACTCCGCTCCACGCTCCTAACGTGGGCATGTATGTTTGTGGCCCTACCGTGTATGGCGATCCGCATCTCGGTCATGCACGACCAGCCATCACATTCGATATACTCTTCCGCTATCTCAAGCACCTGGGCTATAAGGTTCGCTATGTTAGAAACATCACCGACGTGGGCCACCTGGAGCACGATGCTGATGAGGGCGATGACAAGATTGAGAAGAAAGCTCGTCTGGAGCAGTTGGAGCCAATGGAGATTGCGCAGTACTACACCAACCGTTACCACGATGCCATGGAGGCGCTGAACGTGCTCCCTCCTAGCATTGAGCCTCATGCCACAGGCCATATCATCGAGCAGGAAAAACTGGTTCAGGAAATCCTGGACAATGGCTATGCCTACGAGAGCAATGGCTCTATCTACTTCGACATCGAGAAGTATAACAAGGATCATAAGTACGGTATCCTCTCCGGACGTAACCTGGAGAACGTGATCAACGAGAGCCGCGAGCTGGCTGGTATCGGCGAGAAGAAGAACCAGGCTGACTTTGCTCTCTGGAAGAAGGCTTCTCCAGAGCACATCATGCGCTGGCCTAGTCCTTGGAGCGATGGTTTTCCTGGCTGGCACTGCGAGTGTACTGCGATGGGACGCAAGTACTTGGGCAGCCACTTTGATATTCACGGTGGTGGCATGGATTTGATTTTCCCTCACCACGAGTGCGAGATTGCGCAGGCTGTGGCTTCTCAGGGCGACCAGATGGTTCGTTACTGGATGCACAATAATATGATTACCATCAACGGTCAGAAGATGGGTAAGAGTCTTGGCAACTTCATCACTCTGGAGCAGTTCTTCACTGGCAATCACGACAGTCTGGAGCAAGCTTATTCGCCAATGACCATCCGTTTCTTCATCCTCTCTGCTCACTACCGCAGCACAGTAGATTTCTCTAACGATGCCTTGAAGGCTAGCCAGAAGGGATTGGAGCGCCTGATGAATGGTTTGAACGACCTGGAACGTGTGCCTGTGGCTAAGCAGAGCGATGAGCAGGTGAAAAAGTTTGTAAGCGAGTTGCGCCAGCGCTGCTACGATGCAATGAACGATGACTTCCAGACTCAGCTTGTCATCAGCTATCTCTTCGAGGCTTGCCACGTAATCAATACAGCCCTCGACCATAAGGCAAACATCTCTGCCGAAGACCTGAAGGAGCTTTCAGACACCATGCAACTCTTCACCTTCGACCTCCTCGGCTTGAAGAGCGAGAAGGGAGCCAACAATGATGCCCGTGAAGAGGCTTATGGCAAGGTAGTAGATATGGTTCTCGACCTGCGTGCCAAGGCAAAGGCGGCCAAGGACTGGGCTACCAGCGACCAGATTCGCGATGCCCTGGCTGAAGCCGGCTTTGAGGTAAAGGACACCAAGGATGGTGTAACATGGAAACTGAACAAATAATTTTTTAGGCACGGAATACACGGATTACACGGATTTTCTACCATAGTATAAATATGGCTTATTGGCGTTAGTGCCATAAATCCGTGTAATCCGTGTAATCCGTGCCTAATTTATAAATTCTGGAATCCCCGTGCCTAAATTACAACTTTTCGTGCCTTAATTATCTTTCTTCTTTGCAGCAAGTGAATCTTTCTGCCTGTTCAACAAGGAATCGCGCAACATCTTGTCTTTCTTATTCTTATACTCCTTATATTCTTTTTCGTAATAATGGGCATAGTTGGCGAAAGGCTCGGTTATCGCCTCGTCGCTCGATGCCGTATAGGTATTTCCGTATGGATCGGATGCTTTGATGATGATTCTGGCATTCGGATTCCTAGGAGTATAATAATAAAGGTGGTTCATGATGAGATAACCATTTCCCTTGCTCACGAACCGATAGGATACACTCTCGCTGTACTTATGATGATAGCCGGCAGCAAAGGCATCCTGCCCTTTGCTGCTGATGCGGCGCATCAGATATTCCTTGCCATCCTCTACGGCTACCACACGCCAGTGGCTGGTGGCATTGAAGACATTGGCTACCAGGATATTCCTGTTGTTTGCCAACTGCCAGTCCCTGGCATATTTCTCGCCGTTGAAATCGGTCTGGGCACGGAAGATGGTCATCTGCTTGCTCTTGTCCCAGAAAGTTCCCTTGTAATAGCAGTTGCTGATGCTGGTACCCACAAAGCTATAGACATAATATCCATTCGGGGTACCGCAGATGTTGATGTTCGACTGCCAGATATTGCCACAGGCAGCAGCATGACAATGCTCCATCACATCCTCGCCCTGATAATTGATCTCGTGGTTGCAGGCAAAATGAGTATGGCCGCAGAAGAGTTCATATCCTCCCTTGAATGGCTTCAAAAGAGATAACAGCAGCGAGAGACGGGAAGAGGAATAATGCCCCTGCTCATTGGCATTGGTCAGCGGCTTCGCCTTGCTGAAAGGCGCATTGCCGAAGGTAAACGGGATATGATAGCAGAGCACCACCTTCATATCCTTTGGCGTGAGGGCCAAATCCTGCTTCAGCCATTTTACCTGGCGTTCACGCAGTTCGCCCGGCGAATAATAGGCCATTCCACGATGGAAAAAGCAGTTGTTGATACAGACGTAATGCACATCGCCACGATTGAAGGAAAAATCGGTAGGACCGAAATTCTCTTCCCATTTGCGGCGGTAGAGTGCCTTGCCATCCTGGTCGTGATTGCCGATAACGGAGAAAAGGCGCATCTCGGAAGAACCCAATGCCTGACATATCTGACGCTCCAGCTTGGCGTTGTAGCCGCCATAATACTGCACGTCATCACCCATGCTCAATCCATATACGGGAGTACCGGCAGGAAGACTCTTGATGGTCTGTTTGATATCTGCCATGGTTTGGGTGGTGAATCTTTCTACATCGCTCTTCTTGATGGGATTATCATTCGGAGAAGTATAATAGGGGCTGTAGGCATTGGTAACCTGCGGGTCGCCGATGACTATCATCTTATAATGCGTCTCCTTGCCGCCAGGCAATCTGCGCAGCGTAAAATTATAGATTTTCTTCTTCTTGGATACAGTCTGGTAGAAATAAGCCGTGCGGTCGGTTGCCGAATGGGTAGGTACCTCGCAATCGGCAGGCACGGAATAATAGATGAAGCGAGCCAAACTGTCTCGCTTCATCTTATATCTTCCGTGGGAATCGGTCTTTACGCAGTTGAATCCATCGCTCACGATGACTCCAGCCACTCCCCTTCCCTCGGTATCTTTCAAGGTACCTGATATTCTGAAATCAGGCTTTGCTACAGGCTTCTTCTTCAGCGTATCAGCCACCTGCGGCTTCTGCCTGTTCACCAGCACGGGCGGCACCTTGACAGGAAGCTTATCCGCATATTTGAGAAGACGCAAGGTAACTCCTATTGCCACGAGAACGCAGCAAACGAAGACGATGATACCTGTATAAATCTGATTTCTTTTCATTTACCTTCGAGATTTTTACTTCACGATAGAACTGAACGGATTGCGGGTTCCCTTGGCACCCACCAGGAATGCCTTGGCACTACCGAACTTCAGGAACATGTCGAGACGCACTGGCACATGGTTGTCATCATCGGTGATGTAGAAATCAACTATCTTCTTCCATTTCTCGTCCTTCAGTTCCATATATTCCAGGCGCAGGCAGCGATACTTGATGCCATTATCCGCCTTCACGGTTACCTTGCCGCCAAACTTCAACTGCGCAGGAGTGCGTCCGTTACCATCACAGATAGGGAATCTTACGCTGTGTCCCTTCTTCCAGTTGGCTGGATCGAAGCTGCGGGCACGCAGGAAGATGTTCATCATGTCGAATACGCAGTCGTCGTAAGAAGCCTTCTTGTGCTTATGCTCGCCGTGCTTGTTCTGATAATGCAAATTTACATTGCACTTGCCGCCCGCATAGTTGTAGAAAACCTCATCCACCGTATATCGCTTGCCTTCGCGGGCACCCTTGCGGAAATACATAGGAGCCATATCGGTGCCTGTATAGCAGAGCAGGGTATCGCGGAGAACGAAGAAATCGTCCACCTTCTTATTACCACGGGTTACAAGCGAACCGCGATAGGCTGGCTTGCCCTTGTGGGTGGTCTGTACCACCGACATGCTGGCTGTGCCCGCCTTTACCCATACAAACTTCCAGTTGTAATAGAGATTGTAAGTCAGGAATTCTCCCGACTTAAAAGCCGTATTACGGAAAGTACACTGGGCCGATACAGAAGTATTGACCAAAAGTAGCAACATGGCTACTATAACAGACTTTAGTAACTTCATATCCTCTTACATTTTAGGAATGTACTGGATGCCGAGTTTGGCGGCACGCTGTGCATTCTGGTTTTTAACTTTCTTCTCTTTGTCTGGCTTCTGCTTGGTGATGGCTCCCGGCTTCTGTCGGGAGAGTTCACGAGCCGTAGGATCCCAGCTTTCGGTAAGGTCCCACTTTGCCTTGCATTCTATCTCTTCCGGATAGTAATATACTTCTTCGGCCTGCTGGTCCTTATCATAATCGCCCGTATCCCACACGCCATTGTCATTTCTATCCACGATGAGACGCATGTAATACTTCTGCGGTTTCAGATAATAGAACTCCGCCACGCCATTCACCGCCTTCACCTGCTTCACCATCTTATCCTGGGAATCAAGAAGTTGCACCAGGAGTGGATGGTCGTGGAGCGAAGTGACGTTGACCAGCAGGGTGCCGTAGGTATCCAGCGAGTTGACCTTGAAGCCCTGCTTGATAGGCTTGGAAGCCAATCCATAGATATCCTCAAAGGCAGCAGAATCTACCTCCAGACTGTATTCAATATCCGGGCGCCATTCGCCCCGCAGTTCATATCTTCTGTTTCCTACCGGCAGGAATTCCATCGGAGCCCGATACCAGAGCGTATCATGCTTGGCATAAAGATGGATGGCGGCAGTATCTGCCTTTGCCAGAGGAGTTGGGAAGGTGAAGAAAATGTTCCTGTCTGGATCCAGCTGCGATGACACGCTCAGCTGCACATCGAGCGGCTTTACCTGCATCACCGAATCGTATGGTTCGCCCTTCTTCTTCTTTTTCTCCTGCTTCTTGGTCCAGGCAGCCAGTTCCTTCTCCAGAGCCTTCATTCGCTTGGCGTATGGTTCCTTGGAGAGGATTTCCTGCGCGGAATCGGTCTTGTTGACCAGCACACCCGTGCTGTCGGTCATGCGATAGGTGATGTCCATGAGCAGAGTATCCTGGTTCACCAATGCCGTATCCTTGAGCCAATAGGTTATCGTATCCTTCTTCTCGGATGCTTCTACCAGGAAAGCATCCTGGGCATCAAAGTTGAGTCCCTTGATCTGTGGCAGGATGGAATCTCCATAACTGAAGAACAGCGAGAAACAGTTAGCTTTCTGTCGCTCTGCCTTCAGGAAGTATCTGTCTGTAAGCGGCTCTGTGAAAGCCTTCAGCACGATGTTGTCTGGCAGGAAGTGGGTATATTTCACAGGGTCAATCGACTTGATGTGGAGTGAATCTATCCAGGTGGTATCCTGCCTTACATCCGGTTTGCTGGATGGCACGATAATGTCGTGTGAGAAAGCAATCTTCTCGCTCTTCTGATTGAACATGTAGTTGCCATCCATATCCTGCAGGGCATAGATGCGATAAGAACCCGGTGCCACACCCTTGATGACGAAGCGGCCACGGCTATCGGTGCGACTCACACGAAGCATCGGCTTAGTACGGAAGGTAGAGTCGGCATGGTCGGCATACAAGCCCACCAGGATGCCCTTGATAGGCTCCAGATTCTCGGCTTCGAGCACACATCCCGACACCTCCATGGTATCAATCACCTCGCCCGTGGAGAAACTGTAGGTATAGTTTCCCATCGGATTGCCCTCGTTGTTGTCGCTGATGGCATCCGAGAAGTCGATGGTGTAGGTGGTGTTGGGCTTGAGGGAATCTACGAGCGAAATGGAGATTCGCTTTCCGGCTCCCTTGATTTCAGGCACTTCCAACTGCGGAGGCGACACCACTACCTTCTCAGAAGGATTATCCAGCTTGATGAACTCATCGAAGTAGATATTGATTTTCTTCTGATTCACTTTCGTGGCACCGTCGCCCGGCGTGGCTCCTACCACCTTGGGAGGAGTCTCGTCAAACCATCCGCCATCGGGCTGTCCCATCTTGGCACAGGAAGCCAACAGCAGGAGGACCAGCAGATAGAAGGGCAAAAACAGGGAGTTTGCCTTCATCCGATGCACCAACAGGTTCTTTATAGCGTTCTTATTCATCATTATTATCTGTATTTCTAAGGTATCCCCCTCTCCTATCTGCTGCCAGAAAGAAGAGAAAGGTATTACTGGTTCATGATGAGCATCTCATCTATGTTCTTGCGACTATTGCTCAGGCGAGGAATCTTGTGCTGACCACCCAGCTTGCCCTTGCTCTTGAGCCACTCGTTGAAGAGTCCCGGCTTAGCCTTGACTATCTCCAGATGCTGTAGGGTGACGTCGTGGAATCGCTTCGCCTCGTAATCGCTGTTGATTTCCTGCAACTTCTGGTCGAGTAATCGGGCGAACTCATCCAGGCTGGCTGGTTCCTGAGAGAACTCGATGAGCCACTGGTGGCGGCACTTGGCATTGCTGTCCATATAAACCGGAGCGGCGGTATATTCAGCCACCTGGGCTCCCGTCTTTTCGCAAGCATAGGCCAATCCCTTTTCGGCATTATCCATGATCAGTTCTTCACCAAAGGCATTGATAAAGTACTTGGTACGGCCCGTGATAACAAACTTATATGGGTTCACGCTGGTAAACTGCACCGTATCGCCTATCATATAGCGCCACAAGCCGCAGGATGTGGTGATGACCATGGCATAGTTCTTGCCCACTTCTACACCCCAGAGCGGAACAACGGTAGGATTATCGCTGCCAAACTCATCCATCGGGATGAACTCGTAGAACACGTCGTAATCTATCATGAGCGACATGGCAGGGTCTGCAGGGTCGTCCTGCAAGCCGAAGAAGCCCTCGCTGGCATTGTAGGTCTCCATATAATGCATGTTAGGAGAAGTGATGAGTTGCTCATACTGCTTGCGGTAAGGCGTAAAGGCGATGCCGCCATGGAAGAACACCTCCAGGTTTGGCCACACTTCCTCCAGATGCTTCTTGCCGGAAAGCTCCATCACACGCACCAACACACTGAGCATCCAGCTAGGAACACCCGAGATATTGGTCACGTTCTTGTTCAGGGTTTCATGGGCAATGCGGTCGCGCTTCACCTCGAAGTCGCTGAGCAGAGCCGTCTCCTTCTTTGGCACGCGCACCATGTTAGCAAGCGGATTGATATTCTCGATGAGAATGGCGCTCAAGTCGCCCACCAGACTGCCCGACACATTATAGTTAGGCGAATGGCTACCGCCGAGAATCAGGCTTTTGCCATCGAAAATCTTGCTCTTAGGATTATTGCGCAGATAATATGCCACGGCATCAAAGCCACCCTTGTAATGGATGTTCTGCAATCCATCCTGCGAAACAGGAATAAACTTACTCTTGTCGTTGGTGGTACCCGAAGATTTGGCAAACCACTTCACCTGTCCCGGCCAAAGGATATCCTTTTCACCATGTCGCATACGGTCGATATCCCCCTTCAATTCCTCGTAGGTGTTGACCGGCACATTCTGGGCAAACTTCTCGTAACTGTTTGTTGTATTGAGTAAATGCTTCACACCATACTCGGTGTTTTTTCCCGATGCCAAAAGGCGCATCAGTACATCATGCTGCAATGTCTCTGCATCATGTACATACTTCTCCAAGCTCTTCTGGCGAGGCTTGAAAACATTACTTACTATCGTTGTTAAACTCATATCTAGATATATATACCTTATAAAGTAGATGCAAAAGTAATTCAATCTTTTGATATAGAGAAAGTTTTTACTGTTTTTTAATACAAATAAGAAAAAATACTCCCATGAGCCGCATCAATGATGCCTTCTCATGGGAGTATTTCTCTTTAATGTAGCTTAGTTATATCTTATGAGATATAAAAACTATTCTCTCTCTTCTGCAAAAGCAGCTGCCTCGGCAGCAGCGATGATGTCCTCTCGGGTCATCTCCTTTGGTTCTGCCGTGATGTCGCTCAAGTCAAACTCGTCGTTTCCACCGGCTGTTTGCTGAACAGCAACCTGCTCTTCAGAGATAGCAATCTCCTCGGCCTTCTCTGTAACGGCAGAAGACTTTTCGGAATAAACCTCTTCCTTGAAAACATTCACGTGCTTCACTTCAGGCTCCTGCTTCTCTGTCTCCTGCGAGATGATGAAATCTTCCTTCACCTCGGTAGAAGGCACACCTTCCACAGGTTCCTCTTCCATCTTCGTACGGTTGGCCTTGGCAGTAAACACAGATTCAATATACTGCGGTTCCTTGCGCAAGCGCTCCAGGGTGAGCTTAGATGCAAGCTGCTGGCTCTCCTTCTTGGAGTAACCCTTGCCTTCTCCACCCTTCACACCTTCCATCACCACCTGATAGGTGAACACAGGGCTGCCGTTCTTATCCTTCTCCTGTCCCAGCATCACGAAGTCCAACTTCACACGGTTCTTCTGGCTCCATTCGATGAGTTTGCTCTTGAAGTTAACCTCCTTGTAAGCCACCTTGTCGATGTTTATCATTTTTGCCAGGATGCGCTTCTGCATGAATTGCATGCAGGCATCGTAACCGCGGTCCAGATAGATAGCTCCAACCAACGCCTCGAAAGCATTTCCTCCCATGTAACTGTTATGAGAAGAACTGTGACCATTGGATAATACGAGTTGGTTGATGCCCATCTCCTGGGCCAACTTGTTGAGCGTGTCGCGCTGCACTAGCTTGCTTCGGGTATTGGTCAGGAATCCCTCACGCTTGCCAGGGAAGTGCTGGTACACGATGTCGCCCACCACGGCATCCAGAACAGCATCACCCAAGAACTCCAGGCGCTCGTTGTTTACGGGCTTGCCCTTGGCGTTGCGGTGCATGATGCTCTTGTGCATCAGCGCCATCTTGTAATAACTGATGTCGTGGGGATAAAAACCTAGGATTTCGTACAAAGAAAAATAAAGCTCTTTATCCTTGCGGAAAGAGAGCTTTATTCTATCTATAAAATTATTCAGCATACTTCTTGAATACTACACAGCAGTTGTGACC
>JAIJUV010000440.1 GCA_022732315.1 Prevotella sp.
TATTGGGATCACATGGATTATATCATCAAACTGGCCGAACAGAATGGTATCTATATCGGTATGGTTGCCATCTGGGGCTCGCAGGTGAAGGCTGGCAATATCAATGCACGCCAAGCCAAGGCTTATGGCAGTTTTCTGGCCAACCGATACAAGGACTCGCCCAACATCATCTGGGTGATGGGTGGCGACATACAGGGTGATATTCATCCCGAGGTGTGGGAATCGTTGGCAAGCTCCATCAAGAGCATCGACCACAACCACCTAATGACGTATCATCCCCGTGGTCGTTATACCTCAGCTAAGTGGTGGAGCAAAGCTCCGTGGATAGACTTCCATGCCTTTCAGAGCGGACATCGCAAGTATGGGCAACGCATGGGCAACAAAGACTATCCCATACCCGACAACACCGAGGAGGACAACTGGATGTATGTGGACTCAACCTGGGCCTATAACCCCATGAAGCCTGTGCTCGATGCAGAGCCCAGTTATGAGGATATCCCCAAAGGACTACACGACCCTTGTGAAGAGCGTTGGCAAGACTACGATGTGCGTCGCTATGCCTATTGGAGTGTTTTTGCCGGCTCTTGTGGTCACACCTATGGTCATAACGCCATCATGCAGATGCTGAAGCCTGGTTATCCCACGAGTTATGGCATCAGCGGCTCGGAGAAAACTTGGTATCAGGCTCTTGATGACCCTGGCTTCAATCAGATGAAGCATCTCAAGAACCTGATGCTCACCATGCCTTATTTCGAGCGGGTGCCCGACCAGAGCATCATTGTGGGCAGGAATGGCGAACGCTACAACCGTCTGCTTGCCACCCGTGGCAAGGATTACCTGATGGTGTACAACTACAACTGTGTGCCCATGAAGATAGACCTTGGCAAGGTGTCGGGCGATAGGAAGAATGTGTGGTGGATGGATGCTGCCACAGGCTGTCTCGACTATATCGGCGAGTTCGACAGCCGCATCGTAACCTTTGCCCCACAGAAGGGAGTCAGAGGCATAAGCGACGGCGTGTTCATTGCCATCGACAGCAGCAAGCATTATCTTGCCAAGGACCAGAAACAGATTGCCGACCAGAGCCTGGAAGGCAAGCCGAGAGACCTGAACGAGTAGGTAACTCAGATAATACATGATTTTTTTATCTTTTTTAATCTCTTATCTTTTCCGTTTTCACAAAAATAAGCTATCTTTGCCGCCCAATTATACAAAAACATGAATGTTATGATGGATGAAAAACAGAGATTGAGAGAAGTTTACAAGGTGACTATAGCAGGCAGCATCATCAATGTGCTGTTGCTTGTGCTGAAGTTTGCCGCAGGCATCTTGGGGCATTCTGCCGCCATGATAGCCGATGCCATCCATTCGCTCACGGATTTCGCTACCGATGTGGTGGTACTGGTATTCGTAAAACTGGGCAATAAGCCGAAGGATAAAGACCATGATTATGGGCATGGCAAATACGAGACGCTTGCCACAGCCATCATCGGCATTTCGCTCTTCGTGGTGGGTGTGATGATCTGTTATTCTGGTGTTACCAAGACCTATCGTGCCATCTGCGGCGAGACATTGCAGCAGCCGGGCGTTGTAGCCTTGATTGCTGCCATCGTAAGTGTCGTGATGAAGGAGTGGGCTTATCAGTTTACGGTAAAAGCCGGAAAGAAATATCATTCCGAGGCTGTAGTGGCGAATGCCTGGCATCATCGCAGCGATGCTTT
>JAIJUV010000441.1 GCA_022732315.1 Prevotella sp.
GATGAAACCCTCTTCATCGATGATCTGAAGGAAAACTGCGAGGCTGGTGAGAAACTGGGCATCCATACCTTCCAGAACGTGAAGTTCGATGATTGGCTTGCATTTCGATTCTGACGAATATGTCAGAATCGAAGCTTTTTGTTATATAATTTCAGAATAATTTGCATTTTTTCTGATGAATAATAGCAAGAACTTCACACTTTTTCTAACGAATAATCGACAGTTCTCCACATTTTTTCTAACGAATAACCAAGGAAAAGGCCGACTTTTTCTCTTTTTCCTTTAAAACTTAATATTTGTTATACATTGAGGTTTATTCTCTTTTTCCAATAAAATGTTATACCTTTGTGGGCTCATAATAACTAACAAATAATATCAAAATGAATTTTTACAAGACATTAGGACTGAAAAACAGCCGTATTGACGTGGCTGATGCCTTGAGAGGATTGGCAGTGGCAGGTATTATTCTCTATCACTCTGTGGAGCATTTCAATATGTACGATGGAAGCATAGAGCATGCTTATACGCTGGGTTGTGATGATTGGATGGCAGATGTGCTGGCTTTGCTGCTGTCGGGAAAGATGTATGGCATCTTTGCCCTGCTCTTCGGATTGAGCTTCTTCATCATGAACGACAACCAGCAGCAGCGGGGAAATTGCTTTTCTGGAAGATTCGCCTGGCGAATGTTCCTCCTGGCAATGCTCGGTATCGTGAACACCGCCTTCTTTGATGGCGACATCCTCTTCTCCTATGCCATCTATGGACTGGTTCTCATCCCATTGAGTTATCTTCCTACCAAATGGCTCTGGTGGGTGGTTGCCTTCCTCTTTATCCAACCGGTAGAAATCTACTCCCTCATTTCGGGATGGCAGGTGGATGCATCGGCATTGGGTGAGGTGTATGGAAATATGTATAACGGACATCAGCACGGCAGTTTCCTGGAGAATGCCTACAGTAACCTGCGATACGGACAGGTGGCTACCTATTACTGGTGCCTGATGAAGGGAAGACATACGCAGACTATCTGCCTCTTCATACTCGGAATGCTGGTGGGTAGAAAGCGTTGGTTCTACAATGAGAACAACAACCTGGCTTTGTGGAAGAAGGTGCTGGCGGTTTCCATCCTGGTATTGATTGTGGGAGGCATAGCTGATGTGCGCCATTTGGAAACATGGAACAATTGGCTTTATCCTATCTACAACTTCTTCATCCTCTCGTTCGTAGTATCAGGATTCGTTTTGTTGTGGTACGGAAAGGAATGGTTCAGAAAGGGATTGTCGTTCCTGCGCCAGTTTGGCAAGATGAGTCTGACCAACTATTTCCTCCAGTCTATCATCGGTTGCGGACTGTTTGCCTATTATGGTTTCAATCTCCAGACAAAGCTTGGCATCACCTACGCTTTCTTTGTGGGCATCGCCATGGTGGTAGTACAATGCCTCTTCTCCAACCTCTGGCTCAAGTATCACTCCCATGGTCCTTTCGAGGGAATTTGGAAGAAGCTGACCTGGATTAAGTTCTAAAACTTTAAGATTTTGAGATAAAAAAGGTGTGTCATAAATCCATGATACACTTTTTTTTATCTCTTATTGATCCTTTCTGAATATTTTATCCACGACAATGGCGATGGCGCCATCGCCGGTTCCATGTCACACTCCTTGCACTGGCGGGGAAGAGAACTGTGTTCCTGATGCCCACATCTATGAGGAGGTAATCAGGC
>JAIJUV010000442.1 GCA_022732315.1 Prevotella sp.
CATGTATTTCGGCATGAACTCCCTGCTCAGGGTGGCGAGCAAGCCCAAGCAGGCGATGTACGCCACCATCTTCACGGTGGTGATGAACGTGATACTGGATGCCCTCTTCATCCTCGTTTTCAAATGGGGAATACAGGGAGCCGCCATCGCCACCATCCTATCGCAGCTGATGGCGCTGATGTGGCAGTTCAAGCTCTTCAGCAACAAGAACGAGCTGCTCCACTTCAAGAAAGGCATCTACAAACTGAAGAGAAAGCTCGTGGATAATATCCTTGCCATCGGCATTTCGCCTTTCCTGATGAACGTGTGCGCCTGCATCATCGTCATCTTCATCAACAACCAGCTGGTGCGATTCGGAGGCGACCTCTCCGTGGGTGCCTACGGAATAGCCAATGGTATTGCGATGGTGTTCATAATGTTCGTGTTCGGCGTAAACCAGGGAATGCAGCCTATCGCCGGATACAACTACGGTGCACAGAAGCTGGACAGACTGATGCGCGTGCTGAACCTGAGCATCATTGCAGCCACTGCCATCATGGTGACGGGTTGGCTGATAGCGATGTTCCTGCCTTACTACTGCGCCCGACTGTTTACCACGGATAAAACGCTGATAGACTTGGGCATCAAGGCCATCAGAGTGGTGATGTTCTGCTTCCCGGTCATCGGATTCCAGATGGTTATCACCAACTTCTTCCAGTGCATCGGAAAGGTGAAGATCAGCATCTTCCTCTCGTTGTCGAGACAGTTGCTCATCCTCCTGCCGCTCCTGGCTTTCCTGCCGATGATATGGGATATTGATGGCGTATGGTACAGTATGCCTATCTCCGACTTCTCTGCAGCCCTCATCGCCGGAATCGTGATGGTGTGGTACATGAACAAGTTGAAAAGACAACACCAAGAACAGCTAAAAGTTAAAAGTTAATAGTTAATAGCAGCTTCGCCGTTTAGCAAGATTGCCCTATAAACTATAAATTATAAACTATAAATTATGAACAAGATTATCATAAACGTGGGTCGCCAGATAGGAAGCGGCGGCCATATCATCGCCGAGAAACTGGCGGAGGATTTCGGTTGCAAGTGCTACGACCGGGAGCTGCTGAACCTGGCTGCCAAGGAGAGCGGTTTTTCGGAGAAATTCTTCGAGCAGAACGATGAGCAGAAGGGATTCTTCAAGTCTCTCTTCCACACCCATCTGCCTTTCCTGAGCGACAACAGCTTCTATCACAACGACTTCTCGCAGGAAGGCCTGTACAAGTTTCAGAGCGACGCCATCAAGAAGGCTGCCGACCAGGGCAACTGCGTGTTTGTGGGCAGAACCGCCGATTATGTGCTGCGTGACTACAAGAACGTGATCAACATCTTCATCACCGCAAATATCGACGACCGCATCAAGGCTGTGTGCAAGCGAAAGAACATCGACAGAGCCTCCGCCCGCAAGTTCATCGAAAGCCACGAGGAGCAGCGTGCCTCCTACTACAATTACTATACAGGCAAGAAGTGGGGCCACAGCGAGAGCTACGACCTCTGCATCAACAGCAGCCTGCTGGGAATAGAGGAGACAGAGAAGTTTATCGCAGAATTTATCAGAAAGAAGTTCGGACTTAGTGATTAATTATTAGTGATTAATTTTAGGGACATAAAATATTAAACATCATATAAATGAAGAAGATTATGCTTTTGGGCTCAGGCGAACTGGGCAAGGAATTCACCATC
>JAIJUV010000443.1 GCA_022732315.1 Prevotella sp.
TAAATACCGAGGAAAGAGAGGCGCTCCAACAATGGCACATACTCTTTCTCTGCCTCCTGCAGAATGCGATGGTTGAAGT
Source organism: Prevotella sp. (assembly GCA_022732315.1). Next base: position 80 of record JAIJUV010000443.1, read on the forward strand.
ACATCCAACTGATGTCGCGTTCTACGTATGCTTTTTTGAGTAATTCTTCTTTGGTCATAACTATTTGCTAATTATTGAGTTACTTTGTTTTTGTAGACTCTTTCTTGGCCTTGTTATTCTTCTTTTCAGAAGTTTCTTTCTTTTCTTTCTTTTCAGAAGCTTTCTCGTCCTTCTTGTTCTTAGAAGGTTCTTTTGGGGCTTTGCCTGGCACTTCCAATACGAGGAAATCAGTATCTCCGTCGATGAAGTGAAGCTCTTTACGGAAGAATTTGCTGCTGCCGGCAGGAACGATGATGTCGTGCAACTTGTCGCAGTTATCGAAAGTATGACGGCTCAACTTGTCTGGAGTTCCTGCGAAAGTAATCTTCTTCAGTTTGTCGCATTCAGCGAAAGCATATGCTCTGATAGCTTTCACGCTAGCAGGTACATAAATGTTATCCAATTCATCACAATCATAGAATGCATCATGTTCAATCTCCTTCACCGTACTAGGGATGATGACATGAGACAGTTGTTTCTTGCCACGGAATGCCATCTCTCCGATAATCTCTACTCCCTCAGGAATCGTAAAACTGGCATCATGGTTCATGTAGTAAACCAAGCGCTTCTTGTCGGCGGTATAGACTGCCTCGCCGTCAAACTCAAAGTTATCGCTGTCAATCTTCTGTAAGGCGAGGTTGAGAACCAAGTTTTCAAACTTGCCGTCTTTTTTGGACTTCTTCTTAAGAATCTCCAAAATCGCTTTTTTATTTTCCTTCATAGAATCATATATGTTTATTGTATTTCTTTTCGGTTGCAAAGGTACGGCGATATTTTTAAACTAGAGCGAAAAGATGATTACATGTTTGTGACGATGATGTTACAACGATATTACGGGCGTTACAATCATATTACACGCTTTATAAACAGGCAATGTAACATATTTGTAACACTTATGTTTTGTGAAAGAAACATTTTATCCTTATCTTTGCAGCCGAAAAGAAATAGAATGGCATCTTGTTGAATTTCAATTCATAACGGGATTGCTTTCTTGTTGGTAACAATCAATTAAGGTATATATATATAATAAGGTAAAAATGAAGAAGAAAACGTATCTGTTGATAGCACTCGCTATGGTGTCGATGGGAATGAATGCCCAAAACTCAGAAAAGAGTTCTCTTGGAAACGATGCGCCTGAATTCGTAAAGACGATGAAGATAGGTGGAACCATCCGTTCTAAGTATGAATACCAAACCGAAGAAGGGGAGGGACGATTTGAGGTGCGTACGGCCCGTATCAATGTAGCAGGAAATGTAACAAAGGAGGTTAGTTATAAGGCTGAGATTGATCTCTGTGATGAGGGTAAGATCAAGATGCTCGATGCTTATACCCGTATCAAGCCTTGGAAGACTCTGCAGCTTACCATCGGTCAGGAACGCGTGCCATTCACTATTGATGCTCACCGTTCTCCTCATCAGCAGTACTTCGCCAACCGCTCGTTCATCGCCAAGCAGGTGGGCAACGTGCGCGACGTGGGTGCCGAAATCGGATACACCTGGAATGTAGGTTTCCCTATCGTGGTGAATGCCGGTATCTTTAACGGTTCGGGTTTGACCAACCAGAAGGATTACTGGACCAAGGGCGTTAACTATTC
>JAIJUV010000444.1 GCA_022732315.1 Prevotella sp.
GCAATTTACAAAGCTTTTGCCCTTACAGGGCGCCTTGTTGATTGCTATTATACCCAGGGCGCTGCCCTGGGCTAGGAGCTTCTGCCCTTTCAGGGCGTGCTGCTTCTGGAGCTTTTGGGCTTTCAGCCCGTACTTGAACCACTTGCGAAACTTCAATTACTTATAAGACGAGTTGACTCGGTTAATACTTATTTATAAAACCAGTTGACTAGTTAAAACTTAGTCATATTTTTTGTTGACTAGTTTTTCTTCAGGAATCACCATGTTTTTTCCTTTTGGTTAAAGATATATAAAAATACAGCAAATATGTGGCATTTTGAATTAAAAGTGATAATTTTGCAATCCGAAACACGGAAAGGTGCTCGAGTGGCTGAAGAGGCACGCCTGGAAAGCGTGTATTCCCCTAAAGGGAATCGGGGGTTCGAATCCCCCTCTTTCCGCTTATATATATAATAAGGTATATATGATTATGAAGAAAAATACAGCTATTGCGCGTTTCGCAATATTCATTCTCACTAGCATGTGTTCTCTGCCAATGATGGCACAGGAGGAGAACATGGGATTTCATCAGGCTCTTAAGACGAAGTTTATAGAGGGTAATGCCGGCTTTATGTCGCTCGTTGCCATCGCCCTTATCGTGGGTCTGGCGTTCTGCATCGAGAGAATCATCTATCTCAGTCTTTCGGAAATCAATGCCAAGAAACTGATGGCGGATATCGACCAGAAGGTGACGGCTGGAGATGTGGAGGGGGCGAAAGACCTCTGCCGCAACACCCGCGGACCAGTGGCTTCTATCTGCTACCAGGGACTGATGCACATCAGCGAAAGCCTTGACGACATCGAGCGATCTATCAGCGGTTATGGCACCGTGCAGGCGGCAAACCTGGAAAAGGGATGCTCCTGGATCAAGCTCTTCATCGCCATGGCACCATCGCTCGGATTCCTGGGCACGGTGATTGGTATGGTGATGTCGTTCGACCAGATTCAGCAGGCAGGCGACATCAGTCCTACCATCGTGGCTTCGGGTATGAAGGTGGCGCTGATTACCACCATCTTCGGTATCATCGTGGCGCTGATTCTGCAGGTGTTCTATAACTACATCCTCTCGAAGGTGGAGCATCTTACCAGCCAGATGGAGGAATCGGCTGTAACGTTAATGGATATTATTGCCAAGAATAAGTGAAGAGTGAAGAACGAAGAGTGAAGAATTCATCGGCTTTACTAATCATAAAGTTCAAAGTTGAAAGTTCAAAGTTCAAAGTTCCATGTTGAAAGTTCAAAGTTCAAAGTTCAAAGTTCAAAGAAATAAGTCTGCCGAGCAGATATCACAGCAGGTGTTCTTCATTCTGATAGGCCTGGCGGTGGTAGTGTTCGCACTGTTCTTCCTGGTGGGCTACGACATGCCTTTCCTGGAGAATCCCGACTTTAATGCGCCGCTCTTTACGGATGTGCTCATCATCCTGATGTGGCTCTTCCTGATAGGAGGCGTGGGGCTGGCGGTCTATTCGATGGTCAGGGATTATCGGGGCGCCAAGTCGGAGGCGGTGGTGAATGGGGTGCCTGTGCGCCGCATCTTCCGCATCACCTGGCTGGGCACACTTGCCATCCTGGTGCTTTCCTTCCTCTTGGGAAGTTCCGATCCGATGCTGATCAATGGTGAGAACTATGCCGACTGGATATGGTTGAAGCTTTCAGATATGTTTGTCATCAC
>JAIJUV010000445.1 GCA_022732315.1 Prevotella sp.
CTCGCAGTGGACACCCTTGCTATTGGCTATACAATTCCCGCTATTAGGGCTTGTTAGGGACTTGCACCCATTAGAATAAGCTCATGCCGAGCATACCGATAAAGGGTCTATACGCCACTTGTCATCGTGGCATATAGACCCTTGTCGTTTCCCGTGAGGTGCGGGTGACTATAATTGCTGGGCACCTTATACTCCTGCCCAGCTTAGGAGTTTATCTAATGTTATTAATTTCTAAATTGTTATTAATATGTTTTACGTCCACATTTTATGGATTTGAATGTTTTTCCAAGAAACCGTTTCCATGTATGATCCGCAGACTCTGCATAAGGAATAGATTCATCAGATTGCCACCCTTCATCATCACTTCCTGTCATAACCTTTTGATCTTTTGACAAAATTAAATCTACATTTTCAGTAGATATAACATCAAAGATACGGAAACCTGCAGTGGAAATATTTCCTAACTCTACTTCTCTGAGCCAACTGCAGCCGGCGAAAACAAAGCTTTCAATATGCATTACGTTTGGAGCATAAACAGACTCAAGATTACAACAATCACTGAAAGCTTGAGGATAAATAGCTATTACATCTGGCAAATTTATTGATTTAAGACTTTCGACAGAGTTAAAACTAAAACCTTCTATCCTCTCACATCCCTTAAGAGTCAAGTCTATAGTACCTTCTTTAGCATTTTTGAGGGCATCTGTTATTTTAGAAAAGTCATTAAAATCTTTAGCCAAATTGAGCGTTATGTCAGTTTTTCCTGCAGCCAAAGCTTGTTTTATAATTAATTCTGGTGTGAGTATGGAGGCATCGCCTCCAGTAATTGCATCGCCAGTACCCCAATCCGCAACACTTACACTTCCGATTATAGCATTGTCCTTACCTATTCTTACATCATAGGTATAGCTCTTGGCTTTTTCAAGAGCAGGAATTCCTGTTACATACAGTTCTTTTGTCTGAGTAGGGTTGCCCACACCATCATTGTATGTCACAGTGAGTTTGAGGAATTTCTCTGTAGAATTGGCAGTTCCTGGAGATACCAAAGCATAGAATACATTGTCTTTTTTACAAGCTTGGATGCCTACATAGCTGTCACTTTCTCCTGCTGGAACTTTCAGCTTAGAATAAACTTCTACGGCAGAAAGTGTAGGTATCCGTGTTTCGAACTCATTTCCAAAAGCACTTACTTTGACTATGATGCGAGCCGTCTGACGTTCAAAGTTCAATGTCAACTGTCTGGTATCAGGTATCTTTGTCACATTTTCAGTGCATGTCATATAATCAGACTGAGCAATTTTCGTGATGTCAGATTGATCAGCTTCGATATGACCCTCAGAGATAGAATTGGTGGAATTCCCTGGATAAAAAGCCTCGAAAGTCTGGGCATTACCCGTCCAGAGCTGATAGTCATTCGCATTCGCCCATTGTCCGGTCTTATTTTTGGTATAAACCACGGTTTTACCCTCAGTAGTTACGCTGATAGCATCGTTCTCATTAAAACTCTGTTGTTCCGCTTCTGTACCCACAGGATTGCTACGGGTAAAAATGCTGTTTCCACCAACGGTGGCAGCAATCTTCACCTCATTGGCGGCACTGTTAGCTCCCAGTTCGTCATCTGTAGAGCAAGCGGCAAGCATTGCTATAACTGCAAATGCTCCCATATATCTTGTAATCTTCATATCTTGTCTATTTTAAATGTCAAACAAT
>JAIJUV010000446.1 GCA_022732315.1 Prevotella sp.
TGTCAGCATATTTCGCATAGAAATCATGTATCAGCTGATGGCAGTCATCCTCCTGATAGTAGCTTGGCATTTTCGTCCTCACCACCTTCATCAGTTCCTCTTCGCTCATCATACGTGAGGCTCCAGCACTCATGATGGCGAGCAGCGAAGAGTGTCGTGAACCGACGGTATCAATCGCCATTCCCTTCAGTCCCGCTGATTCCTGAAACAGATCAAAGGCTATCAGATTCTTCTCACTGGCCTCTCCCAGTTCACCAGTGCCATAATTGCCCGAAAGTCTATTGTTTTTAACATTGTCATTACTATTGCTATTAACTGTAAACTGTAAACTATTAACTTTTGCATCCCCTCTTCCGTCTACGGTCAACCCACGGTCGAGAAACGCCTGCCTGCGCTTCATAATCTCTTCATTACTCAGCACTGCGCACCACATTTTAGACCGGTAGATTTCCGAGTCCTTATCCGTCAGGAAAATCATCCTCTCGGGTGTGATGCAGCTTTCATCATAAGGCACGCCCAGCGCCTCACAATACGCCTTCTGCGTCTCCTCGATGGTCATCCCAATCGGCATTCTAATCCCGATATGCAGTTTCTTGCGAGCGCTATAACAGAGATGCAGCAAACTCCCATTCCAGATACCCGAAGAGCAGTTCAGCTCGCGCGCCTTCTCGATAGCCTTCTCCACATACTCCTTATCATCCACATCGATAATCGTCTGGAAGAGAAAGCTTTCCGGCAGGGCATTCTCCTGTCTGCGCACATTATTCTTGAACATGCCGTAGTGCGGACAGAAGAAAGGCAGTTCGCTCTTGAGCCTCTCCTGCGCCTTCTTCACCGCCTGCGCATCGTTCAAATCCACTCCGTCAATCGGCAATTCACCCCGAATCTGCTGAATCATCTTCTTGATTTCCTCCGACCCGATGACCTTATCATAAGTATCGATATTGTAAGAAAAAACTTTCCCCTTATTAGCCTTGCGATAAGGATTGATTGCCACTACATGTACTATCTCCATTTTACCTCCATATTTTTATTAATCGAACACTTCGCTGTTAATCATGATATACCCTGAACCATAACTAACATTAATCGGCAGAATCAGCGAGTTATCCGAAATCTCGTCGACCCCGTTCGCCTCGAAGAGCGAAGCATTCTCAGCATCATTCAGTCTGCTCTTGACGAACCCTAGCACCCATTTTGCCGCAATCTTCTCGGCAGCAACATGCCTGTCAACAAGGTCCTTCACCAGCTGTTCATCGCAGAAGTTGATATCCGCATTCACGTTCTCAGCCTCCGCTTCTTCCTTCCCCATTTCCTGGTTCTCGAAGAAGAGATTATACTTGATTTTCACATTCTTCATCATCACGATGTTCAGATTTTTCAGTTCCCCCTCCGAGTCAGCAATCGTCTCATAGAGTTTCTGTACCGACTTCTTGAAGATGTTCTTCACGTCCATCAGGCAGTAATAGATTTTGCCTCCAATCACCACCACCCTCAGTTTTCCGTACTGCGGATGAGCAAAATAAAAAGGTTTCATTACTTTCATCTTATAAATTCCTTTTTTAAGAGTTGGGCGCTCCCACAACGGTTGATGTGCCTATACACAAAAGCCCCCGAAACCCAGACCATATCGGTTCTGAATTCCGGGGGCAAAGGTACAACAAGATGCTGAAACCTACCTGGTACGTACCTGGTACGCGTACCAGG
>JAIJUV010000087.1 GCA_022732315.1 Prevotella sp.
GCGAACCTTAGTCTCCGGATAGTCGAAAGCCATGCCCATCATATCTACTACGCCACCGAAATTGTAATGACAGGTTACAGCCACCGAACCGTCAGAAAGGAACTGCCAGTCTACCTCATCGAGTGAGCCATGCTGGTATGTAGCCACTAGCTTTGCCTCCGCTTGCTTCCATTCGAAACCGGCAAAAGCGCCCTGGTCAACAAACTCGGTATAGAGTGTCTTTTTCTTCTCAGCCTCTTTGTCATCGTGATTATAGAACTGGTCCAGACTGCGGTCGCTTCTTCTGGCAGCCATAAACCGAGGACCATTGCTCAGCGAGATTGCCTTGCTGCCAACCTCAACACCCATCAGTCTGCCATCTTTCTTGGTAAAGCGATAAGTTCTGCCACCCGCCTTCACTTCAACAGCATCAGCCTGGTCAGCATAAACAGCAGATGAAGCACTTGAAGTACTTGGAGCACTTGAATTTTTCACGCTTCGTTCTTCACTCTTCACTCCCCTGCTCCATGTCATGATTTCCTCACCTTCATGGTTCACAGCCTTGATTTCTACCGCATCAGCATTCGCCATCATCGGTATCTTCACCTTGGCTTCCTTGCCCGGAGCTACATCCGGAGAAGAGAGATTGCCCTGCTTCAACACCTTGACCTGAGTGCTGCCCATCGCTGGCATCTGCAACAGACGATAAGAGAAACGGCAATCCTTCAGATTCACGAAGTTATACAGATTGGATAAGGTGAGTTCACCTTTCTCCACATCATTCCAAGTCAACTGTACCGGGCACCATACCTCTTTAATCGTATAGTAAGAACCTTCCTTCTCGGCATGAGGGCCCACGATACCATCGGCTCCGAAGTTACCCATACAGTCTACATAATTATTCTTGTCAGTACGCACCACACCCTGGTCCATCAGATCCCAGAGGAATCCGCCGGCACAGCGAGGGTTCGCCATCATCATGTCCCAGTAATCCTTCAGTCCTGCTCCGTGTCCACCGTCATACAGACCATGCAGGAACTCGGTAGGCATGAAGATTTCTTTCTGTCGCATATACTCCTGGGTCTCGCCATAAGAACGGTAGTGCTTGGTTTCAAAGCCGTTGCGGTTAGCCCAAGGATAGAGAACCACGCGTTTCTGCTTGTCCCAAAGAGCGAAGTCTGGTTCCAGTTCGTAGTTGAAACCACCCTCGTTACCGTTGCTCCAGAAGATGATGCTAGGATGGTTCTCATCACGGGTAATCATCTCCTTCACCAGCTGCTTGCCCACGATGGTAGGATGCGCCCAATGCCAGCCGCTCAATTCACATTCTACATATAGACCGAGCGAATCGCATGCCTCCAGAAACTCAGGATCGGCAGGATAATGACTCAATCTCACGGCATTCATGTTCATGCTCTTGATGAGTTTCACATCTTCTATATTCTTCGCCTTACTCAGCGTTCTACCGGTCTCAGGACGGAAGCTGTGACGGTTCACACCTTTGAAGATGACTTTCTGACCATTGATATAAACGCCATCGCTGGCACGGTATTCGATGGTGCGGAAGCCGAACTTCTGACGCTCTCTGTGGAGCGTCTTGCCTGCTGCATCCTGGAGTGTGAAAACGGCAGTATAGAGATGTGGAGTCTCAGCAGTCCACAGCTTAGGTGCCTTCGTCTGGAAGTCGACATGTGCCTCATCGCTGTTTCTGGCATCAGCCACGTTCGATGCTACCACCTTTCCTTTCTCATCCAGAATCTCGGTCTTCACCTTCGCCCCCTTGACGGCACGGTTCAGGTAGCAGTCTGCCATAAAATGACCATCGCCCTTGGCATCAATCGCCACACGGTCGATGTTCTCCGCAGGTTTCGCCACGATGAATACAGGACGGAAGATGCCGCCGAAGTTCCAGTAGTCAGCACGGCGCTCCGCCATGTTCACCTGACTGTTGCTACTCTCCTTGCTCACCTCCACTTCGAGTCTGTTCTTATGTTTTCCGAAGAAGATGCGGTCGCTCACATCGTAAGTAAAGCGATAGAAACCGCCCTGATGCAAACCATTTCCCGCCTTTCTGCCGTTGATGGTTACCTTGGCATCGGTCATCACGGCTTCGAAGACGAGTTCTATCTGTTTGCCCTCCCACTCCTGTGGCAGCGTAAACTCATATTTATATTTTCCTTTTTCGTCAGCAATACCTTCCGGAGTAGCCTTTCCGTAGAATCGCATGCCATACTGATAGGTACCGAATCCCTGCAGTTCCCAGCAGGAAGGCACACCAATCTTGGTCCACTTGCCGGCATTTCTACCACCTGTGCAGTAGAAGTCCCAGTTCACCATATCATCACATCCATGTCCCGAGAGGTACTGGCGCTGTGTATCAATACTAGCCTGTGCGGCAGCAGTCATCGCCATCGCCCCCAAAGCTATTATTAAAAACGTTTGTTTTAGATACATATTGTTTATTCCGTATTTGTTTATATTCATTTTGTTATTCATCAATAAAGACTCATAAACACAGATTTTGTAACTATTTAGCAAATCGGAAATACGCCTATAAGCTGCGAAAATATATCAAAAATCATCAACTTTCGCAGATTATAGAGCTAATTCAGCCACAGCTTCATCAGTTGGTCATCAATATTGTACGTACCCAACGAAGTAGATACCAGATGATACTCCAGCAATTTCTTGATGGCAGACTGAACGCTGCTGGCAGAGCGTAGATTATGCCGTTTTACAAAAACAGTGGAAGTAATCTGCCTGGCAATGCCATCCTTGGCTATCGCATAGAGCAATTCCTTCTGAGGGAGCGTGAGACGCGACAAGATTTCACTAAACTTACGGTCGTTGTCCAATATCATCATGTGGATGATGGCTTCCGCCATCGCCTTGTCAGCCTTGCCCTTTACATCTGTCTGGTTGAAAGCTTCATGAAACACCTTCTGCATATAATACGTATTTCCTCCGAACGTATCATAGACATCACGCACAGCCTCTTCCTCCACGTCCTTCCCAAACCTGGCAAACAAACTTTTCGCAAATTCCAAATACTTATCGTATGGTATCACCTCCAAGTTCATCATGTCGGCACTATTGTAGAATGGATGCGCCTTTTCGGAGAACATCTTCGTAATGAGATGGCGCTCGCTACCAGAGAATATGAAGTTGGCATTGCTGCACTTCTGCACATAAGTGCGTAAGATTGCTTCCATGTTCTTCTCTGGATAATAGCCAATCTGCTGGAACTCGTCTATCGCCACGATACATTTCTTGTCGGCATGCTCCAAACAGGCAAATATCTCATCCAGGGTATAGAGCGGATTGGAGATATCACCTAGCGAAAGGTTAAAGGTCGGCGTGTTCGAGATGGGGTCATAACCGAAACACCCATTGATAGATTTCAATGTGCTGACCACCATCTTAAGCATCTTCTGACTGCGATGAGCCGCCTGTTCGAAAACAGCCTTACCTAGTTCGAAGGCAAACTCCTGGATGCTCGAAGTACGGAGTATGTCGATGGAAATGGCGATAAAATCATTCTTGACCATCGGCGAGTCGAGACAAAAGTCGATAAGCTTACTTTTGCCCACACGCCGTGCAGCCATCAACACAATATTTTCACCCGAAGTTACCTTTCGGATGATTTTCTCTGCCTCTACGTCTCTGTCGCAGAAGTACTCTGGCTTAATCTTGCCTGTGATAATAAAAGGATTCTCCATACTTTTTACCTAATTAAATCATTGGTTATGGCGGCAAAGATAATAAGATTTCTCGAATTATGCAAATTAAATTATGCAAATTGCATAATGCAAAACAAATAATTCGAGATAAGCTGCGAAAATATATCAAAAACATCAACTTTCGCAGATGATAAAACTAAACTTGTCGGAAAAGAACTTTTACGCACCCTTTCCGACAAGTTATTAATTTACCTCAAAACGGCATCCCCAAATACCTGATGCCTCATAGTATTCTCATCTTGAAATGCAGGGTATAACTGCGAGTTTTGTCGATGGCATATTTCTTCAATACACCAGGTCCGCAACTGCTGTTACCCAAGCCCAGAACGGCACAATCGAGACTGAGATAGGTGTAGCGCAGGTTAGGATTACCAGACTGCTTCAGTTCGAAATCGTGCCGGGCGGCATAGAGGTCTGCCACGCTGTATGGCAAGGCTGAGAAACTCAAAGGCGTATCGCCGACTGCGATAACCTGCAGGGCATTCTTACCATTCTTGTTGGGCAGTTCGATGTATGAACAGTCCTCATGGTTGCCGTTGTCCTGCGGACGGGGATAGTGGGTAAACTGATCCTCCACGCTACTCTCGTACCATCCTATCGGACAAGACTGCTTGCGGTCAGGATAATTCTCCCAAGGTCCCCTGCCATACCATTTCACCTGATCGTAAGCCACTCTTGGCAGCTTCATCATCAGGCCCAGTCGAGGAAGTTCAGGCAGATTGCCCTCAAAACTATAGGTAGCCTTCACATCGACAAAGCCGTCCTGCTGAGGAGATACCTCTAAACGGAGACGGATATTGCCACCAGACTTAGCCGATGCCGAAGAACCAGCCTTATCCGATGCTCCATCCTCACCATAATGATATACATACTCCCCATCCTTCAACGGGATAGCGGAAAGTGTGCTGTCGAGATGAGTCTTCTTCCAATCCTTCGCTATCCAGTTGCCGAAACTCTTGTCGTTGTCGGTTGGCGCACGGAAGAACTGAGGAATCACGGAGAAATTGCGTGCCAGCAACTCGGCAGTTGACAGAGTTGCCAAACGGCGGGAAGACTTGTATCGCTTCATGGCATCCGCAGCCAGTTTCCTGCCAGCTTCATACAAGTCATCGCTGAGGGCTATCTGCTCCCTTCCTACCTCTACACCCTGTTGGGAAGTGACAGAGAGATTCAATCGGGAATCTGTATTTTTATACGCTTTGAAGTCACGCAAGCTGCATAACTTTGCACTATCACCCGGCTGTACTGATGGCATTTTCAGTTCTCCCTCCTGAACGAGAGCACCATTTTTCGTCACCTGATACTGGCAGCTGAAGCCCTCCAGCGAGAGATGGGAATGATGATTCTTCACCCAGATTTCATCCCCTTTCTGAGTTATCCACACCGGTGCATAAGTATGCTTTACCTCCTGATACTTAGCCGATACCGAGCGGTCGGAGAAGACCACACCATTCAGACAGAAGGCTTTGAGATTAGGCTTATCACCGAAATCACCGCCATAGAGCACATGGTTGGTTCCCGGAGCATAGATGCCCTGGTCAACCCAGTCCCAGATAAAGCCGCCGGCCATACGGGGATGACTGTATATCTCCTCCCAATATTCCTTGAAATTACCCAGCGCATTACCCATACAATGGGCATATTCGCTGGTAAGCACAGGACGATTATCGTTCTTTCTCATCGCAATATCCAGCAGATGCTCCCATCGGGCATTCTCCGCTCTCTCCTTGTCAGAACCTTCGGGAACACCCAGATTCAGATACTCTGCCTTTACACGGGGATAGAAACGGCTCATGACATCCACACAGGCTGGATCGGTCTCATCAAAATCCTTCTCGCTCAGGCCCTTCGCTGGCTGATAAGGCGTCTGAGCACCTTCATAATGCACCAGTCTCGTTGGGTCGAAGGTATGAAGCCAGCCTGCCATAGCTGCATGATTGGCACCGAAACCGCTCTCGTTGCCCAAGCTCCAGAAAATGATGCTCGGATGGTTCTTGTCTCTTTCTGCCATTCTCACGGCTCTGTCCAGAAAGGCGGCATTCCAGTCGGGAGTAGAGGTGAGCGTACCACGGAGTCCGTGGGTCTCGCAATCTGCCTCATCCATCACATAGATGCCAGCACTATCACACAGTTCATACCAGCGGGAAACATTCGGATAATGACTGGTTCTGACGGCATTCACGTTCGCCAGCTTCATCAGCCGGATATCGCGCTGCATCATCTCCTCGGTCATCACTCGTGCCAACTTCGGATCATGCTCATGCCGGTTCACGCCACGCAGTTTGATAGGTTTTCCGTTCACCATCAACTGTCCGTTTTCTACCGAAACCCATCTGAATCCGATGCGCTGCTGCACCTGTTCCACCACACTTCCCTGCTTGTCGAGAAGTGCCAGTTTCAGGGTATATAAATAAGGTGTCTCAGCAGTCCAGGCATGCGGTTTTTCCACTACTCCCTCCATACGTTCGAATTTTCTTCCACCTCGCTGCGGATACCATTCGTTCATCAGGGCTGCCTTATGATTCAGGTCGAGAATCTCGTCGGCAGAAGCCTGCAGAGAAGCCTCCAGTCTGTCAGTTCCCGGCAGTTTCAGCATCACGCCTTTACCTTCAGCATCCTCCAGCCACGCCATCAGCCGGTAACCTTCTCCCTTCTCGCCTGCTGCCACCGCCAGTTGCGGATTGATCTGCAGGGTGAAATCACAAGGAGAGGATGTAGCGGAAGAGAGCTGCGGCAGAGTGCGAACGGCGAAATCACGGATGCGGACATTCGGTGTGGAATAGAGCCACACATCACGGTGGATGCCACCGAAGCGCCAGAAGTCCTGATCTTCCAGATAACTGCCGTCGCTATACTTGTAAACCTCCACGGCTATCTCGTTCTTGCCAGCCTTCAGATAAGGAGTCACATTAAATTCGCTCGGCTCCATCGAACCCTGCGAATAACCCACCTTCTCGCCGTTCACCCATACATAGAATGCACTCATCACGCCCTCGAAACGCAGGAAGGTTTGACGGTCCTGACGGAACAGCAGCGAGTTTGCCTTCAGCTGGAAGCTACGTTTATACTGTCCGGTAGGATTGCGTTCCTCGTAGGTGGTCCAGTCCTTCTTGGGTGTAGTCATCACATAAGGAGGATTGATTTTAAAGGGATAACCTGCAGATATATAGATAGGTGTACCATATCCGTTCACCTCCCAATTGGCTGGTACCGCGAGCGATTTCCAGTCCTTGCAGCTATAGTCAGTACGATAGAAATCCACGATTCGTTCCTCCGGCGTCTTCGTCCATCTGAACTTCCATTCTCCGTTGAGCGACATCTGGCTATCTCCCTTCTTTGCCTGATAAGGCATGAATACAGCCCGTGCCGGTTCCCGGTTGATGGAAAGCACATGCTGGTCTTCCCAGTCATGGTGCTCTGCAGCAGCTGAAGCCTGAGGTGCAAGGATTGGCAAAACCATCCCAGCCATCATGATCATGATTTTCCGTTTGTTCATCATATTATTTATTTTTTAAACAGTTTACCAGTTTATCGTTTTTGTCCATACAATAAAGACGCCCCACCCCATTTTTTGTAACTGAGAATGAGTACTTTTTAGATTTACCATTGCTCTCACGCGCACACATATAAGTGTTTTTTCTCGAAAAAAGTCTCAAAGTCTCATTTTTAAGGAAAATTTCAGTTTATATATCTGATATATAAGTGTTTATAAGAATGATACTTTTCTGAAAATAGCTAGAGAAGTCTCATCGAAGTATCATAAAATAGGGAGAAGTATCATAAAAAACCGGCAAACAGCATACAAAACAAGCGAAATATCAAACGAAATGCATCAATTATGTCCACGTACGTGGTTACTCGTACCCACGTACATGGGTAGCCATGACCACGTACATGGGTACGAGTGACCAAAACGATGGGTATCCATGCCCAAAACCTTGGGCAACCATGCCCTACATAGTTGGGCACAAATGCCCAAAGGCTTGGGCAAGTCTGGGCAAAAGCATATATAAAGAGACTTGTCCTAATTCCGTAGACGTTTACTCTTTCTTAAAACTAGAAAGGTAGACACTACTACTGATATAAAAACTGAAAAAATAGACGCTACGGACTCAAAAAGACTGAAATAATAGACGTTTTTTATAGTCTTTTGCAGCAACCCAATGCCGATTTCATGATACTTCTCCCGATTTTATGATACTTCTATGATACTTTTTTGTAAAGATATTAGGAAGTCTCATTTTTACAAATCATCATATATCAACACTTTACAATAATATTTCCACCTAATAATGAGACTTTGAGACTTTTTTCTCAAAAAAACTTATTACGCAAGAAAAAATCTGCGCCATCTGCGTCATCTGCGTGAGATTCTTAAGTCACACAGATTTCGCAAATGGCGCAGATTTCCTTTTATTGCACTTCCAGATAATCGAACGAAACGTTCGGAAGACCGGAGAGGATTATCTGATAGGTACCGGCATTGATCTGAGAATCAGTAGTGGTACCGATGGTCTTAAACTTATTCGGCGTTTCAGGGAAGGTCATGGCTCTATCCAGCAGGACAATGCCCTTGCTGTCCACAATCTTCAACCTGCCTACCTGTTGCTCACCGGTTGTGTTCTTATAGCGGAAACGCAACATGTATTCGCGGGCTACACCAGGATTGATGGTCCAGGTTGAGGACTTGCTCTTATAGCGCACAGCCGGGAACACTTCGTTGTCCTGAGGCAACAGCTCCTTCGGATATTTCTCTACCACATCCTTATCCAGGTCAGCCCAGTAAGTCTTGCTCATTCCGCTCTCAGGCTTGCTGCCCTTGAAGGCGGTATTCCACTTCTCAGCATCTCCTATCTCTCCCTTGGCAGCAATGGCGATGGCAGAGATGATAGCCTCTCCCACCTTAACTTCCGGGAAAGAAATGGTCAGCAGACCGCCCTTTACCTTGACATCTACCACCTTCTTGCAGGCTCCCGCAAAGCCAGCCTCAGCCCAAAGGTCGAGGTCATCTACTACCACGGAATCGTTGATAGCTACATCAAAGATGCGCTCGCCTTCACAATCGATACCGGTGCCCTCATGCTTGCTCAGCCAAGGCTCGGCAAAATAGAGTTCTACGCGATATTCTCCATCCGGAACAGCAAACTGATAATTCAGCGCATGACGGCCCCAACGGAAATACTGGAAGAGCTTTGCATCAGGAGCCGCAGCATGATGAGAGGCTTCAGATGATGATTTCAAGCCATGAATGCGGGAGGTGATATGTCCCTGACTCGCCGTAAACGGATTCATGCCGAAACGCTCTGCCCAGGAATGAGAATAGACGCTGTCGTCTTGCTCCCATTCGCTGCCATAACTGTCTGTAACGGCATCACCGCCACAGTTCACTCTATACAGATAGGTATAACCCTCGGCTGGTTTCAGAAGATCTCTGTTGCGGTCGGCAGCTGTAGGCGTAAGCATATCTGGCTGCACCTTAGTATAATGATTGCGATACCAGTAGAAGCCTTCAGTAGGCTGTTCCCAAGGCGTGAGAAGTCCCTTGTAATTGAACGGTCCCACCTTGTCGATGCGGCGGTAAGCCTCATCCGGCTGTACTCTGCCCGGGTTCTCATGCGATACGAAGAGCCACTGGAAATGGCCGCAGACGCTGTCCCTGGCACTCTCTGCCAGCATCGCCTTCTTGCTCAGAAGAGATACAAAGGCTTCTTCGGTATAGGCTTTTGACAGAGCCTTTGCATCACCGGCATGCAGTTTCTCTGCATCGGAACTGCGGAAACCGAGCGTGCGCCAGGCACCATATTCACCATTCAGCAACTGGTTAGGCTGCTTCAATTCCTGATCATATTTATCGGCTGTTCCGCCGTAGGTTCCGCTCCAGTTCTGAATCACATTCCAGTCGCTTCCCTCTCCTCCATTACAGGTCGTAATAGCACGCATGGTCTGAGCGGTAGGGTCCATCTCCCGGATGATGGCAGCACATTCCTCGGTGAAATC
>JAIJUV010000447.1 GCA_022732315.1 Prevotella sp.
AAAGCTTTTGCCCTTACAGGGCGACAAGTTTGCGTCCATAATAAGTAGCTGTATCACACTTCTGTCAAGCAATTCAAGCTGTTCTGTCAAGCAATTCAAGCTGTTCAGCCAAGCACCTCAAGTAGTTCAGTAAGCGAGTTCAGACGTCTCAGTTAGCTGATGCAGACGTCTCGATAAGCCTACGGATACGGCTCCGTTAGCTTACGCAGTAATATCTGTAACCCGATGCAGTCATATCTGTAACCCGATGCAGTCATATCAGTAACCCAGCGCAGTCTTCATATGAACAAATTTTATGTAATAATCTATCATCCATCACGATTTATATGTATTACACATCTTAATATACTAATATACAGACACTTGAATAGCGTGATAGATACTTCGGAAACGGAAATATCCATCACGCTATCCATCACGATTTGGGGGTATCCCTCACGATTTTCTCACTACACTCTATCAGATACTGCATATCATTGTTGAAAAGCTTGCGATAGATGGCATCAGACCTTAAAGAATTAGATTCGTGTGATTGCTGGCATATGCCAGCAACCGCACAAATCAAGATATTCAAACCAAATTAACGTGGAAGTATAACTGTTTAAGTAATGAGTTATAGGGTATTAAGATAACACATCTTACGCTTCGGATATGTACGTATAAAACAATGGCTGTATCCAAACTACCAGCCAAATGGGTTTAGTATATTTCATTTCGTTTATATTTAAATAAGTTTATGTTAAGTTCCGCTTGTAAAATAACTATTTTTTCATGAGACAAACTGAAAGAATCGTCCAAAATATCATCAAAATAATAGATTTACGCAAAAAAACTTGGAAGATATTACAAAAAGTCGTATCTTTGCCAAAAGAATCTATAAAAAGAACAGATTATGAGATTATCAGAAGAACGATATATCAGCTTACTTACCGACTTTGGTTTCAAACGTATCTTTGGAACAAAGCCAAATAAAGACTTGCTCATCAACTTTCTGAATTCACTTTTCGATGGAGAGCAAGTCATTAAGGATGTCCGCTACCTCAATAGCGAACACGTTGGTGATGTTTTCGCAGAGCGCAAAGCTATCTTTGATGTGTATTGTGAAAATGAGAAAGGAGAAAAGTTCATTGTTGAGATGCAGAACGCTTTTCAGAAATACTTCAAAGACCGATCCCTCTTCTACTCTACATTTCCTATCAGAGAACAAGCTCCAAAAGGACAGGATTGGAATTTCAAGCTAGCCCATGTTTACACGGTTGCATTGCTCAATTTTGATTTTAAGGAAGAAGCTTTCGACCAAAAAGAAATCAACCACGATGTTGGCCTGCTAGACAAAAAGACATTCAAGGTCTTTAACGACAAACTTTCTTTCAAGTATATTGAGATTGCGAAATTCAACAAAAGCGAGACTGAGCTAGAAACGCTGTATGACAAATGGCTCTATGTACTCAAGAATTTACCCAACCTTGACAAACGACCGAAAGCTTTAAAAGAGAGGATTTTCACGAAGTTGTTTGAAGAAGCAGAAATCGCTAAATTCAGTCAACAAGAGCTACGAGAATACGAGGATAGTCTCAAGGCTTACCGAGATATAAAAAATTCTATCGATTCTGCGAAGGAAGAAGGTAGGAAAGAAGGAAGAGAAGAAGGAAGAGAAGAAGGTATTGCCAAAGAAAAGTTGGC
>JAIJUV010000088.1 GCA_022732315.1 Prevotella sp.
ACGGGCTGAAGGCCCAAAAGCTCCTAGCCCAGGGCAACGCCCTGGGTACATTAGCAGCAACAAGACGCCCTGTAAGGGCAAAAGCTTTGTAAATTGCCTGGTTCTTTTGAAGCTTTTGCCCTTACAGGGCGACAGGTTTGCGCCCGTAATAACCCAGGGCGTTGCCCTGGGCTAGAAGCTTCTGCCCTTTCAGGGCGTATGGAATCTATTTGCGAAAAAACAGTTTATTTATCTTAAGCCGAAAGGCTTTTTTCTTTCTTTTACTTCTTTGTATCATAGATACCTATTCCTAATCCTACCAAACAAAGTAAGAAAAGGGTTCCTAATATAAGCCAAGTATTAAGTTCATGAGCATCCATTTTTATTTTCCTTTCTTTTTTACTTTGCAAAGATACTACTTTTTATGAAACAATGCAAGAAAACGGGGATAAAAAAAATCTAAAAATATTCTATATGGTAACAATTTCGTATTTTTTCGCCCGATTTAAGCAAATAATCATTAATTTGTTTGGACTCTATTGTAAAAACCTATATCTTTGTACCCGAAAGATGATGGTAAGGCATGATAAATGACTACCTCATTTCAGCTTTATAGTAACATACTATTTCAAAAGCTACGTGAATATTAACAGTTTTAAATTTATAATTTGAAAGAGTTATGAAGAAATTATTTGTTATGGCAGCTATGGTGCTGTCTTCAGTAGGTGCTTTCGCACAGTACAATGCAGGCGATGTTACAATTCAGCCTAAGGTCGGTTTGAACGTTTCATCTCTTACAGAGGATGATGCAGAATACAAAGCAGGCTTCGTTGGAGGTGCAGAGTTGGAGTATCATGTATCACCAATGTTTGGTATCAGCGGTGGTCTTCTCTACTCTATGCAGGGTGCAAAGGTAAAAGACACCGATGCAAAGATGAAGATGGATTATCTTAATATCCCTATTCTTGCCAACGTTTATGTAGCTCCAGGTCTTGCTTTAAAGGCAGGTATCCAGCCAGCATTTAATCTTAGCAACAAGGTTAGTGTTAATGGCGTTACTGTAGATTACGATAAATATGCACCAAACGGAGCAGAAGTAAAGTCTTTTGATTTCTCTGTTCCTGTAGGCATCTCTTACGAGTATATGAACGTTTGCTTAGATGCTCGTTACAATATTGGCGTAACAAAGGTTTCTGACTTTGACGATGCTGGTTGCAACTCTGTATTCCAGCTTACATTGGGTTACAAGTTCGCTCTCTAATCAATGAACTTTTAGTAATCCCAAATAAAACAATCCCCGTTCTTCATTACGAAGAGCGGGGATTTCTTTTTTCTCGTCATACCTATTTGAAATAAGCCTCGCATAAACATTGAGTGAGGCTTACTATCGTTTTAAATGAAGCTTACTTCATTTTCTTTTTAGAACATTCTTCCGAATGGACGACCACCACCGAATGGACGACCACCGAAGTTAGGACGACCACCAGGTCCACCAGGTCCGCCAGGTCCATCAGGTCCATCCCTGCGAGCCTGCTTGCCTCCGAAGAGATTCAAGCGATATACCACATGAAGCATCGCATAGCTGTTGATGGCATTATACTCCGTATCCGTACGGGATGTAGCAGAAATGGCACGGGAGAAAGTGCTCTGCTGACGAAGAATATCGTAGAACTGGAGCATGATGGTCAATGGCTTGCCCTTCAGGAAACTCTGGGAGAGCTGCGCATTCCATACATACTCATCGGTGTTCATGCTGCTATCATTATATCCACGGCGACTGCTAATAGAGAGGCTTGAGTTCAAGCTGGTTCCCCAAGGAGCTGTAAGCGTCATGCTAGGACCATAAGAGAACTGCCAGGTATCGAGGTTGCTGTTAGGCTGCAACTTATTCTTGGCATGGTTATAATTCAATGTTCCATCAAGCGAAAGCTCCAGCCAGTCGTTGCGATAGCTGAATGAGAGGCGTTCTCTCCAAGTGGTACTGCGGGTGGTATTCTTCTGAGAATCAGACTGTTTGTCGAGACTCAGATAGCTCACGTAGTTGTTGTAACCCAAGTTGGTGTCGGTATTCACGTTCCATACACCGGCACTGTCGATAGAGCAGTTGAACATGAAGGCTCCCATCACATTCCAATTACCATTGATATTCTCCGGACGGGTGATTCTTCCACCAGTCGTCTCATCGTAGGTCACCTTGTTGCTGATGCTATTGTTGGTGGTAGAGAAGTTGATGAAGGTCATGACACCCTTGTTGTGGTTCTGCACGAAGTTGTTGTAGAACAATCGGAAGTTCTGGGTGAACGATGGCTTCAAGCCAGGGTTACCCTTCGAGATATTCAGCGGGTCGCTGTTATCTGTGATATCAAGCAACTGAGAGATGCTTGGCTGAGAGGTGGTACCACGATAGTTTACACGCAGATTGCTCATCTTTGAGAAGCGATAACGGAAATCGAGGGTTGGACTGATATTCGTCACGTTGCGAACGGTATCTACATGCACGCCCTGATAATCCTGGATATACTTCGACTGCTGAGGCTGAACCATCACACCGAAGTTCAGATTATACTTCTTACGGATGAATCGCATCATCACCTGGATATCATGGTTATAGTTGCGATACTCAGAGAAACGGCTCAACTCATTATCCCTATAATCATTGAGTTGACCGGCAAACGGATTCAGATAACTATCCCAACCACGATACTCATGATCTCCTGTCATCGCATAATTGCTGAAATCGTAGGTGTTGCGGTCGCTCTTGGAGTAGCTGTAAGTAAACTTATAGCTGAACTGCAGGAAGGTGGCCTTCCAGAGTGGCTCACTATAGGTCAACTGACCCGCATAACTGTAATCCTTTGAAGGAGTCAGGTTGTAGCGGTTGGTCTGATAGGTAGAATCCTTACCCTCCGCTGTCTGCACAAGATAGAGCTTGGCATTGTTGAGCGAGATGCTCTTGCTGTCCTTATCCGTATATTTGGCATCCATACGCAAGGTGATGTTGCGTCCCTTGTTGCCCAACTTGCGGTTTACCTGCAACATGCCACGGATATTGTTGTTATCAGAATAGCTGATTCCCTGAGAAAGCTGTCTGTTCACCATAGCCTCAGCCTTGTCCAACTCCTCAATACCTTCCTCAGAAAGAGGGTCTTTGGTGGTGATGGTGTAAGGATCCTTGTTGTAAGATGCCGACTGGCTGCCGCTTAAACCATCGCTTGTGCTCCAGGAGATGGAAGGACGGAAGAGGATATTGGTCATCGTATCAGGCATCCACTCCAATCGGATGTTACCATTCCAACTGTTGCTGCGGGAGAAACTCTGGCTCAGACTATTGCTGAAAGAGCTGCTGCTGCCCATGAAGTTCTCGCTGGAACGACTGCTCCATACATCGCCATCGCTGTGGTTCCAGCGAAGGGAAGTATTGAACTTGAACTTGTTCTTCAACTCATAGTTATAGTTGGCAGCTATCATCTTGCTGGCATTCAAGCCATTGGCACCGCCCCAGAATCCTCTGCCAGGACCACCGCCGAATCCACGGTCGCTGGTATTGTTGGCATTGGCAAAGAGCATGAATCGGTTGTTATCATTGAAATAAGCGCCCATGCCACGCATATTGTAGCGGCTCTTGTTGCCCACACCCAGGTCGATATTGGAAATCATACCCTTGTTCATACCCTTCTTCACACCGAAGTCGAGCACGGTCTGCTCCTCGCCATCATCAATACCGGTTACCTTAGAAAGATCACTCTTCTCATCGTAGGCCTTGATCTTGTCGATGATGCTGGTAGGCAGGTTCTTCAAGGCAGTCTTGGTATCGCCCGTCATAAACTCCTTGCCATCCACGAGAATCTTCTTCACTTCCTTACCATTGATCTTGATGGTACCGTCGTCGCTGACCTCAGCACCCGGCAGGCGCTTCACCAGCTCCTCAACCACCGAACCTTCCGGTGTGCGGTAAGCCGCCGAGTTATAGACGAAGGTATCCTCCTTCAGGTTCACCTTCTGCGCCATGGCAGTAACCACGGCACCCTTCAGCATGATGGCATCTGCACCGAGAACCACATTGCCCATTGCCAGATTCTTATCATCGGCAATCTGCACACGCTTCACGGTAGTCTTGTAACCCACACTCGAAATTTTTAGTAAATACTTGCCATTGGCAGGTGCATTGAGATGGAAGAGACCCTTCTCGTTGCTAATGGCACCCGACACGTAGGTGCTGTCGGCCTTAAGTAGCTGAATCGTTACTTGCTCCACGGGGTCCTTAGTATCGCGGTCGATAATCGCACCGCTTATCAGGCGTTCCTGAGCAAAGGATGCCATGGCGAAGATAGCCAAGAGCATCGTCAGAATTGTTCGTTTCATCATTTATTTAATGTTATTATTTATTCTATGCATTTTATAACTGCCTATTTTGACGCACGAAATATAACAAGGTTTAAACTTTTATCATTAAAAAGTGCTTTTTTATTTTGTTTTGTCTCTTATTTAACGTACCTTTGCAACATAATTTGAGATGAGCCAGCCAAAGATGGCTCATAAATAATGACCTTTAAAATGTTTATATGTTATGAATCAGAGAGTTATCATATCAACCCATCTAGAAGGCGAACTGGTGAGCGCCCTTGCCGAATGTGAGCACGACAAGCTGTTTGTTCTTACTGATACCACTACCCAGAAAGAGTGCCTCCCGCTGCTGAAGAAATTCTACTGCATGAAGGAAGCACAGGTGATTACGATTCCGGCAACCGACAGCCACAAGGACATCGAGAGCCTCATGATGGTTTGGAAAGGATTGCAGGAGGGTGGCGCTTCCCGTCACTCTTGCATGATTAACCTGGGAGGCGGCATGGTGACCGACCTGGGAGGTTTCGCTGCCAGCACCTTTAAGCGTGGCATCAACTTCATCAATATCCCTACCACCCTGCTTGCCATGGTGGATGCTTCGGTGGGCGGAAAGACCGGTATCAACTTCGGCGGACTGAAGAACGAAGTGGGCGTTTTCAACGACTCCAAGTTCGTGATTCTCGACACCGAGTTCCTGAAGACCCTGGATGCCGAGAACATCTGTTCGGGCTATGCCGAGATGCTGAAGCACGGTTTGATTTCTACCGAGGCGATGTGGGAAGAACTGGTGAGCTTCGACCTTGCCAATCCCGACCTGAAGCAGTTGCAGCGTATGGTGGGCGACAGCGTGAAGGTGAAGGAGCGCATCGTGGAGCAGGACCCTCACGAGAAGGGCATCCGCAAGGCACTGAACCTGGGTCACACCTTCGGTCATGCCTTCGAGAGCTGGGCATTGAAGCGCAAGCCTATCCTCCATGGTTACGCCGTGGCATTCGGTTTGATTCCAGAACTTTACCTCAGTGTCATCAAAACGGGATTCCCTACAGAGAAGATGCGCCAGACCGTGAACTTCATCAAGGAGAACTACGGTACGCTGAACATCACCTGCGATGACTACGACGAGCTGATTGAGCTGATGCATCACGACAAGAAGAACCAGAATGGTATCATCAACTTCACCATGATGGGAGGCATCGGAGATATCCGCATCAACCAGACGGCTACCGTTGAGGAAATCAAGGAAGCACTCGATTTCTTCAGAGAAGGATAGATCGCTTTTTTCATCGGATTACGCGGAATAAACGGAACCTTAACCGCCTTTCTCTGATTACGCACGGATTTTAAACGGAAACTCGACCTGACGGTCGTGGCGATACCCCCTAAAGCTGGAAAAAGCCAGCCTATACTGGGCAATCGCAAGCCTGCCTATACGGCGCTAGCCCAATGGCCGCAAGGCCAAATCCGTTTAAAATCCGTGCGTAATCCGTAGAGCTAGAATGTTCCGTTAACTCAGCGTAATCCGATGAAAGAAAGACAGCAGCGCTTTGGCTTTCCGGTTTCGGTAAGCGGAAGATGCTCTACATATCGGAATTCCCTTGGAATCCAATATTTATGATCTGATAAGAGGCGGCGGATAGTCGCCTCTACTTTTTTGAGATCCTCATCCTCTGTCAGGAGAACGGCGATTTCTCCAAACTTCTCATCTTTCTTCTTGGCTATCATGAAAGGCTTTTCAAGATGAGGCTTCAAGAGAGCCTCCACTTCTTCTATCTGAATCTTGATACCACCGCTGCAGATTACATTATCCTTTCTGCCCTTGATTCGGAAACGAAGTTTTTCCACCTTATCATGTTTTTCCACCTTATCATGTTTTTCCACCTTATTATATATATAGGGTTCTATTTCCACTATATCATTCGTTACCAGGGTTTCGGCACAAACCAAAGGAGCATCGATGACGAGACAACCTTCATCAGTCTGACTGATTTTCACGCTATCGAAAGGCTGATACCATTCGCTAGCCTCATCGCCATTGATTCTTCGCAAGGCAATATGAGATAAGGTTTCGGTCATGCCGTAAGTGCTCCAGATGGCAATATTGCCAGGAAGCGAACGGAGTTCTTTTTCTAAAGATGCATCGATGGCACCGCCTCCGATAATGAGATGGCGGATATGCGTGAGTCGCTCCCGCTCCTCAGGAACCTGCAGGGTATTATACACCTGCATCGGAACCATGGCAGCAAAAGTAATTTCCCCGTTTACATCTTTTCCATTTGCATCTTTCAAATTGATATCCTTCAGCGGATGGCCACTAGGAGAAACAGAAATAAGATGGAGATGGCGCTCGATACTGCGCACCACCACCATCTTACCTGCTATATAATCAAGCGACATACAGAGCAGCGCACTGTCACCCGGCTTCAAACCCAGGAAATCACAAGTAATGCGAGCGGAGTTGAGCATTCGCTTCTTCTCCACCATCATCGGCTTGGGCTTTCCCGTGGAGCCACTGGTATGCACCAGCACCCGGTCGCTATCGTTATTCCATTCAGAAAGGAAATCTTCTAAAGTCATAATTTAAATTATACCCTGCTTAGCGGATTACAAATCCGCAATAGTTACCCAATGATGCGGCGGATTGCAAATCCGCCGAAACAAATAGGGGTAAAATACTATATTATATTATATTATTTTACAATAAAGAGTTTATCACCACGGATTTCCAATGGCATCGGGATGTTATCCGTAAAGAGCTGACCGGTGCCCAAGCCCTGCGGCATCTCTACATTCGGACCATATACCTTGGCAGCATAATGGGCGATGGCATGGAGACCGATGTTGCTCTCCAATGCCGAGGTAATCCAACTGCCGATGCCTCGCTGGTTGGCCAACTGAATCCACTCGTTGCAACCATAGATACCACCATGGAGCGAAGGCTTCAAGATGATATATTGTGGACGAATGGTATCGAGCAGAGCCTCTTTCATGCTTCTCACATTCACCCCAATCAACTCCTCATCCAGGGCGATAGGTAGCGGAGTTTCCCTACAGAGCTGAGCCATCTTAGGCCACTGATGCTGCTTGATAGGCTGCTCGATGGAATGGATATCATACTTGGCCAAAGCCTCCAACTGGCTCATGGCATTCTCTGGCAGAAAACCACCATTGGCATCCACTCTCAGTTCTACCTGTTCCTGGGTATAGACATCACGAATGCGCTTGATGAGATCGAGTTCCTTGAAGAAATCGATGGCACCAATCTTCAGTTTCACGCAATGGAAACCCGCCTGGAGCTTCTCCTCCAGTCGTGCCAACATCTCCTCGTAAGTACCCATCCATACCAGCCCGTTGATGGTGATGCCCTCTTCTCCCCTACCGAAAGGAGAGTCGAAAAGATCTGTCAGGTTCTCCATTCCGGCTGGAACAGAGACACTTAAGTTCTGCTTCTTCGCTGCATCGAAGAACGAAGCGAAGGCTGTTTCCAAACCGAAGGTGATGCTAGGGTAAGCACGAATCATATCGTATGGAATGCGTCCCATCTGCTCCACCATCTGGCACACCTGCCGAAGGGTGACAGCATATTCCGGTTTGGCATCGCAACTGAGATCTGGGAGCGTAGCACACTCACCCACTCCCTCTACTCCCGGCAATTCATCCGATGTAAGGGTGAGATAATAACTGTGTCTCGTGGTATAAACCCCACGAGACGTGCCTGCCGGCTGCTTGAAGTGGAGCGTACGCTCCGAGATATCTATCTTATACATTCTTTATATATCTATATATCAATACAATTGAATTCTTCGTTCTTCACTCTTCGTTCTTCACTTAACTTACTTTTTCTGCTTCAAGTCATAAAGATCCTTGCGGCGATCGCGAAGATTTCTTACAGCACCATAGGTATGAAGCTCGTTCAGAAGGTTCAAATCTACATCTGAAACGAGAATCATCTCGGTATTCGGTGTTGCCTCCGAACGCTTGCCGTCGTTAGGGAAGGCGAAGTCGCAAGGGGTGAATACGGCACTCTGGGCATACTGGATATCCATGTTGTGAACACGTGGCAAGTTGCCCACACTACCAGCAATGGCTACATAGCACTCATTCTCGATGGCACGCGCCTGGGCACAGACTCTTACTCGGGAGTAAGCATTCTGCGTATCGGTCATGAACGGAACGAAGAGAATCTGCATGCCATCCTCTGCCATTAATCTTGACAACTCAGGGAACTCCACGTCATAGCAGATCACGATACCAATCTTACCGCAATCGGTGTCGAAAGTCTGGATATGGCTACCGCCGCTCAATCCCCAGCACTTCTGCTCATCTGGCGTTACGTGAATCTTCTCATACATATCCACGCTACCATCTCTACGGCACAGGAAGCCCACGTTATAGAGGGAGTCATCCTTGAGATAAGGCATACTACCCGTGATGATGTTGATGTTGTAACTGATGGCCAACTCGCGGAATCGGTCACGAATCTCGTCGGTATACTGAGCCATCATGCGGATGCTCTGTGCCTCACCCAAATCGTTGAATCTCGCCATCAATGGCGCATTGAAATACTCTGGGAAGAGGATGAAATCGCTCTTGTAATCGCTCACGGAATCCACGAAGAACTCTACCTGCTCGAAGAGGTCATCCACCGAAGCGTATGGACGCATCTGCCACTGTACCAGTCCGATTCGCACGGTTGGCTTTCTATCTACATAAGAATCCGTAGGTGGCTGATAGTAGATGTTATCCCACTGCAGCAGGGTGGCGCAGTGTTCGCTCTCCTCATCACTAGGAAGATAGTTGCGGATTACGCGGCGCACGTGGAAATCATTGGAGAGCTGGAAGGTAAGAACCGGGTCATAGATTTCGCGGTTTCTTACGTGCTCGATATACTCCTTAGGGCGCATCTTGTCGGCATACTTATGATAGTTTGGAATACGACCTCCAAACATGATAGCCTTCAGGTTGAGCTTCTCGCAGAGTTCCTTGCGATACTCATACATACGGCGAGCCAATCGCAAGCCACGATAGTCTGGGTGGATAAACACCTCGATGCCGTAAAGGATATTTCCATGAGGATTGTGGGTATTGAAGGTTTCATTACCCGTAACCTGAGCATAGGTATGGTCGCCTTTCACCATATCATAGTTAACGATGATAGAGAGGGCACAGCCCACAATCTTATCATCCACGATGATAACCACCTGTCCCTCAGGGAAGATAGTAATGAGTTTCTTAATCTGTTCTTTTGTCCAGAATACATCTGAGTC
>JAIJUV010000448.1 GCA_022732315.1 Prevotella sp.
ATAGGAAACGGAAAAGCCCCGAATCCCAGAACACGGCTCGTTCTGAAATCCGGGGCAAAAGTACGGCAAAAACCGATACGAGCCAAACAAATAACCCTGCGGTTATTTCGAGGGTTATAAAGTTATAACGAGAGTTATTTCTGAGCCGTTTTCAGGCTACTTTTCCTTCCTTTTCCAACAGTTTTTTCAAGCAATCCACCACGTTGACCATAGCGTCATAAGGCTTCTTTTTCACATTTCCCATCGGAACGAACTTCCATTTCTCGTATGGCTTCATATAACAATCCGAATTGCTGATCTGTTTCAAATCTCCCTGTGTCACCTTCACTCTGAAGGATGCCGGATGAATCTTCTTGATCCATTTACAGAAACCAAGATAGTCATTTTCTCCAATAAGCTGCATATCCGCAGCCACTCTAAACACGGCTATCCAGTGGCGCTGAATCTTGAATATGTAATGGTTGGATGCATCTACAGATTCCATCAGCTGGTCGAGGGCATGAGCGAATTCCTGCTCAGATATGCGCTTTGGGTTCAAATCGCCATTTCGGGCTTTCATGAACTTATCAAACTCATCCAGGTTATGTGCGTGCGCATCTATACGTGCTATTTCCTCTTCTTCGTTAAGACCTTGTCTACGATAAAATTCCATCAACACACATTTACAATTCATAGCCAAATCGTAGTCACGAGAAGTGCTAATCATCACGTCGGTTAAAGCATGCATGGTTTTATGCACCACTTCTTTGTCATGTTCTGTATCATTCAGATGTTTATTCAGAGTCTCTCTTAAATCATCATCTTCAGGTTGTTGGTACAGGTCTTCGTCTTCAAGTAAAAAATCTTCTGACATAATATTATATTTTTTAGGTTATACAAAGCCCCGCTTAGCGAGAGCGTTCACTCTGCTAAGCGGGGCTTGCGTTCTGATTGTATTTTATGTTGTTATATTTTAACTGAGGTTTTCTGTCTTCATCAGTTTTTGTTTATTCTATGCATTACTTCACCAATAACTTCTGCCATCACACTACTCGCAGTCATGATCATCATGACTACCAAAACAACGAAAGATTTTACCCGTCAGGCGCTCCGGCAGATTTTAATCCGGCGGAGCACCTGACGGGTAACTTATACTAAGAGAAACGACTAGTGGATAATGTACATACACTATGACTGAAGTTGCTTCAGCTGGTCTTCTGTTAATCCAGTAGCTTGTATGATTTGAGACCAAGACATACCCATTGCTAACAAGTTACGGGCTACTTCCAAACCTTTAGCCAATTCACCTTCTGCTCGACCTTTAGCAATTCCTTTCTTCATTCCTTTTTCCATTCCTCTCTTCTCATCAAACTTTCTGGTGGCATATATATCACGCATATTCTTGATATCCTCGTCATAAAGCTCAAGTTCCTCGCGGGAAAGCTTGCGGAGGTCGCCTATCTCTGCCAACTTGCGGAAGACTGGATACTTCTCGCTGAATGGCATCTGCTCAAACATGTTCATATTCTTCACTATATAAATCCAACAATTAAATATATCCATACACTCTGCCTCCGTATGCTTGTCGAACAATGGCAGTTGGAGGTATACAATACGCATCCTGTCGGACACTCGCTGGCGTGTCTGTAAATCTGTAAGCACCAAGTCTGTGCGAAACTCCTTAAGTATCGGACTACTC
>JAIJUV010000449.1 GCA_022732315.1 Prevotella sp.
AATACTCAACCTCGCTTCGCTTGACAAACAGGGAGGCGAGGTCATCAACTTTGAAGAAGGTGCCTTAGGCGAGAGCACCATCTTCAGCATCGTAGGTCCTACGGGAAGTGGCAAGTCTACCCTACTCGATGCTATCTGTCTGGCTCTCTACAACCGCGCCCCTCGCTACCCCAGAAAGAAAGGAGACAAGAACCAGAGCATCGAGATTTTCGGAGCTGCCGATGCCAGCGAAAGTAACCGTCTGGCACCAACCGACAGCCGAAACATCCTGACACGTGGCAAGAAGGAAGGCTACAGCAAACTCACCTTCCTTGCCAACAACGGCAGCATCTACCGCGCAGAATGGCACGTCAGATTCCAGAGAGTGCGCTACGAGAACGCCAAAACTGCGCTTTATAAAATCACGAGAAAGGGCGAAGAGATAACAGAGGAAGCTGCCGACTGGAACGAGCTGCCGAATATCATCGGACTCGACTACGACCAGTTTCTCCGTACCGTGCTCATCGCCCAAGGCTCGTTTGCCAACTTCCTGACGGCAAAGGAAAACGAGCGGTACGAACTCCTGGAAAAGCTCATCGGATGCGAGGAAACTTATACGAACATCGCTACTGAAATCAAGAAGGCGAAAGACCAGGCGACGGATGCCTACAACCAGATGGCTGCATCGGTGGAAGCCGTTAAACAGAACCTGCTGAACGATGAAGAACTTGCCCAACTGAAGGAGGAAATCGCCCGCCTGGAAAAGGCTGAGAAGGAACTTGACAGCCAGTTGCAAGCTATTTTGAAAGACCTGCAATGGTTTGAGGAAAACGATAGGCAAATCAAGCAAATCGCTATCTGCCAGACAGATATGAAGCAAGCAGCAAATGCCATTAAAGCGATGCAAGCCCAGATTCTCCGTCTGCAGTTGCACGATGAAGTACAGCCTGCCGTCAACCAGCTGCAGGAAGTAGAGCGACAGACGCAAAGCATTCAAGAGCAGGAAGAAAACATTCTGAAAGCGGAAGCAAACATCAAAAGTCAAGAATCTGCCATCGACGAAAGCGAGAAAACTCTCACCAGTCTGAAGGAAGCAGTAAGCAAGGCACAGGAACAGCTGGAAAAGGCGCTGCCGGTCATCGCTGAAGCAAGAGCGCTGAAAACCAAAATGGAAGCAGCTATGCCGAATCTGAAAGAAAAGAAAGAAGCATTGAAGTTGGCTCAGAAAGAGAATCTAACTGCCCAGAAAGACGTGGAGGAAAACACCCGAAACATCCAAAAATGGGAAGCAGAAACGGAGAAAGCGAACCTTGCCCTCAAAGCGACAAAGGAAGAGATTGCCAAGCAGAAACAGGTTCTGCACGAAGCGACGCAAGCCGCTGAACAGGCTTGGGAGACGGAAAGAAATAAGACTGCCGGACAAAATATAGAGGAACTGCAGAGCCATAAATCGGCAGCCGAAAAGAAACTGCAAGATGTTCAGCAAGCCATCAAGGTTGTGGCTCATCTCGATGCTGCCACAGCAGAAAAGCAGAAGAATGAGGAGCGAATCCAGGTCTTGGGCAAGAGAAATGCTGAGATAGATGAAGCCCTGGGCAAGTTGACCATCGAGGCGCTGACCCAAGAGACTCTGACGCTGAGAAATGCCTATACCCTCATGGTGAGTGAGAAATGGGAGATTCATCGTGCCAACCTGAC
>JAIJUV010000450.1 GCA_022732315.1 Prevotella sp.
GATTAGCGTGGTAGCCGGGCTTAACGCCGACGGCTCACCCAAGCGTACCCCCGCAAAGGCGGAGAACGCGCAGAGTTTCCTGCAATTCGACAGGCACGGAGACGTGCTGGACAACTTCTTCAAAAACTTCTTCCGGCAGTGCAAGGAACCCAGCCGCTTCGGTTTCTACCGTGTCGCGGCGGACCAAGCCGACAAGCTGCTGGAAGTTATCAAGGACTTGCTGAAAGACCCCGAGGGCAACAAGGAGATGCTTGCGCCCCACAAGGTGGACACCTCCGGCTACGAAAAGAAAGTACAGGAGGAGCAGTCCGCCGAAAAGCAGGAACAACCGGGACAGAAACAAGATGACGAACCTAAAAAACAGGAAGAAATGGAACAGAAAAACGAACAGAATCAGGAAAACCCGCAGCAGGCGCAGAGCAACCGGGGCTACCAACCCATCGACGAGAGCAAGATCAACTGGAAGGAGTTGGAGGAGAAATGGGGCGTGAAGCGCGACGACCTTGAAAAGTCGGGCGACCTTGAC
The DNA here is from genome assembly GCA_022732315.1 of Prevotella sp. Next base: position 527 of record JAIJUV010000450.1, read on the forward strand.
AGGATGCTCAACTACGGCAAGTCCGACTTGGTGAGGGTGTCGCCCAATTTCGGCGGAGAAGCTTTCGAGCTGGATGCCCGCCTCTCCTTCAAGAAGGACGGCGAGGGCAACGTCAGCCTTGTGCCGCACTTCATCCGCAAGGAGCAGAAACTCGACGAGTACAAGGAACACAAGTTCTCCGACGACGACCGGAAGAACCTGCGCGAAACGGGCAACCTCGGCAGGGTTGTGGACCTCGTGGACAGGGAAACGGGCGAGATCATCCCCTCGTTCGTCAGCATCGACCGCAAGACGAACGAAATCACGGATGTCCCGGCAAACAAGGTGCGCATACCGGAGCGCATCGGCAAGACGGAAATCACCAAGCAGGAGCAGGACATGCTGCGTGCCGGGCTGCCTGTGCGCGACAAACTCATCGAACGCAAGGACGGCAGGAAGTTCGTCACCACCCTGCAAGTGAACGTGGAGCAGCGCGGCGTGGAGTTCGTGCCGGGAACCGGCAGGTCGCCACGTGCCGCGCAAGCACAGGAAGCCAAGAACAACCCCGCACAGGGACAGGCGCAGGGTACGGAAAATACAGCCAACACGAACAAGGAGCAACGCCGCAACACGTGGACGAACGCCGACGGCAGCATCCGCCCCATCAGCAAATGGAGCGGCGTGGACTTCACCGAGCAGCAGAAAGCCGACTACGTGGCTGGCAAAGCCGTGAAACTGGAGAACGTGACCGACAAGCAGGGCTTCCACGCCACGATGTACATCAGGTTCAACCCGGAGAAGGGACGCCCGTACCGCTACGACACCAACCCCGACAACGCGCAGAAGGTCGCGCCTTCCAACGAGAGCCGCACGCAGGTGGCGGTGAACAGCGAGGGCAAGACCAACGAGGCTACCAAGAACCTGAAGGAGCCGTTGCGGAAGGGACAGACCGCCCCGAAGGACACCGCACAGCAACAGCAGCAGGAGAAGCCGCAAAAGAAAAACAATAAGGGCATGAAGATGTAATCCGGTGTCCGCCACTAAATCCGAAGTAACATTTGTAAAATTCAAAACGACAGAAAAATATGAAGACAATCATTGCAGAAAAGCCGTCTGTGGCACGTGAGATCGCCCGTATCGTGGGCGCGACAAAGAGAGAGGAAGGAT
>JAIJUV010000089.1 GCA_022732315.1 Prevotella sp.
GCTGACGGATTCGAACCGCCGACCCTCTGCTTGTAAGGCAGATGCTCTAAACCAGCTGAGCTAAGCGCCCTTACTTTTCGTAAGCGGTTGCAAAGGTACTACAAATATTTGATTCCACCAAACTTTTTCCCGTTTTTTTTCAAATTTCTCAAAAAATACATGAAAAGAAGGCACTTTTCACGGGGAAAAGTGCCTTCTTATAGGGAGATTACTCGGCAATCTGAACGGTTGCACGACGATTATAAGAGTTTGGCTTCAACTCCTTCACACCGCCGTTTGCCTTGATTTCGATGTTATTTTTATCCACACCCATCTTCACAAGCTGCTTTGCCAACTGCTCAGCACGTTTCTGAGAGAGTTTCTGATTGAATGCCTGAGAACCTGTTGCGCTATCAGCATAACCGGTAACCAGCAATTTGGTATCATTCTCTTTCGCAAACTCAGCAAGAGCCTTCACATTTACCAAATCCTTCTTGGATGCAATAGAAGACTTGCCGATATTGAAGAACACAGAAAGTGGAGTGTTGGCGAATGCAGGAGCAGCAGCCTCTGTCTTGGCAGCAGCATCATTCTTTGGCTGGTTCTCTACCAGCTTCTGCAAACGCTCGTTTTCTGCATTGGCATCTGCCAAGGCTGCATTCAAGGCATCAAGCTCTGACTGATGGAGTGCATTGACTGCATCCATATCCGGAGCCTTCTTCCATTTTGCACTACCCAGGTTGAAGGTCAAGCCCACCTCGGCATAGAAATTGTTGCAACGGCGCTTCCAGCTCTGGTCGGCTACACCCTTGCAGTTGTCGATGTTATGATCGAAGGTATTCACACCTGCCTCCACAAAGACGCTGGTCTTCTTGGCTACCTTCCAGGATGAGTGAACACCTGCACTGTAATCCAGGGCGTATGTGTTGTAGGTCATCGAACGACCCACACCGGCACCGGCAAATGCCATCACATCCCAGATGCGGTTTTCTCTGTAACCCTTGAAAAGATTGCTCAGGTTAAACATCACCTGCTCGTTCAATGCCCAATACTTGTTGCCATTGCCCTCGTTGGTACCATCGTTCCAGTCGGCATCCACCTTCTTGCCCCAGATGCCCTGAAGCTTGGTACGGAGACCGATGCTTGGTGTAAACCACTTACCGATGGCAAGAGATACACCTGGATTAGAGCGGAACTTCTTGAATGGACTCTTCGCCAAGCCATGTCCTCTCTCCTCGGCAGAATACCAGGCATTCCAGTCGGCACCTACCTGCACGAACCAATTACTTGCAAAAGAATTGGTGGCAATACTATACTTTTCATCAGGAGTCACGTCCTGAGCAAAACTTCCCATTGTAACGCTAGCCAAAGCCAGCATAGCTAACAACTTTTTCATTTCTTTCTGATTTTAACTTATGGTTTACCTATACTATAATTATATACACCTTAATTATATATACCCCCACTCTATCCCAAGAGATGTTCTATCTCCTGCTGCTGCAGGATGCAAAGCACCGATTTGCCGTCGGGGGTGTAGTTTACATTCTCGCAAGCGAAAAGTCCGTTCACCAAACCCTCCATCTCGTCGTTGCTCAACACCTGTCCATGAGGTATCGCTGCCTGGCGAGCCAGCGAGAGTGACAGTGCCGTATTGATTTCGTCCATGGCAGACACGCCTTTCTCCACAGCACTCGCCACCATGTCCTGTACCAGCTTTACTGGATTCATTCCCTCCAATCCGGCAGGCACTGAGTTGACGGCATAACTGCCACCACCCAAGTCTTCCAATTCGAAGCCCATCTCGTTCATCTCGGGCAATATCTTTTCAAAGATAACCTTCTCCGACATCGGAAATTGAACCACTTCAGGGAAGAGAACCTTCTGAGAATGGAAGGTGCGCTCCTTCAATTGGCGAAGATACTGCTCAAAGAGGATGCGCACATGGGCACGATGCTGGTCGATAATCATCAAGCCCGATTTCACGGCTGTCATGATATACTTGCCCTTATACTGATAATGAGAAGGAGATTTCTCTGCAATGATACTGCTTGGCGATGTTCCTGCACTCGCTTCCTGATCCGGATTATCGAAGAGTTCCATCGTATGCTGCTCATCCTGGTCTTTCAGTCCCTCATAGAGCTGCTCCCAGTTTGGGTCAATCTCCGGTTTGGTGCTCGATGGTCCCGGAAAACCGGCACCCACAGGCTTGGCGTTGGAAGAAGAATGCACCTTGAAAGGATTGTAGCTAGGGTTCAGACTGATCTTCGGAGCCGGCGTCGATGCAGGAACTTCAGGATTATAAACAGGAATCTCCGGTTTATCCTCCGTATCGAAATCGATGGTAGGCACATCATTGAACATGCCAATACTTTCCTTCACTGCCGCCGAGAGAATCTGCCAGATGGCCTGCTCGTTCTCAAACTTGATTTCGGTCTTGGTAGGATGAATGTTGACATCGATGTCTTTAGGATCCACCTCGAAATAGAGGAAGTACGGCACCTGCTCGCCCAGCGGTATCAGTCGGTCGTAAGCTGCCATTACCGCCTTGTTGAAATAAGGGTGCTTCATGTATCTTCCGTTGACAAAGAAGAACTGATGAACTCCCTTCTTGCGTGCCGACTCAGGCTTGCCCACAAAGCCCCCCACCTTACACATGGTGGTTTCCACGTTCACAGGCAGCAGGTCATGATTGAACTTCTTGCCAAAGATATCCAGAATACGCTGGCGCAGATTCACCGCACGAAGATTGAACACCTCGGTGCCATTGCTGCGCAGGGTAAAGGTAATCTGAGGATTCACCAGGGCGATGCGCTCAAAGGCTGTCAGGATATTATTCAGTTCGGTGGCGTTCGACTTGAGGAACTTTCTTCGAGCCGGAACATTATAGAAGATGTTGCTCACCGAGAAGATGGTTCCCACGGCACAGGCACAAGGCTCCTGCCGTTCGTATCGGGATCCCGAGATGGCAACCAAAGTTCCAATCTCGTCACTTTCCTGTCGGGTTTTCAGTTCCACCTGCGCCACTGCGGCGATAGAGGCGAGAGCCTCACCACGGAATCCCATGGTGCGGAGCGCAAAGAGATCGTCTGCCTTGCGGATTTTCGAGGTAGAATGACGCTCGAAAGCCAATCGGGCATCGGTCTCCGACATTCCCTTGCCATCATCAATGACCTGGATATTGGTGCGACCGGCATCCACCACAGATACATGGATATTCCGGGCACCTGCATCCACAGCGTTCTCAACCAGCTCCTTGATCACGGAAGCCGGACGCTGTATCACCTCTCCTGCCGCTATCTGATTGGCAACAGAATCGGGTAAAAGTTGAATGACATCACTCATCGTCGTTTAGATTTTAAAATAAGAACTATACTATCGAACACCTGGTTTCTTCGTGAGCGTCTGAAGCGGAGCCTCATGGCGCTTGATTTCCTTCAGCTCGGAACCCTTCGCCTTGCCGCGCCATACGAAGATGTCGTTTTTATCCTTTGGACGGATATCTTCGAACCAGGCAAAGTTAGGCAGTTTATATTTGGCTGGCGGAATCTGGGTCATCGGATACATCGTACTGGTAAACTTGTTGGTCCAAATCTTGTCCAGCTTGCGTGCCGCTCCCAGATACATACGCATGGTATCGGTCTCCAGATAATTGAGACCCACCAGCGAACTGTCCTTGTCGTTGGTCATGTAATACACGGTCTGCACATTACCGATGGCTTCCGACATCTTCATCTCGCCCTTGTCGAAATAAGACTTCATCTCGCTGGAGGTAATCTGGTTGAAGTGCTCCTTATCGGGCATCTGTTCGATGGAAAGCGCCTGACGCAGCACATGGGCAAAACGGATGGTGGAATCTGCCATATACACCCTGATTTCCTCACCCAGCAACTGGCGGTTGAGATTCCAGGTGACTGGATCCTTATACATCGTCATACAAGAGTCCTGGGAATTGAATACCAGGGAATCGCACACTGCCTGGATGTCGTTGCGGAAGGCACGCACATGAGGATAGGCATGCACCTTGCGGTAAACGGAATCGGTATTGATGTTGAAGGTGTAGATACGCATCGTATCCGAATGCATCCACAAGGTATCTTTCTGCGAATAGTCGATAACAACAGGATTCTTGGTAGCGAATCCCTTACCGGTTTTCTCGTTATATCGGAGATAGTTGCATGTGAGCGAATTCTTGTTCTTCTTATCCACATACACCACATTGCCATAGCCCGTGCTCTCGCCATTCTTCACATAGTAAAGACTGTCACCGGTGATGGTCTTGTCCTTGTCCACCAGCGTAGATCGGCCAAAGAGCTTTGCCTTGTCGGTCCTGGTATCGTAATAACCGTCGTGGGTGTTCACCACGCTGGCACCCGAGATAATCCTAGATGGTCCCACCAGATGGGCAGTAGATGTAGGTACGTCATAATACAGGGTATCGGTGGTAATCACATCCTTGCCGCTGCGCAGCTTCACGTTGAAGACGAACTTTGCCTCTCGAGTCTCGGTGTGATACTCTCCCCAGTCGGAAACCAGCTTGTCCCTGCCGTCAATCAGCGTACCGCCATCAAAGAAGTTCGCCATGTTATAGAGACGGTCGAAATCCAGACTGTCGGTAAGCAGCGTCTGTCGGCGATGGCGCAGCACCACATTCTTGCGGGCATGCATCATCTGCATCATTCCGTCGTAATCAGCCCTTTCGCAGGTAAGCGAGAGGGTGTCTCCCTGGCGGTAATGCACATGACCGAATGCCTTCACCGAGTTGGAACCCTGATAGAAATAGGCACTGTCGCAGGTGAGGTGACCGCCCTGATGCATGAAGGAAACCTTGCCCTTCACAATCTGGGCATCGGGATTGTTGCCATACATGTCGTAGCGCAGCTCATCGGCATGGAGCAGATAGACTCTGTCTCCCTGAGGGCGCTTCTTGTGTTTCTTCTTAGGTGCCTGCATAGCTAGCACCAAAGAAAACCCAAATAGGCATAGAATCAATGCGAAAAAGATTCTATGCCCGTTCTTGATATTATTATAATGTCTGTTACTGATCATTTAACCCAACCTTGATATTCAAATTTGCAATCTTTGTAGCGGTCGTTCATGCGAACGTAGGTCTTCTTAATCTTGTCGACTACCCAGTCATGCAAAGTCTTTTCTCTTTCCTTGGCAAGTACCACGTCCTTCATCACCTGGAAGTCCTCGGTGATGGTGGCTCTGTGACCATCTACACGGCTCACCAGCTTAATCAGGGCGCAAGTGGTCTTGCCCTTGCTGTTTACCATGGTGAAAGGCGCTGATACCTGACCCACCTTCATGGTGTCTACCACGCGTGCCACCTCGGTAGGAAGATCCTTCATCTGGAACTTAGAGGTGCGGTCGGCAGAAGTGGCATTTGCCATCAGACCTTTGTTGTTTCGGGTATCCTTATCGTCAGACAAGGCGCCTGCTGCATCCTCGAAAGAGAACTTCTTGGCACGGATGTCGTTGCCGATGGAATCCAGACGACCGATTGACTTGTCGATAGCCTCCTGAGAAACCACTGGCTTCAGCAGGATGTGACGACACTTGATCTTGTCACCGCGCTTGTCGATGAGCTGGATGATATGATAACCGAACTCCGACTCCACAATCTTGGAAATCTTCTTCGGATCGGTCAGGTTGAATGCCACGTTGGCAAACGCTGGGTCCAACATACCTCTACCGATATAATCCATCTCTCCACCCATGCGGGCAGAACCCGGGTCTTCACTATACAGACGAGCCAAGGTTGCGAAAGTGGTCTCACCCTTGTTCACACGGTCGGTGAAGTCACGCAACTGGTTCTTGACACGGTTGATTTCCTCCATAGGAATGCGAGGCTGCATGGTGAGAATCTCCACCTCCACCTCGGTAGGCACGAAAGGAATGCTGTCGGCTGGCAAGTTGTTGAAATACTTGCGCACCTGGGCAGGCGAAACCTTGATATCCTTCACCAGTTCCTGCTTCATCTTCTGGATGAGCTGCTGGTTCTTGAAATCATCGTGCATCTGCTGGCGCATCTGGGTAACGCTCTGCTTGCGGTATTCCTCCAGTTTCTCACGCGAACCAATCATGGAAATCCAGTGATTGATCTGGTCGTCGATGCCCTGCATCACTTCCGATTCAGAAACCTCGATACTGTCGATGGCTGCCTGATGGAGGAAGAGTTTCTGCACGGCGAGCTGCTCCGGAATGGAACAGTCGGGGTCGCCAGCATATTTGATTCCTTCTGCTTCAGCCTGAAGTCGAGTCACCTCGACATCCGACTTCAGGATAGCCTCATCGCCGACTACCCAAATCACCTCGTCAACGACGCTGCCTGGGGCTATATTCTCCGAGTCACCCTTCGCTTCCTGCTGGCTCGAATCAGCTTCAGCTGCAGAAGCATGGCGGCTCATCCCCATACGTGAGGCGCTTGCACTCATGCCTATTACCAAGAGCAATGCCACAAACGCCAGACTCATTTTATATCCAGTATTCATTGATACGTCCGTTCTGATAAATATATATTAATGTTTGTTTACCGTAGCCAGCACCTCAGGGTCGACCACGAACTGATATTTCTTTCTCAAACCAGCCACCCAGTCTTTCTCCAGCTGGTCCTGATAGTCGGCAACCACCAGCGCCTTCACGTCGGTATATTCCTTAGGACCCTTCTTGAGAATCTTTCCGAAAGTGGCATCGATAGGATAATCCTTCACCTTCTCTACTTTGGCATTCTTCTTGAACACCACCGAGTCGATCAAGGCATTGTCTCCCTCCTTGAAGATACCTTTCTCCACGCGGATGCGCACCACCGAGTCGGCATTGAATGCATTGCGCAGCAACTCAGCCCATTCGCTGAAAGGTTTACCCTTCACACATTTCTTCACGGCTGCCACGTCAGCGGCATCCTTCACATGGTAAGCAATGCCCTTGAAACGAGGCTGCTCCCACTTGTATTTCTTCTTGTTCTTGGCAAAATAAGCAGCCAAAGCCTTTTCGTCTTTCGCAGCCTTTTCCCAAACCATGCGGTTGCTGATCTCATAGAGCATCAGTCCGTCGTGGTATTCCTGTACCAGATACTTCAGGTTGCTGTCCTTGGCAGTCAACTCGGCAGTCTTCTTATCCAGAATTGTCTCGCGGTCGGTTCCCGCAGGCAATGTCTTCACGATGGAATCCAGCTTCTGGTCAACGATTCTTTCTCTGATTCCCCTTGCATCGATGAAACGGAGAATATCGTTCTTCACCGAATCGTAAGGGAAGAAGTCTTGCTTATCCTCCAACTTGATGATGTGATAGCCAAACTCCGACAATACAGGCTTGCTGATTTCTCCCTTCTTCATGGAGAATGCAGCATCCTCGAAAGCCTTCACCGTCTGTCCCTTCGAAATCCAAGAGATATTGCCACCTCTTGCGGCAGATCCCTTATCATCTGAGTATTTCCTCGCCATCTCGGCAAAGTCAGCACCCTTCACCAACTTCTTTACCTTCTTGTTCTTTACCTTCTCGATAACATAACGGTCGGCAAGGGCATTATAGATAGAGTCAGCCTTCAGCTTCGCCTTCTCCTGTTCCTCGGCTGTAGCCTTCTGACCCAAACGTATCATGATGTGGGCTGGTCTAACCATACCGCCCGCCTTGATGACACGTTCTCTGGTTTCATTATAAATCTTATGCGCTTCCGCAACGAGATCCGCCTCATTGATCATCGTAGGACGAATCTGCTGGTCGCGATACTGCAGGAATTCCTTCTTGAAGGAACTGAGCGTATCGATGCGAGCCTCCTTAGCAGCCAACACCTTGAGCTTGTAGTTGACGAACAGGTCGACATACTCATCAACAGATTTCTTGTCGATGACACCCTCGGAATTGTTTTTGTTGTAAGAATATTCAAATTCGGAACGACTGACAGGCTGACCATTGATGGTCATGATAGTAGGGTCGTCGTTTTGAGCAAAAGCTATGCCCCCCGAAAGGAGCATAGCTGCGAAAAGCGCATAAAATTTCATTTTTTTCTATTCAAATAATTATTCAGGACGGCTGTAGTTAGGAGCCTCACTAGTGATAGTGATATCATGTGGATGGCTCTCCAATACACCGGCATTTGTAATACGAGTAAACTTAGCGTTGTGCAAGTTCTCAATGGTGAAAGCACCGCAATAACCCATACCTGAGCGCAAACCACCAATCAACTGGTAGATTACCTCCTGTACGGTTCCCTTGTAAGGTACACGACCTGCGATACCCTCTGGTACGAGTTTCTTCACGTCCTTGGTGTCGCTCTGGAAGTAACGGTCCTTAGAACCATTCTTCTGCTCCATAGCCTCCAATGAACCCATACCACGATAGCTCTTGAACTTACGGCCATTGAAGATGATAGTGTCGCCAGGGCTCTCCTCGGTACCTGCTACCAATGAACCGATCATCACGCAGCTACCACCGGCAGCCAAAGCCTTCACGATATCACCAGAGTAGCGCAAACCACCATCGGCAATCAATGGAACACCTGTGCCCTGCAATGCAGAGTAAACATCATAAACAGCGCTCAACTGTGGTACACCCACACCGGCAACCACACGGGTAGTACAGATGGAACCAGGACCGATACCCACCTTTACACCATCAGCACCATTCTCTACCAGGAACTTGGCAGCCTCGCCGGTAGCCACATTACCAACCACAACATCTACCTGTGGGAAAGCAGCCTTTACCTGCTTCAACTTCTCAATCACACCCTTAGAGTGACCATGAGCGGTATCGATGACGATGGCATCAGCACCAGCCTCAACCAAAGCCTTGGCACGATCCATGGTATCCACGGTAACGCCTACACCGGCTGCTACACGCAGACGACCCTTAGAGTCCTTGCAAGCCATTGGCTTGTCCTTAGCCTTGGTGATGTCCTTGTAAGTAATCAAACCTACCAGGTGATTCTCGTTGTCAACTACAGGGAGCTTCTCAATCTTGTTCTCCTGCAGGATGGCAGCGGCAGCAATCAGGTCGGTCTGGATGTGAGTGGTAACCAAATTCTCGCTGGTCATCACCTCATCAATCTTCTTGTCCATGTGGCGCTCGAAGCGGAGGTCACGGTTGGTAACAATACCTACGAGATGGTTCTCATCATCCACTACTGGAATACCACCGATATGATAATCGTGCATCATATCAAGGGCATCCTTCACTGTACTACCGCGACGGATAGTAACAGGGTCATAAATCATACCATTCTCAGCACGCTTCACGATGGCAACCTGACGAGCTTGCTCCTCGATGCTCATGTTCTTGTGGATAACACCAATACCACCTTCGCGGGCGATGGCAATCGCCATTGAAGCCTCGGTAACGGTGTCCATCGCTGCTGTAACGAATGGAACGTTCAACTCGATGTTACGAGAGAACTTGGTTTTCAACTCTACCTGTTTTGGTAGTACCTCTGAATACGCAGGGATCAGAAGGACGTCGTCGTAAGTGAGACCGTCCATTACAATTTTATCTGCAACAAATGATGACATATTGTAACCTTTAAAAATTTATTGCGTGCAAATTTAGCAATAATTTCTCAGATAGAGTTC
>JAIJUV010000451.1 GCA_022732315.1 Prevotella sp.
AGTCGGTCTGCAGTTTGCGCAGACTCTCGTCGATGCTCTTCATGGTCTGTCCCTCGCCATAGTTTGAATGCCAGACCTTGGAAACGAGGAAAATCTCATTACGATTCACGCCGCTCTTCTTCCATGCGTTGCCCACGGCTTCCTCGTTGAGATAAGCCTGTGCAGTATCTATCATCCGATAGCCCACGCTGAGAGCATCCAGCACGCAACGCTCACACTCATCAGGTTCCACCTGATAAACACCATAACCCAGTTGTGGCATTTCCACGCCATTACTTAACTTTATCTTCTTCATAATCATTATGTTTATGTTCGTTTATTCCATTCTGCCATATTTCATTTCCACGCCCTCCTTATCATACTGCTTGCGCTTGCCGGTCGGTGGCTCAGTAAGCGTGATGCGAACAACAGCCGTGCGTGACAAGGAACGGGCGATGCTCTGGTCGAAAGCATCCATGTGTTGAGGAAGAAAACGTTCACAGATTAGTCGGAGCCCATGAATCTTCTCTGCTTCATCTGTCACGATTTCTGCCTTGCCGAATGCAATGGCTGATTTGAATTGCAGGGTGAAACTGCCGTCTTTCGGACCAACCGTAGGCGTACAACGGGTTACGGCTGAAAGGCAGACCTCGGGATGAGTCTTGATTGCCTCCAACTTCTTGCCTTCCAAGGCTCCATGAAAATACCAATTCACATCATCATCTGATGCGAGTGATAGGGGTAAACCATAAGGCTTGCCGTCTTCGTCAATAAAACTTACAGTTATATACGGAGCCTTGTGCATTACTTCCAATGCCCACCCACTATCCATTGCTCTTGATTCTTTTCTCATTTTTATCCTATTAATTTAATGATCTGTTTATCCGAAGCATCAGGCAGGATTTCTTTCAGATGTTCGAAAATCCTCTGATAAGATTCCTGGGGAGTACGGTTGCATTGGCAAGCCTCCCTGCCATAGAGATCTTCGGGAGTATTCAGCAGAGACCAACCCCAACCATATTCATGATTGTGCTTGTCACGAGGATAGATGAAATCCTCGGTTACGATGTAAGTCGCCATTTCCAGTCGGGTGAGATAACCGTCAAACTTGCTTCTCATTCCCTTACCCGTGAAACCGCAGGCTGCCCGAAGTTCTCTTGTGATGAGACTGCCCGATGATTGAAGCGTGCAGAGAATGGCTCCTTCTATCGAGTCATCATCTGGGCGAGGGAACTTGCTTCTTCTGTAGTTACAGAAGTCCGACCACCATTCCTGGCTGATGAATCCTGCTTTCTTGTTAAAGAACTTTCCGTATATACATGGCATTTCCTGCACAATTTCGCCCTTCCATTTCCATAGTGGCCAGTCCCAACCGCCTTCAGGAAGTCTTACGTAACCGCAGTCTTCCGCCACGATGTCTTCGGCAGAGAATCCTTCAATGCCACTATCAAGGAGAGGGAGGAAGCCGATTTTCTGAATCAGTTCCATCATGCCTGTTGCTGAATATATTTCTGGAAAATTCATAAGCTTCGTTCTTTATTTTATTATCAATTCATTCAGTTTGTCTTCTCTGATAATCTTCGGCTGAGCCTTGCCAGCGAGAATGAGAATCTTTTTACCATTACGATAAATATGAAGCTGTCGTGAGCGAACCACGGCAGTCAACTCCTCATCGTTCTGCATGGCTTGCCA
>JAIJUV010000452.1 GCA_022732315.1 Prevotella sp.
TCACCTCGTCCTTCCAGTCCTGCTCCTTCTGGCGGTTCACCTTATCCATCTGAACCAGGTCTTCGATGATGCAGTCGATGGGTCCGTTGACCAGCGATTTGCCCGACGACATGGCTGCAATGAGCAGATTCATCATCGCCGCCTCGTGCACCTGATTATCCGTGTAGCGGAAGGTTACGCCCTTGAGATGAGCGGCAAGCGGAGGGAAGACCGCCATTGCCACAGCCGCCTTGAAATCGGCAGGCACCTTGCTGGTGAGCAGCTTGATGAGCTTAGGCAACTTGGCTGGCAACTGAGGAGGAACATCGGCGTAGATTCCCGCCTTCTCGGTGGCCTGCTTGGCAAGATGATTCTTGCGGGCAGTCTCTACAGCCTGCTTTACCAAATCCGGAATCGCAGTAGATTGTGCCACCTTGCAGGCATTCTCTACGGTGGCGAACGCCTTCGCCTCGTCTTCGCCAAAGGTTTCTATTACCTGCTTGATCCAAGCCGCCTCACTATTACAGATGTATCTCAGCAGGCAGGCTTCACGATAGATGAAGTTGTTGCGGTTGCCGTGGACAGGAGCGCCGCCCATCAGCTCTACCAGCGCCTTCACAATCTCCTCGTAAGGAACGCCGTCGTAAGTCTGCTCATACTGCACGGCATTGGCAGCCCTTCTCGCCTTCTCCTCCTCGCTCTCTATAGGTTCGAAGTCTACGGTTGGAGCAGAAGATGCATCCAGCGGACGTCCGTCAATATCCAGTCCTCTCTTTCTGTAAGCCTCACGGTATTCAGCCACGGCTTCCTTATCCAGGCGCTTGTACCAGTCGTCGGCAGTATAAATCTGGCTTGCCGCATCGGTGATGAAGATGATGCGTTCCGGGGTTACGCAGCTAGGATCTTCGGTGGCGTGGATGAGTTTGCAGAAGGCACTCTGAGCCTCAGCGATGGTCATTCCTACCGGGATGCGGATGTCGATGTGGGCCTTGTTGCGGGCTGAGCGCTCGATGTGGAGCACCTTTCCTTTCCAGAGTTCGATGTCTTCGGCAGAGAAGATTTTCTCTCTGAAGAGCTTCTCTGTAGGCTCATCAAACATTCCGTTCAGCAGAAGGGCGTTCTTCACAGCCGGCTCAACCTCCTCAGGATTGTCAATGTCTACGGTTGTCTGGAAGGTAAAAGCCTCCGGGTCGATGAATTTCTGGGCGCGATGGTCTTCGAGGAAGTGGAAGTAGTGAGGCGAGCGGAAAGGCAGCTGCTTCTTGAGGTCAGAAATCTTCCGGTCGAGCTGCTGGTAGGTTTCGCCTGCCTTCATCTCCTCCTGCTGCATCATCTGGTTCTGCTGGGCGGTGAGGTCACGAATCTGACCAACGAGCTGTGCGAGCCAAGGCTGCTTGGTGAGCTCGGTGTAGTAATCGAGGAGATGGGATGAAATCTGTCCCATGTTCGCTCTGCGGTTAGGGTTCATTGCGATGATGCGGCTGCTCATCTGCTTGCATTCATCAAAGGTTAATGATTTTTGTGTCATAAATCTATATTTTTTAGTTGTAAAAGACAGGCTCTTTTTGCAGAAACCTGCCGCCTTCCATTCTGAAAAGCGATGCAAAGATAAACAAAAAAAAAGCCGTTTGCAAGTTTTTTCTGAGGTAAAAAAGCAGGGGTATAATGAGGGGTATAAAAAGGTATAAAAG
>JAIJUV010000453.1 GCA_022732315.1 Prevotella sp.
TACGAGCTACACTCACTGATAGCTCCAATTTGTCTTTATCCATTTTTCTTATCTTTAAGTTGATTTATACCCTGTCAACTTTTTCCAGGACAAGACACACACACCTTGTTCACAGAGTGCTCAGGTTTTGGTCATTGGTTATTCATTTGTTATTTTGACTTTTCCTGATGCATTTATGAGACTTTTATGATACTTCTATGATACATTTTTCGTGTTTTAAAGAGAAGTTTCATTAATGGTAATATTTTGTATATCAGTATTATATAGCGATTTTATTGACCAAAAAATGAGACTTTGAGACTTTTTCCTCAAAAAATAAAGTTACGTGTATAGAACTATCGTGCGTAATGTTTAGATTTTCACGCTGCATGATAATTTCTATTGATTGTATCTTGTCAGCGCTTCCTTCACCATTTTGCCCCATGGCTTGATAAGGTCAGGTGTCCAATTGCCGGTGGCTTGGGCACGGGGAAGGAGCATGGAGCAGGTTTCGTCTTTATCGCTTACCGACCAGTTTACCCAGCTCACCTTATACTTCTCCATCACATCAAGCCATTTCTGATATTCTTCAGGTGCCAGAGGACCATTGCCTGATGCCTCCATGCCAGCACACTCCGATACAAATACCGGAAGACCGCTCTTGACGGCTGCTTCCAACTTATCACGCAAATAATCCTTGTGGGTGGCAGCATAGAAATGAAGAGTGTACATTACATTGTTAACTCCCTCTATAGGACTCTGCGCCACGAGGTCGATGTCCTGATCCCAATGAGGACAGCCCATTAGGATGATGTTGTCGGGATCATACTTTCTGATTTCTGAGATAATGGTCTTGGCATAGACCTTGAGATCTTCCCATTTGTCCTCAATAGGTTCGTTGTAGAGCTCGTAGAGAACGTTGGGATACTTGCCGTATTTCTGTGCCATCTTTCCAAAGAAAGCCTTGGCTTCCTCGGTGTGCATCTTGTGGGCATGCCAGTCGATGATAACGTAAGTGTCGTTCTTGATGGCGGCATCCACTACCTGTGTGATGCATTTCATGGCAAAATCGGGATTCTCCAGATAGTTGTCTTCTATCTGAATGCCCATGGCTGCACGAATAATGTTGGCATGCCAATCGTTGGCGAGCCACTTCACGGCTTGCTTGTTGTAGAATCGTGGCCAGATGTTGTGCCATCCCAGGCTTACGCCTCTCAATACTACAGGATTTCCACTCTGGTCGCACAGTTGTGCACCTTTTACTTGCAGTTGTCCCCATTGCTTAACAGGGTTTGCTGCATACAATTGCGCCATACAGAAGATGGCGGCAATAATGGTCATTAGTTTTTTCATTATGTTTTATAATTAATTGATATGTAAATTTCCGATTATTCGGCTTTTATCGCCGCAAAGTTACAATTTATATTCGAATTGACCAAATGAAATGATTAAAAGTTGCAAGAAGGAGAGAAAAACAAGGAGGAATAAACTATTAAGAACAATGGAAAAATAAATTAAGAAGGATGGATAAACAATAAAGAAGGATGGATTGATAAATGGAGAAGGATGAATTGATAATAATGGTGGTTGTATAAATGAAAAAGCCTTCTGAAATTTCTTTCAGAAGGCTCTTGCGGAGAGAGAGGGATTCGAACCCCCGGTACCTCTCGGTACGACGGTTTTCAAGAC
>JAIJUV010000454.1 GCA_022732315.1 Prevotella sp.
GATGATGCTGGTTTATTTCGTCTTCACCTTCCTGCTCATCTATCCGTTTGCCGACGAGATGATGATGCTCTTCGTGGATAAAGGCGAGGCAGAAGTGGTGACTTATGCTGCCCAATTTATGCGCATCGCCAACTATTTCTATCCTTGTCTGGGCTTGCTCACCATCCTGCGCTACAGCATCCAGGGCTTGGGTTACAGCAATCTCTCGATGCTGAGTGGCGTGATGGAAATGATAGCGAGATGCGGTGTGAGTCTCTGGCTGGTACCAGCCCTGGCGTGGACGGGAGTCTGCTTCGGCGACCCAGTAGCGTGGGTCATGGCAGATTTCTTCCTCATTCCCGCCTTCCTGTGGCTTTACAAGCATCTGAAGAAGGAAGTGCTGTAGACGATGAAAACGACGACTTGTAGTTATAAAAAATAATCTTTCTAACTGGGAAAATATTTTTTTCCAGTTAGAAAGATGAAATTCTATCGTTTAGTTTTATTCGTTATGGAAAACCTTGTAGGGGTCCATCTGCTGCATTTTTTCCTTTATCTTCTGCTCTATTCCTTCTGATGGTTCCGGCACTTCTGCCCCCATTTCCTTGATGCTCGCCTCATCCTCGGCAGCTCCGGCAGCATCGCCCAGAATCGTTCTTACCTCGCTGCGCTCGCGATAGGCATCTAGAGAGAAAGGATTCACTTCTATTACCATGCCATAAACCTGCTCAGCCTCCTTCGTCTTCTCCTGCGCCTTCAGCACACGGGCTTTCAGCAGCAATACATCCTCGTTAGGTTCCAGATGAGTAAAGAGATAATCGGCATCTTGCGCAGCATCATCCAGAAGGTGATTCTCCAGCAGGATGGTGCCACGAAGCAGACGGGCTGCATAATAATCTTCACGCAATTTGATGGCAAGGCTCAATACGGCTACGGCACGGATGGGCTCGCCCAATCCCCGGCAAGCCTTGGCATAATAGAGATAGGTCTGCAGATTCGATGTGTCCAGGTGAAGAGCCTTATCGCATACCTCCGACATGGCAGTATAGTTCTCCATCATATACGCCACATCCGCCATACGCAGCAACACCGCCACGTTGTCGGTCTGGGCTTCCGAGAGAATCTGCAACTGCTCGTAGGCTTTCTGCAGATCGCCCATAGAGATGTAAGCCTGCGAGAGATAGTCGCGGCATTCCAAATCTTCGGCATTCAACTGCAGAGCGTGTTCCAAAAACTTGGCTGCAAGGTCAAATTGATGCATGCGGAGAGCGCGTACACCATCATATTTCACCATGTCGAAGTCTTTTTCCTTCTCCTGTTTCACTTCCTCAGTAGTCTTTTGGCCACCAAATAGCTTTTTAAATATGTTCATAATCCAACTATTTTTTTAGGTTTTGAATTGTTTATTGTTGAAATCGTATCAAACGACAGGGCAAAGATACAAATAAAATCCAAAAAACGCCCCATATTTGGAAGAAATATTTTCTTTTTTTCTGATTACGAGAAGAAGGTGACAAACTTAGACGCACGAATACCGTCCACATAAACATCTGCTTTATAGGGAGTTAGAATTGTTTTTGATTTCAGCTAAAGGCATCAAAAATCTCAGTCTCAGTTGTCTCAGTTATTTTTCAAGTACCCCCTCTTTTTCTTTTATTCTTATATATATATTATATATTTATATATAAT
>JAIJUV010000090.1 GCA_022732315.1 Prevotella sp.
TACATCGTGATTGTACTTTCTATCACTATCGCCAACCTGTTTGCCATCCGTCAGAGCGACCTGAAGCGTTTCATGGCATTCTCTTCTATCTCTCAGGCAGGTTACATCATGTTGGCTGTGGTAGGTAACTCAGCGATGAGCGTGAGCGCCTTGACTTACTATGTATTGATTTATGTAGTAGCCAACCTGAGCGTGTTTGCGATTATCTCATCTATTGAGGAGCACAACAACGGTACTGTTCAGATGGACAGCTACAATGGCTTGTACAAGACCAACCCACGTTTGGCGTTCCTGATGACCTTGGCATTGTTCTCATTGGGTGGTATTCCTCCATTTGCCGGAATGTTCTCGAAGTTCTTCGTGTTCATGGCAGCAGTTGGAACACACGACATCCACACCACATTGGGAGCCTGGGCTTACGGCGTAGTATTCATCGCGTTGGTAAACACAGTTATCAGCTTGTACTACTATCTGCTCATCGTGAAGGCAATGTTCATCAAACACAGCGATAATCCGCTTCCTACTTTCCAGAGCGCATGCTCAACCAAGTTGGCGCTTGCTATCTGCACCGTAGGTATCGTAGCATTTGGTATTTGCTCATTCGTCTTCGACTGGATTTCAGTGGCAGTGAATGCGTAAAGATTCAATAAATTAGAAAAATCCCAGTAATCGTAAAAGATTGCTGGGATTTTTTTTGGTATTGTCTGAAATTTGCAGTAATTTTGCACCCCGAAAGAGGCATGGTGCCTCCAAGTAATCAATAATAAATATTAATTAATCAATATAAAAAATGGATAAGTTACCAATGAATGATGTTCCGATGCTCGTAAGCGCCATCAACTTCCTGCTTCGTGACCACGAGTTTGATACACTCGATGAGATTTGTAATCACTTTAATGTAAATCGTGCGGCATTAGAGGCGAAAATGGCTACCCAAGGTTTTGAGTGGTCAGAGCAGCAGAATAAATTCTGGTAAAGAGCAACCTTTCAACTATAAAGTTTGCCCTATAAACTATCAATTATAAATTATCAACTATTAGTAGTAAATTGTAAATTATAAATTAATTATGAATCCTCCTCGACCCTTGTGGAAGTCTGTACAAGACTATGTAATGATTGCGATAGGAATGATTTCCTACGCCATTGGATGGAACGTATTCCTCTTGCCTACCAATGTGACGGCAAGCGGATTGCCAGGTATTTCCAGTATCATCTATTGGGCAACCGGTTGCCCTGTGCAAATCCCGTATTTCATCGCCAACGCCACCTTATTAATATGTGCGTTCAAGATTTTGGGAGCTAAGTTCTGCGTCAAGACCGTTTATGCCGTCATCGTGGTAACCGCCTTGACCTCCTTCTTCTCCAGTCGTTTAGGCGATATTCATCTCTTGGAAAACCAACCTTTATGGGCTGCTTTCCTGGGTGCCGTTTTCTGCGGCTGCGGAATCGGACTCGGTTTCTCTGTTGGTGGAAGTACGGGTGGTACGGATATCATTGCCGCCATTGTCAACAAGTATCGTGACATTTCCCTGGGTAGAGTGATTATGATATGCGACATCTTCATCATCAGTTCCAGCTATCTGGTGGTTCACGATTGGGAAAAAGTGTTATATGGTTATGTGGTTCTCTGCGTTCAGGCATTCTGCATCGACCAGGTGGTGAACAGCCGCCGCAGAAGTGTACAGTTCTTCATCATCTCCCAGAAGTATGAGGAGATAGGCAAGCGCATCAACGTGGATGCTGATAGAGGAGTAACGGTGGTTAACGCCAGCGGTTTCTATTCCGGTCAGGATGTGAAGATGCTCTTCGTGCTTGCCAAGCAGCGGCAGGCTCCAGCCATCTTCCGACTTATCAGCGAGATAGATCCACATGCCTTTGTCAGTCAGAGTGCCGTTATCGGTGTTTATGGCGAGGGTTTTGATCAGATTAAGTACAAAGCCAAGAAGGAGCATGGAGTATAAGACTATCATTGATTGAAAAACGTTTCAATAAAAAAACTCCGTTTCAATTCCGTGTATGAATATCTTGAAATTACACGGAATTGGAACGGAGTTTTTTTATCTCTATCTTTTCTTTATTTCTTCAGCACTTGAGCCAGGAACTTGCCGGTGTAGCCTACGCCGCTTTTCACCATGTCTTCCGGTGTTCCGGCAAAGAGGAGCTTTCCGCCGCCTCGTCCGCCTTCCGGACCCATATCAATCAGCCAGTCGGCAAGTTTTATCACATCCAGGTTGTGCTCGATGATGATGACCGTGTTGCCTCTATCTACTAACTTCTGAAGCACATCCATCAGCATGCGGATATCTTCGAAATGCAGTCCGGTGGTTGGCTCATCCAGGATATAGAGCGTCTGACCCGTATCTCGCTTCGAAAGCTCGGTGGCGAGTTTTACTCTTTGGCTCTCTCCGCCCGAAAGGGTAGTGGAACTCTGACCTAGTTTAATATATCCCAAGCCCACACTCTGCAAAGCCTTGATCTTGTTGAGAATCTGAGGCACGTTTTCGAAGAACTCCACAGCCTGGTTGATGGTCATATCCAGCACGTCGGCAATGCTCTTTCCCTTATATCTCACCTCCAGGGTTTCACGGTTGTAACGCTTGCCGTGGCAAACCTCGCAAGGCACATACACATTCGGCAGGAAATTCATCTCGATGGTCTTGTAGCCGTTGCCCTTGCATTCGTCGCATCTTCCACCCTTTACATTGAAGGAGAAACGTGCAGGCTTGTAGCCTCGAATCTTCGCTTCAGGAAGTCCTACGAAGAGGGTTCTGATGTCGGCGAAGACTCCGGTGTAGGTGGCAGGATTGCTTCTCGGCGTTCTGCCTATCGGACTCTGGTCTACGTTCACCACCTTGTCTATCAGGTCGATGCCTTCGATGCTGTCGTATGGCATTGGCTTCTTCAGACTGCGATAGAAATGCTGCGAGAGAATCGGTTGCAGGGTTTCGTTGACCAGGGTTGATTTTCCCGAACCGCTCACACCCGTTACCACGATGAGCTTGCCCAATGGGAATTCCACATCCACATTCTTCAGGTTGTTACCCCTGGCACCATGGATGGTGATGCTCTTGCCGTTGCCTTCGCGCCGCTTTTCCGGAACCTTTATCGCCATCTTGCCGTTCAGATACTGGGCGGTGATGGTGTTGGTCTTCAGCATTTCTGCCGGAGTTCCCTGGAAAACAACCTCGCCTCCCTTTCTACCTGCCTTCGGACCGATGTCGATAATCCAGTCTGCGGCACGCATCATGTCTTCGTCGTGTTCTACCACGATCACCGTGTTGCCCAGGTCACGAAGTTCCTTGAGGCTTTTCAGAAGTCGCTCGTTGTCGCGCTGGTGCAAGCCGATGCTAGGCTCGTCGAGGATGTAGAGCACATTGACCAGCTGACTGCCAATCTGAGTAGCGAGACGGATGCGCTGGCTCTCACCGCCCGAGAGCGAAGCCGACTGGCGGTTGAGCGAGAGATAATCCAATCCCACGTCGAGAAGGAAGTTGACGCGGGTGCGCAGTTCCTTGATGATTTCGTGCGCCACCTTCGCCTTCATGGCAGGCAGATGATCTTCCACCTGTTCGAGCCACGTGCGGAGTTCGGTGATGTCGAGGTTTGCCACCTCAGAGATATTCTTGTCCCAGATGCGGAAGGCGAGCGACTCCTTCTTGAGTCGCAGACCATGACATTCGGGACAGTCAACGGTGGAGACAAACTGGTCGGCCCATTTCTTTCCGGCTGAGCTCTCATCGTCTTCCATCACCTTCTGCAGATAATCCACCACGCCATCGTAGGCGCAGAAATAATCGCTGGAAGTGTCCACCTTCTCCTTGGCAATCTTCACGTTTTCCAGACAGCCATATAGGATTTCCTGCATGGCATCTTCCGGAATCTCGCAGATAGGCGTCTTCAGTTTCAGGTCGTATTTTGCCAGTAGCGCCTCAATCTGCCAGAAAATCATCTGGTTCTTGTATTTTCCTAATGGCACGATACCGCCCTCGTAGATGCTGAGTTCATCATCCGGAATCACCTTCTTGAGGTCGATTTCGCCCACCTTTCCCAGTCCCTTGCAATGCGGACAGGCTCCTTCTGGGGAGTTGAAGGAAAACATGTTTGGCGCCGGGTCATGATAGGCGATTCCGGTAACGGGGTCCATCAGTCGCTTGGAGAAGTTTTTGCCCTCTGTAGCGCCTTTTTCGATAACCATCACCATGCCGTCGCCCAGTTTCATCGCTGTAGCCACACTCTTGCGGATGCGTTCCTCGTCGTTTTCCTTCACCACGAGTTTGTCAACCACCGCCTCGATGTTGTGGTTCTTGTATCGGTCGATTTTCATGCCTCTTTCTATCTCCCTGATTTCGCCGTCGATGCGCACGTAGAGATAGCCCTTGCGGCGCAATCCCTCGAAGAGTTCACGATAGTGACCCTTGCGCATGCGCACAAGTGGGGCGAGGAGGAAGATGGCCTTGCCCTCGTATTCATCGAGGATAAGGTCGATGACCTGCTCTTCCGTATATTTCACCATCTCCTTGCCGCTCTGGTAGCTGTAGGCCGTTCCGGCACGTGCGAAGAGCAGGCGCAGGTAATCGTAAATCTCGGTGGTGGTGCCCACGGTGGAGCGCGGGTTCTTGTTGGTGGTCTTCTGCTCGATGCTGATCACAGGGCTCAAGCCTGTAATCTTGTCCACGTCAGGGCGCTCCATGTTGCCCAGAAAATTGCGGGCGTAAGCTGAAAAGGTTTCGATGTATCTGCGCTGACCTTCGGCGAAGATGGTGTCGAAAGCCAGCGAAGACTTGCCCGATCCAGAGAGACCGGTTATCACGGTGAGGGAGTCGCGCGGAATCTCTACATCAATGTTCTTGAGATTGTGAACTCGTGCGCCCCATACATTTATTTTTTCTTCTGAAATCATGCTCTTATCTTTCTTCTGAAATGAAACTTCATTGCTGAAATCAAATCATTGTCCTGAATTGTTTTGTGTTTCTGTGAATCCGCGCAGCAGGTTCACATCCTTCTTGATATTATACGTCTTGCCGTCGGCACCCTTCGCCTTGACGAGGCAGAAATAGACGCCATCCTTCACCGGCTTGCCCTTGTAGGTGCCGTCCCATCCTTCGGCAGGATGGGTCCACTCAAAGAGTTTCTGTCCCCATCGGTTGAAGATGTAGCCATGAAAGTCGGTGATGCTCTGGTAGCCGTCCTTCGCCTTGTAGATGTCGTTGATGCCGTCGCCGTTGGGGCTGAAGGCATTCGGCATGAGTAGCACGCTCTCTGAGATAGAGAGGGTGAAGGGACTCTCCTCGTTGGTGGTCTCTATCTCCAGTTCGCCCTGGGTAAACTTGGCGTAGAGCACCACGCGGATGCTTCCCGACTCGGTGAAGTCGAAGTCAGTGTTCTCCTCATACCTTATTATATATGGCTCCTGAGCCGTGTCTTTGTAGAACCTCCATTCGTAGTAGGCGTCCCATCCGGCATAGTCGGCAGGGTGCGCTTCAAAGGTGGCATGAACTGGCGCCGAACCGCTGTAGGATTCGTCGGTGATGGTTTCGCCGTCAGGCCCCGTGAAGGCAGCGGTAGGCGTTGCCGATGGATAAACATCATCGGCATGAATGTGCCCAAAAACGAGCAACATGATGCAAAGTATCGTTATTTTTAGTCTCATTTTACAAATAATTTGTGCAAAGATAATAAAAAGCTTAGAGATTTTGGGCTAGATGCAAGATTTTTTGTATTTTTGCAGGTGAAAAGTTGAATTATTGCCGTGAAAGGCATGATTTCTGAAGATATTAACATTAAATTTGGAACGATTATGAGAAGAAGTATGAGATATTTCTTGATGATTGTGGGATTGACTTTGAGTATGGGTGTTTTCGCCCAGACCACCAAATGGCGTGACATTTATACGGTGAAGAAGAAGGATACGGTGTTTGGCATTGCCAACAAGTACGGACTGTCTTTGCCGGAACTGATGGAGGCGAATCCGGAGATGAAGCAGGAGGGCTACGTCTTGCAGAAGGGTGCCACCCTGTTTATTCCTTATGAGAAGGATTTGAAGAAGAACCAGGAGAAAGCGGGGAATGCTGCCGGGGCTTCGGCAACTGCCGCAACTGCGGGCACGGGGGCTTTAGCGCCTGCCAAGAGTGCTGCTGCGCCTGCCGTGGTGAGCAACGCCGTGAAGATTGGCGTGATGTTGCCTTTGCACGATGTGGATGGCGACGGAAAGAGAATGGTGGAGTACTACCGCGGACTGCTGATGGCTTGCGACGAGTTGAAGCAGAAGGGAATCTCTACCGATGTCCATGCCTGGAACGTGCCGATAGATGCGGATATCCGTACCACCCTGCTGCAGGAAGGTGCCGACAAGTGCGACATCATCTTCGGTCCGCTCTATACCAAGCAGGTGGCTCCGCTGACGGGCTTCTGCAAGACCTACGGCATCAAACTGGTGATTCCGTTTTCCATCAATGGGGATGACGTGGAGCGCAACAAGGAGATTTTCCAGGTTTACCAGAGTCAGGAGACTCTGAACGAATCCACCATCCAGGCTTTCCTGAAGCGATTCACCAATGTGCATCCTATCTTCGTAGATTGCAACGACTCTACATCGAGAAAGGGTGTCTTCACCTACGGACTCCGCAAGGAGCTGGAGAAGAGAAACATCAACTATAGCATCACCAACGTGAATTCCAGCATCGACCAGTTTGCCAAGGCTTTCCTGCCTAGCAAGCAGAATGTGGTGATTCTGAACACAGGCCGTTCACCACAGTTGACGGCGGTGCTCAACAAGCTGGATGAATTCGACAGCAAGTATCCGGGTGCAGCCATCTCGCTTTTCGGTTACACCGAATGGCTGATGTACGCCAAGTACAACTTGGAGCGATTCTATAAGTATGATACTTATATCCCTTCCACCTTCTATTATAATGCCAGCTCGGCAAAGACGCAGAGCTTGGAGAAGAATTATGCAGCCTGGTTCCATCAGCCGATGATGATAGCCCAGCCACGTTTCGCCATCACGGGCTACGACCACGGCATGTTCTTTATCCAGGGATTGAAGAAGCAGGGTGCCAACTTCAACGGGGATGGTCAGCAGGTGAATTATCAGCCTGTTCAGACTCCTCTGCATTTCGTGAAGACCAGCAGGGGCGGATACAAGAACAAGAGCTTCCAGCTGATTCACTATACCTTCAACCATCAGATAGAGGCGATTAAGTACTGATTCAATTAATAATTTATAATTAATAATGAATAATGAATAGATATTTTGGGCTGCTGATTCTGTTGCTGATTTTCGGAATCCCGGTTTCGGCACAGATAGGAGAACATCGCAATGACTTTAGCATCGGATTCAACGGCGGATACGTGATGAGTTCAGTGGGCTTCGAACCGGATGTGCAGCAGAAACAGCATGGGGGAATCACGGGAGGATTCTCGCTGAAATATACCTGCGAGAAATACTTCAAAACCATCTGCTCCATCTACGCCGAGGTGAACTACGCCCAGGTGGGATGGAAGGAGGATATCCTCGATCTCGACAATCAGCCCGTGATTATCACGGATACGAAACAGGCGATGGCCTACAGCCGCACCATCAACTATATCCAGGTGCCTGTGTTTGCCCATCTGGCATGGGGTAGAGAGGAGAGGGGATTGAACATCTTCGTGAATGCCGGTCCGCAATTCGGATTCTATCTGAGCGATTCGAAAGATACCAACTTCGACGTGAAGAACATGCCGAAGACGGATAACGACCGCGTAAGTCCCGTGGTGGCGCAGGACACCATGGCCATCAAGAACAAGTTGGATTACGGCATTGCCCTGGGCTTGGGTGCTGAATACAGCATCCCGAAGGTGGGACACTTCCTTGCCGAGGCGCGCTACTACTACGGATTGGGCAATATCTACGGTGCGTCGAAGCGTGATTACTTCGGAAAGAGTAACTACGGACAGATAGTAGTAAAACTCTCTTATCTCTTCGATATTACAAGAACGAAGAACGTGAAGAGAAAGTAGTTTACAGTTAATAGTTTATAGTTAATAGTTTATAGTTAATAATTAATAGAAAATAGAAATTAGTGATAATGAAATTATCATTTATGTTTTGAAACGATGAGTACAACAGAAAAAATTCAGATGAAATTGAGCGACTCGAAGTCAGCTCGCTGGACCGCCCTCTTCATTGTGAGCGTCACGATGATGTTCGGTTACTTTTTTACAGATGTAATGTCTCCGCTGGAGCCACTCTTGACAGCAGCCAAGGGGGCAGAGAATGGCCTTGGACTCGGATGGAGTTCGGATGAATACGGCTTCTTCTCTGGAGCCTACGGATACTTTAATGTGTTCCTCCTGCTCCTCTTCTTCGGTGGACTTATCCTCGATAAGTTCGGCATCCGTTTTACGGGTATCCTCTCTACCGTCCTGATGTTTGGTGGAGCCTTGTTGAAGTGGTACGCAGTGGGTCATGAGTTTGCCGGATCAATGACAGTGCCATTCTTTGGTACTTATAGTACACAGGTAGTCATCGCTGCTCTTGGCTTCGCCATCTATGGCGTGGGCTGTGAGATATGCGGTATTACCGTGAGCAAGGTTATCGTGAAATGGTTTACGGGTCATGAGCTGGCTCTGGCAATGGGCGTGCAGGTGGCTACTGCCCGTTTAGGAACAGCCGCTGCCCTGGGTGCTTCTCTTCCTTTCGCCAAGGCAATGGGCGGCGTATCTGCCTCTATTGGCTTGGGTGCAGCCTTGCTTTGTGCCGGTGTGCTGGTCTATCTGGTTTATTGCGCAATGGATAAGAAGGAGGATGCTTCAGCAGCTGCTGCGGCTACTGAACCGGAAGAAGGATTCAAGTTCTCCGACCTGGGTGGACTTTTCAAGACAACAGGTTTCTGGTATGTAGCATTCCTTTGCCTGATGTTCTATGCAGGTGTATTCCCATTCCTGAAGTTTGCCACCAAGCTGATGATTTTCAAGTATGGTGTTGATGCTAGTATGGCAGGTCTGATTCCTGCGATGTTGCCATTCGGTACCATCTTCCTTACTCCGCTCTTCGGCAGCGTATACGACAAGTATGGCAAGGGTGCCACGCTGATGATTATCGGCAGTTGCCTCCTTACTCTGGTACACGTAGTCTTTGCCCTGCCACTCAACTCATGGGTGCTTGCCATCGTGATGATGCTCATCCTGGGCATTGCCTTCGGATTGGTGCCTTCAGCCATGTGGCCATCCGTGCCAAAGATTATCCCAATGAAACTCTTGGGAACTGCATACGCACTTATCTTCTATATTCAGAATATCGGACTGGCTCTTATTCCTGTATGGATTGGTAAGGTGAACCAGGCAAACACGGGTGCTGATGGTGTAATCGACTATACTGAGACGATGACCATCTTTGCAGCCTTTGGCGTGATTGCCATCGTCATCTCCTTCCTCCTCCTCCTGGAAGACAAGCGCAAGGGCTATGGCCTGCAGCAGCCTAATGTGAAGAAATAAATGAAGTGAAGAGTGAAGAACGAAGAGTGAAGAATTCGTTTGCTCT
>JAIJUV010000455.1 GCA_022732315.1 Prevotella sp.
GAGAAGTCTGAAAAGTGCGGCTGTTTCTTCTGCGGCGAAATCTTCTCGCCATCCGAAATCACGGATTACCTCCCTGATGAGCCACCTACAGCCGAATGTCCCTTCTGTCATACCGACTCCG
The DNA here is from genome assembly GCA_022732315.1 of Prevotella sp. The sequence continues at coordinate 122 of JAIJUV010000455.1, forward strand.
TAATAGGTGATGCCTCCGGCTTCCCTATCACCAAGGATTTCTTGAAGAAAATGAAGAAGAGATGGTTCTAGGCGATTTTTCAACGTTTTTCACCGACCTGCCCCCTATCACATGGGGGCAGTATCAGTTTTGAAAACACGCTATTTTATGTAAGTAATTGAAAATGAAACATCTTTTTGTTTCATTAGAAGAAGAGGTTACGAATTAGAAATATTCAGGATGTAGTATCCTGCTGTAATTTGCATAACCAATTAAAGAACTCTTTCGGTTGCAAAAGTACAAAAATAAATCGAAGATAAAGAATGTTTCCAACATATTTTTATCTTCGATTTATTATTTAGACGAGAATCATCATAACGAAATTTCTGTTTCTCGAACAGTTTTTGCCATGAAGACACCTCTGACCGACAACGCTCCAAGTTCTAATAGCTTCTTTCCAATTTGGACTAAACTTGTACCTGTAGTGATTACGTCATCAACAAGCAACACATGCTTGCCTTTTATATGTATTCGATTGAATGTCAGATTTTCAATTTTGTTCTTCCCGATTGTACCTTTCATCTTTTCTCTGTCAAATTCAATCCACAGAGTTCGGAATCCATCAGCAATATCCAATCGTTTTGCCAACTCTCTGCAAAATCGAGTAAAGCGTCTACCATGTGCTTTCTTTGTTGAAGCGGGTATTGGCACAAGCACAGCATTCTCTTTTATTGCGTCAAAACACGATAGCTTAGAGATGCATACAGAAAACACCTTAGCCCAAAGCAAAGATTTTTCTCCATCTTTGAATGCATAGACGGTATTTCTAACTTGTCTTGCTTTATGGGATACTTGCTTACATGTAAGCGGATAATAGTCATGAATATAGTAATATTCTATATCATGTGCATAATCCTGTCCTATAAAAGAGGTGTCATAAGAGAAATAATCTATGTTCGGGAGACCAGTACCAAGAAACACAAAATGCAAGATATCTTTCCAAATCTTATATATGTCCTCGTTTTTTGTGCGAAAAATGGTCATGTCCGACATACCCTTCTCTGCAAGTCCCATTCCTATGACTAAATCACGATTAAAGAGTTGCTGATGTACTATTACCCATCCCATATCTTTGCATACAGTCTGTAAATTACACTTTATGCGATGAAGGAAATAAAACTTGTCTGAATTTTCCAGACAAATGACCATAAAACTACCTTTTGTTTGTGACAAGAGTTTCGCAGAAAGATCATACAGATGACCTTTCTTTCCATATTTATTGTTTATGCCTGCATATTGTTGCCCCATAAGCTATAACTATTTAGAATTCAAAAATACGCATTTTATCTTGGGATATTACATTCTGATACAATCTTTATGCTCTTTTATTTTTCATTAGCATTTTTGTTTGCCGTTTCTAGTTTCTTGAGGTTCACATGATAGCCTATTCACACTGTCAAAGTACTATATAAAAGTCAGCCGTCGTCGAAGAAAGACAGTCCTCGTACCTCAGACTAACTTCCTCCGACTATGGCACGGCAAGAAAAATCCTTGGCGGTATGCCTT
>JAIJUV010000009.1 GCA_022732315.1 Prevotella sp.
GTTTTGCCAACTTGGCGGGCTCCAAGCATGATCAACGGCTTTCGGTCGTTGCTTGCTTTCCATTGATATAGGTATTTGATGGCATTTCTCTTCATAACTCTCTGATTATTTGATGTTTCTGAGTGCAAAGATACATTTTTTATTTCAAATAGAACAAAAAGTCGTCCTTAAAAATGTATAAAACCACAAAAAGTCGTCCTTAAAAGTGTGGAAAATCGCAAAAAGTCGTCCTTAAAAGTGTATTTGTATCATACATCCAAAGCCCCCACAAGCCTCATCCCCCCACAATTACTTCTTACTCTTCGGCGCCTTGCTGAATTTATACATCAAATGCACCATCGCATAGCTTGGCAGCGTATTGTTCCATTTCTCTGTCTTGCCCTGTCCGCCCACCTCATACACGGTGCTCGAGAGATTCTGAAGAATATCAAAGGCCTCGGCCTTCAGCGTCAGCTTGCCTTTGCAGAACGAACGGGCCAGCGAGGCATTCCATACCAGATCACTGGTGTTAAACGACTTCTCGCTGTAACCACGCCTGCAATATTCCTTCAGGTCGGTAGAGAGCGAAATGCCCAGAGGCAAGGTGTAAGTCATGTTGCCACCATACTCAAAATCATAGGCATTCAATTTCTCGAAATTGCTGCGGTCGCTCGTACCATGCTTCCACTCCACCTTTCCACCCAAGTTGATGCTCAACTTGTCTTTCTGATACTTGAAGTACAAACTGTTACCCAACTCAGTTCTGAGCACATAGCAGAGCTGGGTAGAATTATCATCGTAAGCTATATCAAAATCCTTGCGGCGCAAACCGTTAAACCACAGACGATAATCCAGACGGAACAATCTTGCCTTGTCAAGAGCCACACCATAAGAAGTCGTTGTCCAGAAATCCCAGTTGCCGCCACCACCAATATTATCACTCATATAGGTGTAGCCACCCGTCTGCGAATTATAAGTAGTACGGGTACCCACAAGATTATGATAGAAATTACCCGTAGCGAAGAATCCTATATACTGCTGATTCTTGAGTCCGTTGAAACGGATGTTTACATCGTAATGATGATACAGCGAATTCTCCAGGTCCGGATTGTTCACCCTCACCGCCAGAGGATTCGAATTGTCTCTGTATGGCATGATGCTGAAGAAATCAGGCGTCTGGCTCTGCATATAATAAGTTAAGCTGATAGTCTTCTTATCGTCATTACAACCGTACATGAACGTAGGTCCGAATACCATACGGCTTCTTTTGGCTATCGTGTCGAGAGTCGATGTATGGTAATTAAGTCGCTCCTTTTCTTCAGAAATGCTCAGCGACAGAACCAGGTATGAAGATCTATCATTTCTTTGGAATATAAGTTCACCACCCGTATTCTTTTTCATCGTCTGATAGCTTCTACTCACATCCTCGTCTATCACCCCCGAAAGCTGCTCCATGTTAGAAGGCAGCGTGGCGAACATCAGTTCCGGATTGGCTATCCAGTCGCCGCCAAGCTCATCCAGGCGGTATTTCAAGCCCTTCACCGATTGATAGGTCTGCGCAAATTTGGGTCCTATAAACATTGCCCATTTAGAATATGGAATTGCTATTTCATAATCCAAGCTGGCATTCATATCATAGCTGTTCTGTCTGCTGTCGTTGTAATAGTTACGCAAATCCTTCTCGCCAGTCTTGAAATACTCATTGCGGTTCAGGCTGAAAGACTCGTTTGGCTTGGAGCTGGTATACTTTCCAGACATGCCCAGAGTTATTCTGTCACCCCATGGCAACTTATACCACGCCAGAGCTTGCTGACTACCTGTGAATGCATGTACTTTTGAGCGTGACTGATAGAGCGACCGGTTGGTGATGATGTCATGCAAGCTGCCACTAACATTCTGTGCAAAGGTAGAATCGATGGTCTGCCTGATATCACCCCATCTTTCAGGGTCGGCAGAATAGGTAGCACTACGGTTTGTCGATGAAGTCTTTCTGTCGGAGTAGTCGATACGGGTATCCAACCATACTCCCAACTTTCCACTCATCTGGAAGTTATTATAGAGGTTGAAACTATGGTTATCGCTGCGCGAATCATTGATACTTCTACCGAAGATATTGCCGGTAGAGGCAAAATTCTCCTGCGAGCTGTGGGTCAAGTCGTGCGTATTGTCCCAAGCAAACGTTACGTTTCCCCGCTCAAGTATTTTCTGACTCTTCGATGACGTATTAAAGTCAACGCCCACTTGGCGGGTAGTCTTCTGTCCCTGCGGACTGTTGGAAGGCGACCAGTCGCCCTGACTTCCCGGTCTTCGTGTTTCGTTCTTGTTATTCATGTTGCCGAATACTGAGATTCGTGAATTGTCTGTGTAATAGAGTCCGAAGAGACGAGCCAGGTAGCGGTCTTCGCTACCCCCCGCCGCCTCCATGTTGGCGATGTATCCACGGGAGTACTCACGCTTTAGGGCCACATCCATCACATAGTCTTTCTTCTCCATCTCCTTCCCCATGAGTCGGCTTTTCTCAGAAGAACGGTCATACACCTTCAGTTCCTTTACGGTATAGTAAGGAAGGTTGTCAAGCATCACCTGGTTCTTTCCCTTGAAAAAGTCTTTTCCGTTAAGGAGCAGATAATCTATCTTTTTGCCGTTCACGTAAATATCGCCATTACTCTTCATTTCAGCTCCCGGCATCTGTCTGATAAGAGCGTCGAGCATGGAGCCATCAGGCACATTGAATGCGCTGGCGTTAAAGACAAGCGTATCGCCACGGTAAGCCAGCTTCACCTTGGTGCCAGTCACCACCACGTCATCGAGGGCAACATCCTGATTGAATTTCTTCTTGAGCAAAAGCGAAGGAAATAAGAAACTTTTATTGCGTGCTATGTATTTGATGGTATGATTGATACTGTTCGTCTCATAGCCTTCACACTCTGCCTTGACGATATAAGTAGCGGGACGTGCTGGGACTTGAGTATGATAAAAGAGGTGTTTTTCCCATCCACTCGTAGTCATGGTATCTATCACGTTGCTGTCCTTGTCCATCACCGTGACAAAAGCCTTCAGATAGGCTTGGGTAAACGAATCTTTCACGTCACCATAAATTTCTACTTTATGCTCTTTCTTTTTCTTTTCTTGCTGTTGCTGCAGATTGTGCAGGTTGCCACGAGCATAGGTCGGCAACACAGCCATCAAAAACAAGATAATCAAGTTAATAGATTTCATATTTTACCATTTTAGTTATTATTCACCACATTCTTTCATCTACCGTATTGCCCCCATCAGGCAGCCAATATACTGATAGATTTTGCAAAGATACAGTTTTCATGTTAGAATGTAGCATAATAGGCAGCTTTTTAAGTTTTATTATCTTTTCAAAAAGACTCAAGTTTCGCACAGATAATCTGCGCTAACGTGCTTTTTTCATACCATTAGCGCAGATTATCCGCGAATAATTTGCGCTAATGGGGATTTTTTTATATCTTTGCGCAGAAAATAACGAAAGATATGGAACAGAGACTAATAGGAAGAGAAGCAGAACTCAAACTGCTCAATGAATATATAAACTCCGATAAATCAGAGTTTATCGCCGTCTATGGAAGACGACGTGTAGGCAAGACTTTTCTCATCAGAAAAGCCGTAGAGGATCATTTTGCCTTCTTCATGACAGGAATGAACGGAGTTGCCAAAGGCGAACAGCTTGTCAACTTCAGCATTGCCCTGCAAAAATATACCCACTCCACCACTCTGCAGACGTTCAAGAGCTGGCTGCTGGCATTCTATGCCTTGTCACAATACATAGAAACACTTCCGGAAAGCAAGAAAGTCATATTCATCGATGAATTGCCATGGATGGATACCGCCAAATCGGGATTCATACCTGCACTGGAAAACTTCTGGAACAGCTGGGCTGTACTGCGCAACGACATCAAACTCATCGTTTGCGGATCAGCCACATCCTGGATGATCAACAACCTGATTCGCAACCGTGGTGGCTTGCACAACCGACTGACCCATCATCTGATCGTAAAACCATTCACTCTGCACGAATGCGAAGAATACTTCAAGGCTTACCACTTCGGCTACAGCCGAAAACAGATAGCAGAATGCTATATGATTATGGGAGGAATACCTTATTATCTGTCTATGATGGATAAATCGAAAAGTCTGACACAGAACATCGACCAGCTGTTTTTCGCAGACAATGCAGAACTGAAAGATGAATTCAACGACTTATACAGAGCTTTGTTTAAGAAATCAGCCGGCCATATCGCCGTGGTTACTGCCCTTGCTACCAAAGGAATGGGTATGACCCGACAGGAACTGGTCAAAGCATCGGGAGGAAAAGATAACGGAGCCTTCTCTACTGTACTGGAAGAATTGGAACAATGCGGATTCATCCGTCTGTATGAACCATTCAGCACTACCAACAAGATGACTTCCGACATTCGCCAAAAGCGAAACACCTTATTTCAGTTAGTAGATTTCTATACGCTCTTCTACTTCCGGTTCATCAGACATAACAAGTATCAGGATTCCAGTTTCTGGTCATCCTCCCAGAACAGTCAGCTATACCATACTTGGGCAGGACTGTCGTTTGAGATGCTTTGTCTAAACCATATAGACAAAATCAAGCATGCCCTGGGAATTTCGGGAGTACAGACCTTGGTTTGCTCATGGCGAAGCAGCAACACAGAAAAGGGAGCTCAAATAGACTTGCTGATAGACCGGAAAGATGAAACCATCAACATCTGTGAGATGAAATTCTACAAGAGCGAATTCGAAATCAGCAAGGAATATGAGGAGAAATTGCAGGAGAAACTTCGTATCTTCACTGAAGAGACGAAGACTTCCAAATCGCTTCTCCTCACATTGATTACTTCTTTCGGATTGAAGCAGAACAAACATAGCGACATCGTACAGAAACAGATTACGATGGATGATTTGTTTGTTTAAAAGAAAGTCTTCCGCCAGGCGTCCCTGCGGGCGATTGAGTCGAACTGCGCTTACTTCGGCTGCAGGATGCCAACGGGCATGTAATGTTATAAGGAATGTACTTGTTCATATTTGCGTAATGTTTTAAAAGTTATTCTGAGTGATAACTTCTCTAGCTTCCCCACATTATATAAAAAGGATAAAGAGGGGCGAAAAAGCAAGTTTTATATGTTTTTTCGCCCCATTTGCATTTATTAACCTTTTTTTAGACAACTTATTAAAATTTATCGTAAATTTGCAACCAATTATTAAAATATAATAAGCTAAGCAATAAGAATCATTAATTGAATCAATATATAAACTTAGTCAGACAATTATATAATTAAGAATCTGATTATCTCTATAAAACTACATAATATAACAATTAAAACCAAACAATTATGAGCAAAAAAAGTCAGTTTGGCATGACCCTATTACTATCTACGATTATAGTAGGTGGCGCCAATGCGAGTACTGTTTCTACCTCAAACACATTGGGTGCAACTATGATTGCACAGCAAGGTGCTGTTTGTAAGGGTGTGGTAAAGGATGCTGCCGGTGAGCCTATTATTGGTGCATCTGTATCAGTGAAAGGTACTAAGAATGCTGCCGTTACCGATTTGGACGGCAATTTTACCCTCTCTGGTGTAAACAAGGGTACTGCTATTGAAATTACCTATATTGGTTACATCACTCGTGAAATCAAGTGGGCAGGTAAAGACCTCGATGTTATTCTTTCTGAGGATACTCAGGGCCTCGACGAGGTTGTGGTTGTAGGTTATGGTAGCTCTAAAAAGCGCGACCTGATTGCTTCCGTTTCAACTGTAAAGGCAGATGAAATGTCAAACATCCCTGTTACCAACATCGCACAGGGTTTGGCTGGTCGTTCTCCTGGTTTGATCGTACAGGCAAACGGTGGTGGTGTCAACGCTACTCCATCTATCAGTATCCGTGGTGGTGGTACTCCTTTGTACGTCATCGACGGTGTTGTTCGCAGCGACGTTGACTTCCGTAACCTTTCTCCAGACGATATTGAGTCTATGTCTATCCTGAAGGATGCTTCTGCTACAGCTGTTTACGGTTCCCGTGCTTCTAACGGTATCGTACAGGTTGTTACCAAGAGCGGTAAGGCTGGTAGAATCAGCATCGATTACGACTTCAATATGTCTTTCTCTCAGCCAAGCAACTGGCCAAAGCAGATGCACTCTTACGAGCGTGCAGAGTGGGCTAACATCGCCAAGAACAACGACCTTTTGAATGGTGCAAAGAACGATGTGTTCACAGCAGAGGCTATCCAGAAAATGCGTGATGGCTCAGACCCATTGAACTTTGGTGATACCGACTGGAGAGATCTCGTACTCAGAGATTGGGCTCCTCAGACCAAGCACACCGTACGCTTGACAGGTGGTTCTGAGACCAACCAGTTCTATGTATCTTTGGGACATATTGATCAGAACTCTCTCTACCGTAGCGATAATCACTGGATGAAGCGTACCACATTCCGTCTCGCTGAGAACACCAAGATTAAGCCTATCGGTTTGCAGGTAAACGTTGCCATCGACGGATACCGCCAGGAGGATACACATCCATATACTTCTACATCAAGCAGTTATTACAATGTATTCTCACACATCAAGAACAAGTCTCCATTGACTCCAGGTGTCAACAAGTATGGTCTTCCATATAATGTTACCGATAACCCTGTGGCAGAAACAGCTAAGGATGCAGGTTACAACCGCGGTATTACCAACGTAGTGAACGGTAAGGGCGAGTTAATCTGGAACTGCCTCTGGGTAGATGGCTTGCGAGTTCGTCTGGCTAGCAACTACCGCTACTACGGCACTTCTACCAAGCAGTGGAGAAAGGATGCTGCTCAGTATGACTGGGAATCAGACGTTGCACAGTATGCTGGTAAGCCACAGCTCTACCACAACTCAAGCACAGGTTATTCTTACACCAATCAGGCATTCGTAGAATATGCACAGCAGTTTGGCAAGCATAGCGTTTCAGCTATCGGCGGTTTCGAGCAGTATTACGAGAAGGGCGAGTCTTACAGCGCTCAGCGTGTAAACTACGACTTCCCTATCGACCAGATGGGCGTAGGTCCTGCTAATGATATGACCAATGGCGGTAGCGAGGCTGAGTTAGGCCGTGCTGCATGGATTGGACAGGCTAAGTATAACTACGACAACAAGTATTACGTAGAGGGTAGCCTCCGTTACGACGGTTCCGACTGCTTTGCTCCAGGTCACCGTTGGGGTGCCTTCTTCAGTGGTGCTTTAGGATGGGTTGTTTCAAGTGAGAAGTTCATGCAGCCTCTCGTAGAGAAGAACATCATCAACTCTTTGAAGCTCCGTGCTTCTTATGGTGAGACTGGTCTCGACAGCAGTGCCGGACGCTTTGGTTATCTCACATCATATAACTTGAACAACCAGGCTTACGTAATCAAGAACAAGTATGTGCCAGGATTCTCAGAGGGTAGTCTTCCTTCTCCAGACCTTACCTGGTACACCACACGCCAGACAGATATCGGTTTCGACTTCGCTTCGTTGAACAACCGACTCTACGGTTCGCTTGATTACTTCTACTACTCTACCAAGGGTTATCTGACCACTCCAACGGGTGAAAGCTATCTGAATACCGCTATCGGTATCGGCTTGCCACGAATCAAGTCAGACAGTGAGTACCGCCGTGCAGGTTGGGAAGTACAGTTGGGTTGGCGCAGCAACATCGGTGCGTTGAAATACGATATTTCTGCTAACCTCACTTACTTTGATGCTCTCTGGGCACTCAATAGAGACGAGGCTGAGAGTTCTTACATGAACCCATACACTCGCAGCCAGCAGCAGAAGGGTTACTACGATGCCATGCTGAAGAACTTGGGTTACTACAAGGACGCAAACGACGTTCTCAACAGCCCTGGTGTAAACAGCGCCCTGAACTCAGGTTATCTGACAGCGGGTGACGTGAAGTATGCCGACATCAATGGTAACGGTATGATTGACAACGGCGATAAGCGCCGTCTGGGTAAGAACCACACTCCACGCGGACAGTATGGTATCAATATGAACTTCCAGTATAAGGGATTCTATCTGAGCATGCTCTTCCAGGGTTCTACAGCGTTCGATATGTACCTCTCTGGTGTAACAACCATGCAGACCGGTCAGGCTGGTCAGTTGCCTGTAGCTTACAAGTACCAGGAAGATAGCTGGACACCAGGCAATACCAACGCCAAGTATCCACGCTTGATGGCCAACACTGGTTTGAATGCCAACAACAACTACCAGTATAGCGACTTCTGGCTGGTAAACGGTGCTTATCTCCGTATGAAGGACTTCCAGTTCGGTTACGACTTCAAGCACGTATTGCTTCGCGGTGTAAGCTGGTTGACCCGTGCCAAGGTGGGTATCTCAGGTCAGAACATCTTCACCATTTCTCAGGCAACCAAGTATGGTCTTGACCCTGAAAACTCATCAACCGAAGGATATGGCTATCCTGTAGAGCGAGTACTTGCATTAACTGTAAACTTAGGATTTTAATTAGTTATGATAAAGAATATTATTAAAATAGGAATGTTCGGCGTTCTGGCACTGACCGCCGCTTCCTGCCAAGATACAATGGATACTCATCCAACAACGACATTCGACGAGGCTACGGTTTGGGGCTCAAAGGCTACTGCCAATGCCTTTGTGAATGCCACATACGACAATGTAATCAACATGTTCACAGGAAGTTCTTCCTGTGTAGGATGGGAATCCCGCACTCCAAACGGAGTAAGATGCTCTCAGGTAGGTGAGGGTATTGATGGCATAGCCACAGAGCTTGGCATCGACAGAACTTCTGATTTCGGAATCAGCCGCTTTAGCTTGCTCCGTCGCTGCAATATGATTATTGAGAAAGCTCAGGCTTCTACCATGACAGAAGGCGAAAAGGCTGAAATCATAGCCAAGGGCCGCTTCCTCCGTGGACTTGTGTTCTACGATTTGACCCGCAAGATGGGACGCTTCGTTCCTATCACATCTGTCATCCAGGCAGATCAGGAAGAAAAGGCAAGAGTACCTATGACTTCCAGCGTAGATGAAAGCTACAAGTTGGTAGTAGAGGATTTGGAGGCTGCCATCCCTAACATGCCTGTTGAGGCACAGCCAGGTGAGCCTACCAAGTATGCAGCCGAGTTGCTGTTGAGCCGTGCCTGCCTCCAGGCATACGCTTACACCAAGAAGGCTGAATACCTTGACAAGGTGATTACCTACGCTTCTGATGTTACTCAGAACTGTTCACTCTCTGACAATTACGGTGGTCTGTTCAACGAGACAGACGAAACCAATGCTGAAATTCTCTGGGGTTACTACCGTTTGAAGGCTAACACCAAGATTGGTGATTATGAGGAGCTGATCCGCACCTATCCTAACATCTCACAGGATGACTGCATCAACTCTAAGAGTCCTATTCACTTCAAGAATCCTAACGGACGCACTTATGAAGGCTGGGCAATCTACTTCCCAACACAGGACTTGGTTGACCAGTATCTCGTAACTGATGAGAAGACCGGTGAAGCACTTCCTTGGAACGAGACTTCTCAGTACAAGGAGAATGTTGAGTCTATCGATCCAAACACAGTAACAACAGAAGGTCAGCTCGACGCTTACGAGCAGGAGAACGGTAATGCACGCCGCATGCCTACTCCTCAGGACTTCCAGCAGCTCAACACGGCTTATCCTACCAACCTGCATTACGGCAAGTTGAAGGCAGGCTCAACACGCAACATTTCTGAACTGATGTACAGCGGACGTGATGCTCGTTTCGCATCATCTATCGTTTATGATGGCTGTTCATGGATTGGTGAGACAGTAGAGACAAACCTTGGCGGTAACTGCTCTATGGGTGTACGTGATAAGGAAGACGGTGGCTGGTACAACACCACAACCGGTTACTACTGGCGCAAGTCTAACATCGAGAATCCAGAGCCACGTGCATACTTCGACTGTCTGGTACAGCTCCACTACGTGATGTGCCGCACCGGCGAGGCTTACATGAACCTTGCAGAGGCTTATCTGCTGAAGCACGATGTAACTAATGCAGTAAAGGCTCTCAACGCCACACGAGTTAAGCACGGCAAGATTGCTCCTTCAACAGCAACAACAGAGGAAGCAGCTTGGGCAGACTACATCCGTGAGCGCCGTGTAGAAATGGCTAACGAGAATGGTGATATCTACTTCAGCTATCTCCGCTGGGGTAAGTATGGCGGCTATGCTAACCACGGACGTGAGGCAGGCGACATCATCTACGATCTCGACCGCCCTGTATATAAGATGGAAATCTCTCGCGACCGCAGCCAGCTTCTCGTCAACCAGCTTACATTGCTCGGTAGTGCACAGCGCCAGTTTACCACCAAGCGTTATCTGTTCCCAATCGCTCAGTCATTCCTTGACAAGCGCGAGGCATACGATCTCGATCACCAGCAGAACGAGGGCTGGTAATCTGCAAGCAGAAGCAGATATAAATTCATATTTATAAATCATAAATAAACGTTGAAAATATGAAATTCATTAAAATCATACTTGCCATGCTCGTCATGGCACTCAGTTTCAGTTCTTGTCTTGAGAGCGATCTCAAAGACCTTCCAACATACGATGGCAATGACATTACTGCAGGCTATGCCTGGTATCGTTACATTGGAGAAGACAAGATTAATGCCAGCGGACAGCCTCAGGTTATCCAGAAGCAATTGCAGAAGACAGCAGAGGCTATCGATGCCCAGGCTGCTACCTGCAACCTGACATTTGCAGTTCCTACAAACTTCTCTGAAAAGGAGAAGAATAATGTGAATCTCAACAACATCGTTGTTGCAGTACAGATTTCATCAGCTGCGGTAATGACTCCTGTTGAAGGTTCTCCAAAGTTGGGTGCTCCAGCCGACTGGACTACTCCACACAAGTATGCAGTAAAGGCTGCCAATGGAGAGACCAAGGTGTGGACCATTACATGTACATTAACAAAATAATTTAAGTCACGCAAGGGGAGACACCATCCGCTTATGGTGTCTCCCTTTTTTTCAAGGGGCTTCAACTTATTATTAGTATGAATAAAAACAATTTATTAAAGCTGGCACTTACTCTTATAATGCCACTAACTCTGTGTATGGGAAGTTGGGCACAAGCTGTCATCTTTCCCCAGAAAAAGCAACCGGGTGTAGCTAAAATCACCCAGAAGTCAAACAGCTACCAGCTGGCCAACAAGGTATTGAAAGCCTCTTTCATCAACACAGGTGGCAAACTCTACTTCAACGGCTGTTCTGAGCTGGGACTGCAGCCTGACACAGAGTTGTTTAAGGTTCTCTTGGGAGACGGCAAAACCATTACCGCATCCGAGATGAAACTGGAAGATGTAAAGATGGTAACCCTGGCAGAGAATCCATCTGCAGCAACAGCATCTCTCCGTTATGCGGGCAAGGCTCTGGAAGCTCGTTTTACATACGAAGAACTTTCTATCGTTTGGCGCGCCGTATTGAGAAACGGCTCGCACTATCTGCGCACTGAAATGGATATCCAGGCTGCCAAAGATTTACCTATGAAGGGTATCGTGGCAATGAACTACCTGGTAGCCAAGAACAGTGCCTACACCGCTCCAGAAGTGGTGGGTAATACCCGTGGTGCCATCCTGGCAAGCAATCATATCTTTGCTGGTCTGGAAACTCCAATGGGTCTGAATTCCTGCAAGGATGAAGGCAATGCTACCCACATAGAAGGCTTATGGAGAAGAAACACCACTTTAAAAGCTGGCAAAACATGGAACATCAGTTCTGTAGTGGGCTTGGTTGCGCCTAAGCAGTTGCGCCGCTCTTTCCTGGCTTACAGCGAGCGTGAAAGAGCTGTGGCTTGGAGACCTTATCCGGTCTATATCTCATGGTATGAGTTGAACATCGACCGCAACAACGCACCAGCTCCTTCTTACAAAGGAAACATGACCGTAGAACAGTGTGCCGACGTGGTAAGTCACTGGAAGACACATTTCTATGATAAATATCAGATGGCTCCAAAGGCCTTCGTTTGGGATGACGGTTGGGACCAGTATGGAACCTGGACCTTCAATCCTAACTTCCCTAACGGATTCGATGAGCCAGCCAACGAGGCTAAGCAGATGGGCACAGGTATCGGTGCCTGGCTGGGTCCTGTGGGCGGTTATGGCCAGTCGGGCGAGTATCGCCGTGCCTACTGGCGTTCTAAGGGTGGCATGCAGCTGAGCAACGAAGATTACTACAACTTCTTCATCCGTTGCTGCACCAACATGATCGACCGTTACGACTTCCGCTTCTTCAAGTTTGATGGTATCAGTGCCCAGGCTTCAGCCATCGGTCCTGACGAAGGAACCAGAGGCGAGGAGAATGCCGAGGCCATCATCAGCATCGAGCGTGCCGTACGCCAGAAGCGTCCAGACATCTTCCTCAACACTACTGTAGGAACCTGGGCTTCTCCATTCTGGTTCCACTTCACAGATGCTGTATGGCGCCAGGAGGGTGATTACGGTGAGGCAGGTGACCAGGGCACCGACCGTGAGCGCTGGATTACCTATCGCGACCGCCTGGTATATCAGAACTTCATTCAGAGATCACCAGTATGCCCTATCAACACATTGATGACTCACGGATTCATCCTGAGCCGTTGGGGTGCCGTTTCCAAGAACATGGATTACGACGGAATCGTTCGTGAAATGCGCTGTGCCTTTGCCTGTGGTTCGGGCATGGTTGAGCTGTACAACGACTACAAGCTGATGGACGAAATCAAGGACAACCAGGGCAACGCAGGAGCGTTGTGGAAAGACTTGGCAGAGTGCATCAAGTGGCAGCAGGAACAGGCCGACGTATTGCCAGATGCCCACTGGGTTGGTGGCAATCCATGGGATGGCAAGAAGGCAAATGTATATGGCTGGGCTGCATGGAACGGCAAGAAGAGTGTGCTCACCTTGCGTAACCCTTCTACCAGTGCACAGAGCTTCACCACAACCCTGAGAGAGGCGTTGGAGATACCTTCTTATGTTCGTGGAAAGATTACTTTGACCCATGCCTTCAGCCAGGCTGAATTGCAGGGTATGCCTATCAACAAGCCTATCGACATTGATACTCCTCTGACATTGAATCTGCCAGGTTCATCAGTGTTCATCTATAATGGCCGTTGATGGTAAATAGATATAGAGTTGATTAGTTAGTAAGTAAGATAAAGTTTAATCAATTGCGAATGCACGTTTACATTTTACGTAAGCTGATGTATTAAAATGCGATGCATGTAAACGTGAATTTACTGCCCTTCTGCTGTGAAGCAGAGGGGCAGATTTTTTTTGTACAGATAACAGTCAGAATATCAATCCAACAACAGGCCATCTTTAATCAGCTGCTGATGCAGTTTCTCCATCAGCTCTTTATGGTCGTAGGTCTTTGCGAGTTTCTCAGCCTCTTCAAGAATATATAAATCAAGAATATCCTTGAAGGTGACAGTGAAAGGAGAACCATCCGGTCCATAGTTCTCAATATCCTGTTCGCGCTGTACATCCAACAGCTTGATAACCTGCCGGAATCGCTCTTTTTGCGTAGGAAACTGCTCGAGATAGGCACAACCTATCTTATTCATGCTACCGGTAAACATTTCATGACCATTTTTAAGGTTGTCAAGACAATTTCTTGTAACACCATAGTCACGCTTCAAACTTGCGCCAGTGAGACGCTTCTTACCTTTCACTTCCTCATCAAAAAAATCCTTGAAAAATTTACACACTTTAACCATCGGTACATTTCCTTCATTTTGATTTGTTGCCATAATTTAAAATATTTAATTTTGTTTATAAAATATAGATGTTTCTATTCAAGTTTAGTAAGTAAATTCCACTCGCCCTTGCATGGCATGTTTGAACCACTTATCATTGCTCTTCTGTTTATTGTCTACGCACAAAGGTACACTTTCCCTACCAAAATATGGACACTTTTAGCACTCATTCTTTCCTAAACAACTGTAAACAGGACTTAATTTTTCTTAAAACAAGGCATTTTTTTGGCCAATTTGAGCTAGTGGGCAGCATGGAACTATTGTGAAACCCGCCGGAAAAAACTACTTTTGCAACCGAAAACCTACCCGAATGACCGCTGATTCGAGAGTGTGATGTGAACCCTAGGGTCCTGAACTTTTGTATATACAGCGTGTTATAAAGGTAAACGAAATGAATATCAGGGTTTTACATAGAGGTTTTTGGTATTGAAAAACTAGTTTTTTGAGACCATGCCTTCACATCACAGCCTTGCATTCACAGAAAAATGGCCGACCGAAGAGGCAAAATTCTCCAGCCGACTACGAAATATTTTACAAACCTAAAAAACTTGAGTTATGAAACAAACTCTTAATGACGCCGTGATGCCGTCACTATTCGCATCACTCAAGAGTACCGAGAGCATGCCTCTCGCCAGTAGAGAAGACCTGGAGCGCCTCATCACAAAAGACTCCATGGTAAGTTCATTAACCATGGCCTATCGCAAGAGAATGGCCATCAGCAAGAGCTATGCCGACGAGCTCAAGCCTCTAGGCCCTGCCATCGCTGCCTCACTGCAGTATGACGGCAGAGGCAGAACCCTCGACAACGTGAAGGCGGAGACCCGAATGATTGCCCTGGACTACGACATCCATGATGCCTCGGCTGAACAGATCGAAAGCATGTTCAATGCTGCATGCCAGTCGGCCTATGCCCTCGCCGTCTACCACACCATCAGCGGACAGGGTATCCGCATCATCGTGGGATACGACAGAGCCGAGAACTGCGACCTCACCATCGTGGAACTCTTCAACGCCATGATCAGAAAGGCCATCGGCTTCTACAACACCCTGCTCGACTGGGAGGCCGACCAGCAGGCCACCGACATCGGCAGACTCTGCGGTCTTGCCCACGACCCTGCTGCCTACTTCAACTGGAATGCTATCCCCCTGAAGCTCACTCCCGGCGAGCTGAAGGATACCCAGGAACGCATCAAGAACGAGAAGAAGAAAAACAAGGGCGGCAGACCTAAGAGCAGCAAGACCCGCAAGAAGAAAGCCGGTTACACCCCTAGCATCGAGGAGGCAGCTCCCCACATCAAGGTGATGATTGAGAGCTGGGGCAGAAGATTCGAGGAGCATCAGCACAACGAGTATGTTACCAGCTTTGCCTACTGCTGCCTGAAATACGGCATCGAGGAGGAGAAGGCGCTGCAGTATGCCACCTCCGAGTTCTCGCAGCAGTATGCCGAGACGGCTAGCGTGGTGAGAAGTGTGTACAAGAACCATGGGGAACTTGCCGGCAAATGGCACTTCTACTCCAAGGGCGAGGGCTATCCGGCTCAGGCCACGCTGAAGCTCATCAGACAGTGGCTCGACCAAAACTACGAGTTCGTTCACAACATGGTTACCGGCAAGTATCAGGTGATGAGCCGCATGGTGAAGGATGGCAAGTACCTGAAGTATACCGATGTGAGTGACGACATTCTGCACTCCATCTGGATGGAGATGGACCTGAAGGGCATTCATACCAGTGTGCAGAAACTGGGGGACATCGTGACCAGCGACTACAGCCAGCCTTTCAATCCGCTGGACCACTATCTGCGCAGTCTGCCGAAGTGGGACGGGCAGACTGATTACATCAGGGAGTTTGCCATGCGAATCACGGTGGAAGAACGTCCGGAGTATAGCCACACCCAGGAGGAGTTTGTGGAATATTTCCGAAAGTGGTTTGTGTCGATGGTGGTGGCATGGGTGAATCCTCACTTCGTGAACCAGTCGATGCTGATTCTGGTGGGCAAGGGCGGCATCTACAAGACCACCATTCTGGGTGCCCTGCTCCCTCCATGCCTCAAGACTTACTATCTGAACGACAGTACCAGCAACTATCTGGACAAGGATGCCATGGAGGCTCAGGCTTCCAAGGCAAGTGTGAACCTGGATGAGTTTGAGGCGATATTCGGCAGAAACCTGAGTGCCTTCAAGAGCAACATGACCAAGGAGGTGTTCTCCTTCCGCCGGCCTTATGACAAGTACCGCTCTGAGCTGGAGCACCGTGCTTCGCTCTGCGGAACGAGCAACCAGCAGCACATCATCACCGATGTGGAGAACCGCCGTTTCTCGCCATGGATTGTGACCAAGATTGTGAGCCCTAGAGAGAAGACTATCAACTACGAGGGTCTCTACTCTCAGGCTGTGGCTCTGGGTCAGAGTGTATCGAAGGACAAGCCCCGAGAGGACGGCTGGGTATACTGGCAGACTTTCGAGGATGTGGAGAAGATGCGTAAGCACAATCGCCTCTTCATGGTTTCCAACTTTGCAGAGGAGCAGATATTGCGTTTTTTCCGTATCCCGGATGAGTCAACAGAGCCCAGGTTCATCAAGTCGGTTACCACAGCAGAGATCATGGAAAAGATCTGCACCAACCCTGCCTTGCGCCAGAACATGTCGAACCAGAGTATCGGCAGCATCATGGCGAGACTTGGTTTCAAGAGTGAACACCGACGTACGGGAAATTTCTGGCTCGTGGTGGAAAAGAGCGGTGCGGAAGTGGCGATGTATTCGAACTACAATCCGAACGATCATATTTCATGATTCCATCTAAGTCACTGAGATTTCTATCTAAGTCACTGAGGATTCTATCTAAGTCACTGAGATTTCTATCTAAGTCATTTCTGAATCCGAAACAAGTTAGAGAGTATGCCAAATCAATATAGCAAGAGAGCCATCGCTCATCTCTACTTCCCTGATGCCAAACCTGAGAGTGCCGAAAAGCACTTGATGGTTTGGATCAAGCAATGCAAGGGACTCATGGAACAGCTTCAGGCAGATGGTTACAACAGTAGAAGCTGGGGATTTACTCCGAGGCAAAAGGAGCTAATTTTTGAATATTTGGGGGATCCGTAAGGGTTTCCCAAACTTTTTTTTAGTTTTTTCGATTTTTTTTTTGCTTATCTTCGCGAATCTTCGCGAATCTTCAGAGTGAGTCGAAAAAAAGCCGTATCTTTGCATCGTAATTCAGAAGGAGATGCATCAACTGGAGAGTTACTAAAACTAAATTAACTAACAATTTTAACGCGAAAGGGAAAAAGTATGATTCAGGTAGTATTGAAACAGAACAAGAACAAGAAGATGCCGAATGCGTATGGTTTGTACTACGCATATCCAGTGGTTAACGAGACTTATGATCTCGACAAGTTGGCAGAGCACATGTCGTCACACAACACCCCATTCTCAAAGGGTGCCATCAAGGGTATGCTTACCGACGCCGTGAACTGCATCAGAGAGTTGAACCTGCAGGGCATTGCAGTGAAGATCAACGACCTGGCGATCTTCAGCTTGGGCATCAAGAACAAGATGGGTGCCAAGAGCATTGGCGAGTGGTCGGCTGCCAAGAACATTGCCGGAGTGAAGTCGAGAGCCCGCGCCACGGGTAACTTGATTTCTGCCAGCTTGAACCTCGATGCCACTATCAAGAGAGTGGACAAGGGAGTGATTGTTGTTGATGGCGGAGGAACTGATGGCGGAGGTTCGAACGGTGGAGGCAATACTCCATCGGGAGGTTCATCAACGGGTGATAACACTTCGGGAGGTTCATCAACGGGTGATAACACTTCAGGAGGAACCGGCAAGGACGATTCAGGCACCTCTGGCGGCGACAGCGGATCTAACGGCGACAACGAGCACATTGTATTGTAACCAGGGTATTGTAAACTCGGCATTGTAACAACAAAAAAAGGAAAGGGATAACAAATGAAGAAAGAGACTATTAAGAAATTGATTAATTTTACCATCACGGTATTAACTGCCATCATCAGCGCCTTCTGTGTACAGAGTTGCAAGGGCTTGTAAATGATGTGAGATGGCTTGAGAAAGGCCTTGAGTGAAAGGCCTTGAGAGAAAAAGAACACTAAGTTGAACCATTAAAAAAGAAAAAGAAAATGAAATGTAGAAGAACGATTAATTTGATTGTAGTGCATTGCAGCGCTACCCGTGTGAACCAGAACTTCAGCATTGAGGATCTGGAGGCGTGCCACAAGGCTCGTGGCTTCGCAGAGATTGGTTACCACTATTACATCACCAAGGACGGCACCCTGTATCCTTGCCGTCATGAGGACAAGGTGGGTGCGCATGCCCGTCACTACAACCTGCATAGCATTGGCATCTGCTATGAGGGTGGCTTGGACAAGAATGGTCATCCTGCGGATACGCGCACTGAGGCGCAGAAGATTACGCTTGAGGAGCTGCTGTATTCTCTGGCTCAGGATTATCCTGATGCCACCATCCTGGGCCACCGCGATTTGCCTGGTGTCAAGAAGGAGTGTCCTTGTTTTGATACCAAGGCATGGCTCAAGGAAATCAACTTCCATCTGTAGAAGATAGTATCATTATAGGATAAAAAAATTGAGGTGCATTGCAAGAGAAAGACTTCTTGCGATGCACCTCTTTTTTATATATAGAAAACGAACCCCGCTAGGCGATTGCATTTCGCTAGGCGGAACTTTATCTAATTACTTTCACTTCACCATTCTTCGCTATCTTTACGATGCTGGATGGCTGGTGAGGCTTGTGCTCCTGGCGACGAGTCCAGCATACGTAATCCACGGCATTCAGAATCTCTTCGGAAATATCGCGGTAGTTCTGGGCTGCCGGCTCGCCACTCACATTGGCACTCGTGCTTACTATAGGCTTCTGGAAACGGTAGCAGAGCTGCTTGCTGAACTCCTCGTAAGTAACTCGCATCGCCAGACTTCCATCCTCGGCTACCAGGTTATGCGCCACACCATTGGCATCATCCAGGATGATGGTGGTAGGCTTCACCGGCATCGCAGCATCGATGAAATCCCATGCCACCTGAGGCACGTTGCGGAAATAACGCGCCATGCGGTCGGCTGAATCAATGAGACAAATCAGCGCCTTGGAATCATCACGCTTCTTAATCTCGTACACCTTCTTCACAGCCTCCGGATTGGTGGCATCACAACCGATGCCCCATACGGTATCTGTAGGATAGAGAATCACTCCACCCTTTCGCATGCATTCCACTGCATTCTTAATATCTTCTTCTCTGGTCATATTACTATGAATTAAAAATTATCTTCATCTCCCTTCTGGCACTCATAATAGGCGATGTCCTTCATGCCGTTGAGGAAGGCGGCGGCATCCATGCGCTTCTTGCCCGAAAGCTGGAGCTCCTGGATGTTGAGCCAATGATCAAGACACGCTACCTGCAACTTCTTCTCAAAAATTCTCAAAGAACCTACTGGCGCTGCACCACGATGTTCTTCAGACTGCTGGGTCTTGAAAATCTTCAACACCTGAACCTTCTCCACACTCTTCTTCTGCGCAGGATGAGACGTAGCCTCTGGCATCTCGCCATCCGTATCCTCAAAGATAACCACCGGTGCCTTCTTCTTGATCTCCGTCCAGGCTCCAGGATATGGCGAAAGACCACGCACGAAATCGTGAACCTGCTTGGCTGGCTTGTGGAAATCTATGCGACAGGTGTCCTTGAAAATCTTTGGGGCTGATTTCAACTCCACGCCCTCGCCCATCAGTTCTTCCTGGGCAATGGATGCAATGTTGCCATCGGCTGCGATCAGGGCATCGATGGTTTCCAGTGCCAGTTGGGCACCCAGATGCATCAGGCCATCATATACATACTCCACATTGGCTTCTTCCGGAATAGGGAATTGCTTCTGCATGATGATGCGACCGGTATCGATGTCGTGGTCTAGGAAGAAGGTGGTGACACCCGTCTCCTTCTCGCCGTTGATCACTGCCCAGTTGATTGGGGCTGCACCACGATACTGTGGAAGCAGGGCGGCATGCACATTGAAGGTGCCATACTTAGGCATCGCCCATACCACCTCCGGCAGCATGCGGAAGGCTACTACTACCTGCAAATCGGCCTGATAGCTGCGCAACTGCTCCACAAACTCAGGGTCTTTCATCTTCACCGGCTGCAACACTGGCAGGCCCTGCGAAAGCGCATACTGCTTTACCTGAGATGGCTGCAGCGTGTCCTGATGTCTGCCCACAGGCTTATCGGGCTGGGTAACCACAGCCACCACGTTATATCCGCCCTCTACCAGGCGCTTGAGGGATTCCACCGCAAACTCCGGGGTTCCCATGAATATGATTCTTAAATCTTTCTTCTCCATTTTTTCAAAATTTTATTCAGCCGACATATCCGCCACAATCTTGCGATATACCTCGTAAATCTTGGTGCGGCTGATATAGCCCTTCAGCACGCCGTTGACATCTACCACTGGCAGCTGTGCGGCATCGGTTTTATCAAACTTATCCATCACTTCGTCCATGCGCTCGTTCTCGCCCAGGGTTGCCGACGGCTGAATCATCAGCTGGCTCACCTTGAAGTGATTATACAGTTCCGTGCGGAAGATGATGTGGCGCAGACGGGTGATATCTATCACGCCCTTCAGTACACCGGCATCATCCAACACCGGAACAAAGTTATTGTTACTTCTTGAAATCTCGCTCACCAGCTTGCTCATCGGCAGATCGGGACTGATAGGATGGTAATCCTTCTCAACCATGCTCTGCATGCTCATCAGCGTAAGCGCCGAACGGTCTACATGGTGGGTGAGCAACTTGCCCTCCCTGGCCAATCGAAGGGCGTAGATGCTGTGGCTCTCAAAAATGCTGATGGTGAGCAACGAAGAGATGCACACAATCATCAGCGGCATGAAGAGCTGATAGCCGCCCGTGAGTTCGGCGATGAGGAAGATGCCCGTAAGCGGGGCATGCATCACGCCCGTAATCAAGCCCGCCATGCCCATGAGCGCAAAATTCTGCTCCGGTACATACACGCCTACCTGATAGACATTCCACAGGCGGGCAAAGAGGAAGCCTGCAAAACCGCCGATAAACAGCGAAGGCGCAAAGGTTCCACCGCAACCGCCACTACCATTGGTTGCCGAAGTGGCAAATACCTTGGTAAAGGTGACAAACGCTATGTAGAAGATGAGCAGATTATCCTGACCCGAAAACAGCGAACGGTTCATCACCTGCCCCCACTCTGCCTCGTTGCTGCCCTTGAGCAGGATGTTGACGGCAGAATATCCCTCGCCATAAAGCGACGGGAAGAAGAAGATGAGCGTGCTGAGAATGAGTCCACCAAACAGCAGTTTGGCGTATGGATACTGGCTCAGTTTGCCGAAGAATCCCTCGCAGATTGACATGGTGCGCATGAAATACAGACTCACCAGTCCGCAGAATACACCCAGCAGAATGCACGCCGGGGTGCGATCCAGCTCCCATGGGTTGGTGAGCGTGAATTCGAACAGCGAACTGTCGCCATCGAATATATAGGTGAAACAGGTGGCTGTAACACACGAAATCAAGATAGGCAAGAGCGATGCCATGCTCAGATCTACCATCAGCACCTCAAGGGTGAACACCAGTCCGGCTATCGGCGCCTTGAACACGCCTGCAATGGCGGCACTGGCTCCACATCCCACCAGCAGCATCATGGTCTTCTTATCCATGCGGAAAATCTGTCCCAGATTGGAACCGATGGCTGAACCGGTGAGCACGATAGGTGCCTCGGCTCCCACGGAACCACCGAAACCGATGGTGATGCCTGATGCCACCACTGACGACCAGCAGTTGTGCCCCTTGAGTCGGGAGTTTTTGGTGGAGATGGCATAAAGTACCCTTGTGATACCATGCGAGATATTGTCGCGCACCACATACTTGATGAACAGCGACGTGAGGTAGATGCCCACGATAGGGAAGAGCAGGAAGAGCAGATTATAGGTACCCTTCTCGAATCCCGAAGTGAGCAGATACTGTATCTCGTGTACGATGGCATGCAAGAAGAAGCCTGCCACCGAAGCGAGCAGACCGATGAGGAAGGCGAGAATCAGGGTCATCTGCTTGTCAGAGATGTGTTTCTTCTGCCAGGCAACCAGCTTCGCCATCCTGCTTTGTTTGTATCCAGTTAACTCTTCATCCATTACCATGCTGAAATTTTAGAATTCTGATGTAAAGTGGAACTTGATGTGCTCAAAATCCTGCTGAGCCATGCTCAACACGTAGCCTGAATCGGCGAGGAACACATCGCGGCCCTCGATATCCTTGGCCATATACTGGTACTTGCGCTTCTTGAAGTTCTCCAGCTCCTTCTCGTCGTCGGCCTCAATCCAGCATGCCTTGTGCAGGTGAACAGGCTCCCAGCGGCACTTGGCGTTGTACTCGTTCTCCAGGCGATACTGGATAACCTCGAACTGAAGCTGGCCCACGGTACCCACGATGCGGCGACCGTTGAACTGGTTGATGAACAGCTGAGCCACACCCTCGTTCATGAGCTGCTCCAATCCCTTCTGGAACTGCTTGCTCTTCATAGGGTCATCGTTCTCGATGTACTTGAAGAGAAGTGGTGAAAACGATGGCAATCCACGGAAATGAATCTTCTCGCCCTCGGTAAGGGTATCGCCAATCTTGAAGATGCCGTTGTCTGGCAAACCTACGATGTCGCCTGGATAGGCCTCGTCGATGGTGCTCTTGCGCTGCGCCATAAACTGGGTTGGCGAAGAGAAGCGCACGGTCTTGTCGAGTCGCACGTGGTAGTAAGGCTGATTGCGCACAAACTTGCCAGAGCAGATCTTGCAGAATGCGATGCAGGAACGGTGGTTAGGGTCGATATTGGCGGTAATCTTGAAGATGAAACCAGTGAACTTAGGCTCCTCAGGTTCCACCATGCGCTCCTCTGCCTGGGTTGGCTTTGGAGATGGGGCAATCTGCACGAAGCAATCCAGAAGCTCCTGCACACCGAAGTTGTTCAACGCTGAACCGAAGAACACTGGGGCTACTTCGCCAGAGCGATAGGTTTCTACGTCAAACTCAGGATAAACGCCATCAACCAGTTCCAGTTCCTCGCGCAACTGGCTTGCCTCACGCTCGCCTACTCGCTCATCAAGTTCCTTTGACTGGATATCCACCTCTACCTTCTCTGTGACACGCTGCTTGTTAGGTGTGAAAAGGTTGAGCTGGTGCTCGTAGATATTGTAAACACCCTTGAATCGGGCGCCCTGACCGATAGGCCAAGACAATGGGCGAACGGAAATCTTCAATTCTTCTTCCAACTCATCGAGAACATCGAATGGGTCACGTCCCTCACGGTCCATCTTGTTGATGAAGATGATAACCGGAGTATTGCGCATGCGGCACACCTCCATCAGTTTGCGGGTCTGTGCCTCCACACCCTTGGCTGAATCCACCACGATGATGGCTGAATCCACGGCGGTGAGGGTACGGTAGGTATCCTCGCAGAAGTCCTGGTGACCTGGAGTATCGAGGATATTCACCTTGTAAGGTTCTCCGGTCTGTCCATCAGGCAGGTAATCGAACTCCATCACGGATGTAGAAACCGAGATACCACGCTGTTTCTCGATATCCATCCAGTCGGAAGTGGCAGTTTTACGAATCTTATTATTTTTAACGGCACCAGCCACCTGAATCTGTCCACCGAAGAGCAGGAACTTCTCGGTCAAAGTTGTCTTACCGGCATCAGGGTGCGAAATGATGGCAAATGTTCTTCTTCTTTCAATCTCTTTCATCTGTTATATATCGTTATATATATTATAATAATGTATATACTAAAAATTAAATCACTGAAAAGTAATCACTAATCACTAAAAACTAATCACTACGCGTCGTCGTCTTCGAACTTCAGGCCTTCGGTGCGGTCCTTGATATAGTAATCGCTGAGGAGGCCGATGAAGACGGTGATTTCCTTGATGGCACGCTCGGTTTCGGGAGTAATCTCCTTTTTCTGCAGGCGGAGCATCATCACGCCATAGAGGGCATCGAGGCAGGTTTCAATCTCGTTGAGTTCCTTGTCGCCACGGTTGCGCAGCTCTACGATGAACGGCAACACCTTGTAGTATTCAGCGTTGTAGATAGGGAACTTGCTGCTCTGGAGCAATCGGGCATGGAGGTCGATGACATCCTGCAGGAGCACGCGGTTGATATCGAGGTGGCCATACTCACGCTTGCCCTCCTCGTTCATCATGCGGATAAGGTTGCCGAACCAGTCGAGCTCCTCATCTTTCTGCTCGGGAGTGAAATTGAATCTTTCGATGTAATTCTTCTTGATGACAGGCAGCGAGCATCCGTAGGCACGGATGATATCCTCTATCTGCCACATATATAAGAGGTATTCTGCAATACTCGTCTTTCTTAATTCTTGTGCTACAAACATATTTACTTTGAAGTTTGAACTATAAACTATTAACTATCAACTTTTAACTCTAAGATTAAAAGCCTGGCAGATGGTACAGATTGAAAACTGTGCCGAAGAGGGCGATGACAGAGAAGATGATGACCACGCTTCCTATCACCTTATTAATAATAAGGATGCCGTTGGTATCAAACTTTCCCCTCACCTTATCGATGAGCCAGGTGAGACCGAACCACCAGAGCAGGGCTCCGAAGACGATGCTGAGATAGCCCACACCCATTTCGATCGGCATATCAGGCACCACGAAGGCAAACTGGGCAAAGGTGGCCATGAAGAGGAAGACGATGAGCGGATTGCTCAGCGTTACCAGGAAAGCCGTGATGGCATTGTGGGTAAGGGTACCCTGCTTGTTGCTGCTCTGGTGCATGTTCTTGGTAGGATTGCTCTTGAAGCAATAGATGCCGAAGATGAGGAGCATCACGCTGCCGAGAATCTGGAGGATGAACTTGTTCTGCGAATTGTTCACGAAATCCATCACGAAGCTCATACCCAAGCCCGTGAAAAGCGCATAGACGATGTCGCTGCACGCTGCACCGATACCCGTCACGAAACCATACCATCGCCCCTTGTTCAAGGTTCGCTGAATACAAAGGATGCCCACCGGCCCCATCGGAGCCGAGGCAATCACACCGATAAGAATTCCCTTGAAAACAAAGTCAAGGATGTTAAACTCTATTGGAAATGCTAAATTCATTTTCTCTATTCCATTTTGCCAGTATCCCAACCGGCTAAAAATACAAAATCTAATAACAGCGGGCAAAGTTACAAAAAATCGGGCACATCTAGTAATTTTTTGGGTTAAACTTTCATTTTCTCCCCTCTTTTTTTCAGAAGAAGTAAGTTTTATTTGATTTCGGTTAAAAAAAACGAACCATTTATACTTTTTTATACTAGAAATATCAACTAATTCAAAACATTTTCTTATCTTTGCAAAGAATTATAATTAAAAACAATTCTAACTAATTTAAAATAAAGACATGACAGAAAATGCAATGAAGCCATACGTAATTGGCTTGGACCTTGGCGGTACTAATTCAGTGTTCGGCATCGTAGATGCACGCGGTGACATTAAGGCTACAACAGCCATCAAGACTGGTGGCTACAAGACAGTGGATGAATATGTAAAAGCTTCTGTAGAGGCTTTGCAGCCTGTGCTTGATACCATCGGCGGTATCGAGAAGATCAAGGGTATGGGTATCGGTGCGCCTAACGGTAACTACTATACAGGTACCATCGAGTTCGCTCCTAACCTTCCTTGGGCTCACGACGGCGTAGTGCCATTGGCTGACCTCTTCAGCAAGGCTTTGGGTATCCCTGTGGCTTTGACCAACGACGCGAATGCAGCAGCCTTGGGCGAGATGACTTACGGTGTGGCTCGTGGTATGAAGAACTTCATCGACATTACATTGGGTACTGGTGTAGGTTCTGGTATCGTTATCAACGGTCAGATGGTTTACGGTAGCGATGGTTTCGCTGGTGAGTTGGGTCACGTAACAGTGGTTCCTGGCGAGGCTGGCCGCGTATGCGGTTGCGGCAGAAGAGGTTGTCTGGAGACTTACTGCTCTGCTACAGGTGTGGCTCGCACAGCCCGTGAGTTCCTGGAGACAACCGATGAGCCTTCTTTGCTCCGCGAGATGAAGCCAGAGGATATCACTTCTTACGACGTGAGCGTGGCTGCCGGCAAGGGCGATGCTTTGGCTAAGCGCATCTACGACTTCACTGGTAAGATGCTGGGTGAGGCTTGTGCAAACTTTGCTGCCTTCTCTGCACCAGAGGCATTCGTATTCTTCGGCGGTTTGACCAAGGCTGGTGACTTGCTGATGGAGCCTTTGAAGAAGGCATACGATGAGAACGTATTGAAGATTTACAAGGGCAAGGCTAAGTTCCTGGTATCAACTCTTGATGGTAGCTCTGCTGCCGTTCTCGGCGCCAGCGCCGTGGGTTGGGACTTGTAATTTCCATCTGATAATCAGATAATCAGATAAAAATATAAAAAATCCCAGGTGATGGTGAATCGCCTGGGATTTTTTTATATCTCCTATCCTCTTACAACTCCAGGAAGTTCTTGACAATGGTCTTGCCTTCCGGAGTCAACACGC
Organism: Prevotella sp.; assembly: GCA_022732315.1. Next base: position 26,325 of record JAIJUV010000009.1, read on the forward strand.
TTTCGGGATGAAACTGGATGCCATGGATATCGTAGTTCTTATGCTTCAATCCCATGATGCAACCGTCATCGCTCACGGCGGTGACATCCAGGCACTCTGGGAAATTGCTTCTATCTACTACCCACGAATGATATCTTCCTATTTCGATTCGCTTCTCCATGCCCTGGAATATCGGGTCGATGCCAAACTGGGTGCATGGAGTGGCTACACCATGATACACCTCCTTGAGGTTGGTGAGCTTGGCACCAAACGCCTCGCCTATCGCCTGATGACCCAGACATACGCCCAGCATCGGCTTGATGCCTGCATACTTCCTGATGACATCCATCAACAACCCCGCCTCGGATGGGATTCCCGGACCCGGACTCAATATGATCTTATCAAATGGCTCCAACTCGCGGAGCTGAAACTGGTCGTTGCGATATACCGTAACGTCCACGCCCAACTCCTTCACCAAATGTGCCAGATTATAGGTGAAGGAATCGTAATTATCTATGATTACTACTTTCATCTTCATTATTTATTATTGATTATTTATTAGTGATTATTCCTCACTAATCATTAATCACTAATCACTACCTAAAGCTTCTCTGCAATATGAATCGCCTTGGTGAGGGCGCCCAACTTGTTATTGCACTCTTCCAACTCATACTGGTCGTTGCTCTTCGCCACAACTCCACTTCCTGCCTGGAACCAGAGTTCGCCATTGCGGCTGATGAAGGTTCGGATAACAATCGCCTGGTTCAAATCGCCATTCAAGCCGATGAATCCGATGCAACCGCCATAGGCTCCACGATTATGAGGTTCCAGTTCGGAGATAATCTGCATCGCTCTCACCTTTGGCGCACCGCTCAGGGTGCCGGCTGGGAAGGTATCGATAAACTCCTTGATGTGGTCGGCATCCTGATCGAGAGTTCCGCTCACACGGCTCACCAGGTGGATGACGTGGCTATAAAACTGCATATCCTTATAGAAATCTACCTTCACACCATGGCAGTTGCGGCTCAAGTCGTTGCGCGCCAAATCTACCAGCATCACGTGCTCGGCATTCTCCTTCGGGTCGTTGCGGAGGAACTCGGCAGCCTTTCTATCCTGCTCCATATCGCCTGTGCGACGGGTGGTTCCTGCTATCGGGTCAATAAATGCCTTGTCGCCCACGATGCGGTTGTGGGTTTCAGGAGAAGAGCCGAAGATGCGGAATCCGCCGAAATCGAAATAGAAGAGATATGGCGATGGGTTGATGCTGCGCAGGGCACGATAGAGTTTGAAGTCATCGCCCTCGTACTTCTGGACGAAGCGGCGGCTGACAACAATCTGGAAGACATCGCCCCTCAGACAGTGCTGGATGCACTTGCGGATGTTTGCCTTGTGCTCCTCGTCGGTAAGGGTAGAAAAGGTATCGCCCACCGGATGGAAATCATAAGGCTTCACATTTGCCTTGTTCACGGCCTTGAGCAGGGCATCGAGCTCAGGAAGTGAAGAGTGAGATTCTTCACTCTTCACTCTTCGTTCTTCACTCTCTTGAAGCGCAATCAGCTCCATTGTATTATTGAAGTGATCGAACACGATGATGTCCTTATACATGATATAATAGATATCCGGCGCATCGTTCTTCTCCATGGTGGTATCCTTTACGGGGATATTCTCGAAATATCTCACGGCGTTGAAGGTGGTGAAGCCATAGAGTCCGCAGAAATCCTTGCCCTCGCCTTCTACGTGGAAACTCTTGATGAAATCATTAATCGCCTTGGAGATGGCGAGCTTGCACTGCTCGCCCTTTCCCTCGCCGAAAGCCGGGAGCGTTTCCTTCTCCACGCTGCCATCAGGATAGGTCTTGATGACCTCGCCATGACTCACGGCGATGCTTGCCAACGGATGAACGCCGATGAAGGATCGGGAGTTCTCGGAACCATGATAGTCGGAACTCTCCATCAGAGCCGACTGGGGATAAATATCTCTCAATCGCATATAGACTCCCACCGGCGTATAGAGGTCGGCAAGAATCTTGCGGGTTACTGTCGTATAATTAAACTTTGCCATTTTAATTAAATCTTTACTTTTAGAAATCGCCGTATTCTCCCGCCATTTCCTTATGGCTCAAATAGGTTTCTACATCCTTGTCACCACGGCCAGAAACGGTCAAAACAACCACGTCGTCCTTCTTGAACTTCATTTTTTTCAAGGCAGCCACAGCGTGAGCACTTTCAATGGCTGGTATGATGCCCTCCATACGAGTCAGTTCGTAACCGGCATAGATAGCCTCATCATCCTTGATGGCAAGCACATGACTTCTGCCCCTTGTAGCCAAGTCAGCATGCATAGGTCCTATGCCTGGATAATCCAAACCGGCACTGATGGTGAAGGCTTCTTCTATCTGACCATCTTCTGTCTGCATCACCAGGGTGCGGGCGCCGTGGATGATTCCCTCTGTGCCGCAATGCATGGTGGCAGCGGTATAGTCGGTATCGATGCCATGACCGGCAGCCTCAGCCAGATAAATCTGAACACGATCGTCGTCGATGTAATGATAGATGGTACCTGCGGCGTTACTTCCGCCACCCACGCAGGCGATGAGATAATCAGGATAATCGCGACCGATCTTCTCCTCCAACTGCCATTTCAGTTCCTCGCTGATGACGCTCTGCATCTTTGCCACGATATCAGGGTAAGGATGCGGACCCATGGTGGAACCTACGATATAGAAGGTATCCTGTGGGTGACAGCACCAGTCGCGGATGGCCTCAGAGCAGGCATCGCTCAGGGTCATATTGCCTGTGCGAACAGGGTTCACCTTGGCGCCCAACATCTTCATACGTTCTACGTTGGTATGCTGGCGCTCCACATCGGTGGCACCCATAAAGATTTCGCACTTCATATCCATCAGGGCGCAGACGGTGGCAGTGGCAACGCCATGCTGTCCGGCACCTGTTTCGGCAATGATACGGGTCTTTCCCATCTTCTTCGCCATCAGAATCTGTCCGATGGTGTTATTGATTTTGTGTGCACCGGTATGGTTCAGGTCCTCACGCTTCAGATAGAGCTGGCAGCCATACTTCTCGCTCATGCGCTTGGCATAATAGAGAGGTGAAGGACGGCCCACGTAATCTTTCAAAAGGGCATAGTATTCTTTCTTGAACTCCTCGCTCTCGATGATAGGCTTGTAAGCCTGCTGGAGTTCTGTTACACACTTATATAATATTTCAGGAACGTAAGCTCCTCCGAATTTTCCAAAAAATCCTTTATCGTCAACTTGATACATAATACTTTGAACTTTTTTACATTGAACTTTAATGTTTGAGTGCCTCAAAAAGCCTATCCAAAGCCTTGTCTGGATTCATGGTTTCATTGAGCAATGTCACAAACTTACTGCCGATGATGGCACCGGCGGCGTTATCCTGCGCACTGGTAAGGGTCTGCTTGTTGCTGATGCCGAAGCCAATCATGCGTGGGTTGCGGAGGTTCATGCTGTTGATATGGTTGAAGTAAGCGAGCTTGGCATCACCGAAACTGCTCTGAGCACCCGTGATGCTGGCGGAGCTGACCATATAGATGAAGCCATCGGTATGCTCATCGATGAAGCGGATGCGCTCCTCGCTGGTTTCAGGAGTAATCATCATGATGACGCGGATATCGTACTTATCGGCGATAGGCTTAACTACCTTGAGATAGTCATCGAAAGGAAGGTCGGGGATGATGGTTCCGCTGACTCCGCTCTCTACACAGCTCTTGAAGAACTCCTCGATGCCATAGTGCATAATGGGGTTGAGATAGCCCATGAGAACGAGAGGGATATTGACTTCATCCTTGATGGCCTTGAGCTGACCAAAGAGGGTTTTGACGGTCATGCCGTTTTTCAGCGCCTTGGTACCTGCGCTCTGGATAACGGGTCCATCTGCCAAAGGGTCGCTGAAGGGGATACCAACTTCTATCATATCGATGCCCTTGCGTTCCATCGCCTTGATTACATCGCCGGTACCTTCTAAGGTTGGGCATCCGGCGCAGAAATACAAGCTCAAAAGCTTGCGGTCTTTGTTGTTTGCAAATAATGCATTTATCTTGTTCATCCTGTGTTGTATTTTAAAATCGTTTTGTGTTACAAATGAGGCTTAACTCAAAGTCTTTATTGTATCTCTCTTTATTGATTCTCTCTTTATTGCATTTCTCTTTATTGCATCGCATTCAAGAACCCCTTGAGCTTCTCTACATCCTTCACTCCCGGCTTTATCTCGAAACGGGAGTTGAGGTCGATGCCGATGCATTTGGGATGATGGAAGGCATGGAGACGGGATGCATCTTCCGGTCCGATGCCGCCACTCAGGAGAAATGGGACTTCGCCATCGTATTGCTCCAGAACCTGCCAATCAAACTGCTGGCCACTTCCACCCACCGTCTTGCATTTGGTGTCGAAAAGGAAGAGGTCAACAGCGCCTACATACTCCTTATATTTTTGAATGTCGGAGGCATCAGATACACTGATTGCCTTGATGATCTTGATGCCTGGTCGGATATCGGGATCGAGAGTTAATCTCAAATTCTCGCACATCTCCCGTGGTTCATTGCCATGCAGTTGGACGTAATCCAAATGATAATTCACCACTCGTGTCACGATGTTCTGAACCATATCATCTACAAATACGCCTACTCGGGCTGGAGATTTTGCAGATTTTATATTAATATCCTCTTTAACGTAATCAGGAATGATGCCAGCGTGACTGCTCTGCATCTCCACGTAGCGAGGCGATTTCGGATAGAATATCATTCCTATCATATCAACGCCCAACTGGCTCACTTCGCGAATATTCTGGGCATCGCGCATGCCACAAACCTTTATTACCATTATTATTGTTATCTATTATTCTATTATTCTATTATTCTATCATTGAACTATGAATGCAACTAGCTTAATTGAGCGATGAATTCCGATAGTGCCTGACCAGGATTCTCCTGCTTCATAAACTGCTCTCCCATCAGGAAACCATGGAAGGAGGCCTCATCACGGAGCCTTTTTACTATCATGGGATCAGAAATGCCACTCTCGCTCACACGGCATACATCCTTTGGAAGTTTCTCTGCCAAGCGGAAGCTATTCTCTACATCCGTAACGAAAGTACCCAGATTGCGATTGTTGATGCCATACATATCCGGTTCCAGTTCCGCATACTCGAAATCTCTTTCGTTATGCATCTCCAACAATACCTCCATGCCCAACTGGTGAGCCATGTTCATCAGTCCCTTGCACTCCTCTTTACTGAGGCATGCCGCAATGAGCAGCACGGCAGAGGCGCCGCAATATCTCGCCTGCAACAGCTGATACTCCTCTATCACGAAGTTCTTATATAATATAGGTATAGACCCCCCCACATGTCTTGCTTCCTGGATATACTCATCATATCCGCCGAAGTAATCTATATCCGTCAGGATGCTCAGAGCCGAAGCCCCGTTCTGCTGGTAGCTCAGCGGGATGATGCTTGCCTTTCCCGCCTCCTTGATCCAGCCCTTGCTAGGCGACTTTCGCTTGAACTCGGCGATGATACCCGTATCAGAGCCCATCAGTGCCTGCTTCATGCTTCCTCCCATCACCTTTCCCCCATCCTCCTGCATTTTCTGCTCGGTGAGGGTTATCATCTGTCGTGGCTGGATAAAGCGCTTTCGCTGCTCTATCTCCATCTTCTTATGAGCCACAATTTCTTCTAATATATCAGCCATTTTTTACGTTTTTACCTTTTTACCTTTAAAAGCCCTTTTACCTTTATCTATTCAGCTCCACGAATTTTTTGAATGTGGCAAGTGCCTTGCCAGAATCGATGCTCTCTCTTGCTATCTCCACGCATTCCTCGATGCTCTTCTTTCCCTTCTCCATCACCTGGATTCCGAAGGCAGCATTGGCGAGAACGATGTTCTTCTGGGCTGGGAGGGCTCTGTTTTCAAGCACGGCATCGAAGATTTCCTTCGCCTCTTCCTCGGTGGCACCACCCTTAATCTCTTCTGGCTTGGCAATCTCGAAGCCCAGATCCTGAGGCTTGAAGATGCGCTCGTAATTATTGGTGGTTACCTTGAAATCGCCGGTAAGCGAAATCTCATCATAACCATCGATGCTGTTCACGATGCCATAGTCGATGCCCAACTTCTGATATACCTGATTATAAAGGCGCATCTGGTCGAGATTGGCTACACCCAGCAACTGGCACTTTGGCTGACTAGGATTTACCAGAGGACCCAGGAGATTGAACACCGTAGGGAACTGGAGTGCCTTGCGGATAGAACCCACAAACTTCATTGCCTTGGCAAACAGCTGGGCATGGAGATAAACGATGCCCGCCTCGTTGATGCTGCGGTTCAGGCGGTCGATATCATCCGTGAATTCCACACCGTGGTTCTTGATGACATTAGATGCACCACTCACCGATGTGGCTGCGTAGTTGCCATGCTTAGCCACCTTGTAGCCCGCACCGGCGATGACGAAGCAGGATGTGGTAGAAATATTGAAGGTATTCTTGCGGTCGCCGCCCGTACCCACTACATCGATGTAACGGTCGCAGTCGAGGATGGCAGGAACGCCGGTGGCAAGGATGCCATCACGGAAGCCCAACAGCTCATCTACGGTGACGCCTCTCATCTGCAAACCTGTGAGCAGGGCTGTGATCTGCTCCTCAGGGAACTCACTCTGGGTGATGCCGATGATAATCTCCTTGGTTTCCTCGCGAGAAAGTTCCTCGTGGTTCAACATTCTGTTTAAGATGTCCTTCATTTCCATAATCTTAATCTCCTATCTTTTATATCTTATTTTTGTTTATATGTAAAAAGGGCCTGTCGTAAGTTACGGCAGGCCCTTAGTATATCAGTTTCATATCTATACACGGCTTCTCGACTCACGACTTTTTGAATCTTGAGTTACGCCACCACCATGCTGTAGATACGAATATTGTCATCATATTGAATTAACTTTATTTGTTATTAATCTTGTTATTGAATTTATTCAGTTGCAAAAGTACACTTTTTCTTTTAAACTACAAACTTTTTTTATGAGAAATTTATCATTTCAACAGAAAAAAGTTAGTTTTTGCCCCATATCGTAGACAAAGATTGAGCCTACACCTTATTATATATAGAAGATATATGGGAAAAACAAAAAAGAAATGAAGAAAATTAGGGTAAAATGTAATAAAGGAAACTTCCCGACGTTATGATAATAGAGAAAGGATTTCAATATTAACAATTTAAAAGATATATACGCCTATGAAGCATTTGTTTACTTCAGAAGAAATGAGACCGTCGGCAAAGACCATCTTTTTCATCAAGCAGTTGGCATACACCTACCGTGCCTTCAAGAAGAATGAATCTTGCAAGGCGTATTATGTCAACTAGGGTCTAGAGCCCTGACAAACAAAAAACAGAAAAACAAATAAAGATGAAGACGATAGTTTCACCTTCACTCCTCTCAGCCAATTTCATTGACCTGAAGAGCGATGTAGAAATGATCAATAAGAGTGAAGCCGACTGGCTCCACATGGATATTATGGACGGCGTGTTCGTGCCTAATATCTCCTTCGGCTTCCCTGTGCTCGAAGCCGTGGCGAAAGCATGCACCAAACCGCTGGACGTGCACTTCATGATTCTGCACCCGGAACAGTATATTGAGCAGACAGCCAAGACGGGTGCCATGATAATGAACGTTCACTACGAAGCATGCACCCACCTGCACCGCACCATACAGCAGATACATGCTGCCGGCATGAAGGCAGGCGTTACCCTGAACCCTTCTACCCCAGTGAGCGTACTGGAAGACATCATCGGCGATGTAGACATGGTACTGCTGATGAGCGTAAACCCTGGATTCGGCGGACAGAAGTTCATCGAAAACACCATCCAGAAGACGGCACGACTGCGCAAACTCATCAAAGAGAGCGGCAGCCAGGCACTCATAGAGGTGGATGGCGGCGTGCAGGGAGAGACTGCCCCACGACTGGTGAAGGCCGGGGTAAACGTATTGGTGAGCGGAAGCTATGTATTCAAGAGCAAAGACCCTCTGGCTACCATCCATTCACTGAAGGAACTGGAGCAGATTGAGGATTAACACTTCAGAATCTTTCCATAGGATTTTCAAGTTCCTAGAATCATCTTCTGTTCTTAGAAAAAGAATCTTCTGTTCTCAGAAAAAGCAACAGGCAGCTTGCAGCTGGAAACATTTAGTCCAGCTGCAAACTGATATGATGCTCCTTGGCCATTCTGCGAAGGTTGAGGATTGCATAGCGCATACGGCCCAGACTGGTATTGATGCTCACATTGGTGGTCTCGGCGATTTCCTTGAACGACATGTCCTGGTAATATCGCATATAAACCACCTCGCGCTGGTTGGCAGGCAAGAACATCATGAGCTTCTTCACGTCGCCCATAATCTGCTCACGCACCAGTTCGCGCTCCACGTAGCTATCTATCACGCCGTCTCCCTTCAGACCCGACAGGTCGTTGTTGTTCTTCTGGTCAACGATGCGCTGATGCTTCTGGTCACGGTATCCATCAATGATGACGTTATGCGCAATGCGCATGAGCCATGCACCAAACTTTCCGTTAGGTGAGTAAGCACCATTCTGGAGCTTGACGATGGCTTTGACGAAAGTCTCCTGAAAGATATCATTCGCCACTTCCTCATCGTGTACTACAAACATGATATAGGAAAAGAGCTTCACTTCGTTGTGAGCCAACAAAAGGTCAAAAGCCTTGTTGTTGCCCTCGACGTAAGCCAAGGCCAGTTCCTCATCTGTCATTTCATTCAGATTTCTCATTTCTTAAATATTTATTAGTATATTAAGTAAATGTCTAATCGATAGGCGAACAGTTTAATTATTGTATGATTGATGTTAAATTTCGCTACAAAGGTACACTTTTTTATTAAAACCACCAAATTTTTACGGATAAAAAAGCGGCTTCTTGCATTTTTAACATTTCAAAGTCCCCTTATTCTAAATAAATTCATTATCTTTGCATCGGTGTATCTTCTTATCAGATAAGGACATAGAACCAACCTATTTAAAAACATATTTAGATAAACAGAACAATGAAAAAAATCTTTAAATTGTTGCTCATCGCCCTGCTGATTCCTGCCTGGACCAACGCCGCAGGATGGGACGAGGCGGAGTACAAGCGGATTGAACAGAGCATTCAACTGCCTGATTTGCCGCAGTCGGCAAAAGTGTATGACATCTCCAAGTATGGTGCCAAACTGTCGAATCCGGCAGCACAGAACCAGAAAGCCATCAACAAGCTCATCGCCCTGGTTTCGAAAAAGGGAGGCGGATGCGTGGTGATTCCTAAGGGTACCTGGAAGACGGGTGCCATAGAGATGAAGAGCCGCGTGAAACTGGAGGTGCAGAAGGATGCTATCCTGCAGTTTGTTTTCGACACCAAGCTCTATCCACTGGTACGCACCTCATGGGAAGGTCTTGCCTGCTGGAACTACTCGCCTTGCATCTATGCCTACAAGGCTACCGACATCGCCATCACCGGCGAAGGTACCATCGACGGAGGCGGAAACATGGAGACATGGTGGCCGATGTGCGGACACAAGAGATTCAACTACAAGGAGGGCATCACCAAGGAAGCACAGAGCCTGGGTTCGCGCGCCAAACTGCTGAAGCAGGCTGAAGACGGCGTGGATTTCGACCAGCGCAAGTTTGGACTGGGACAGGGATTGCGCCCTCAGCTCATCAACTTCGTACGCAGCGAGCGCATCCTCATCCAGGGAGTCAAACTGCTCAACTCGCCTTTCTGGGTAATCCATCCTTTGCTCTGCAAGAACATCACCGTGAAGGGCGTAACCATCTGGAACGAAGGTCCTAACGGCGACGGATGCGACCCTGAGGCGTGCGAGAACGTGCTCATCGAGGACTGTATCTTCCACACCGGTGACGACTGCATTGCCATCAAGAGCGGAAGAAACAACGACGGCCGACTCTGGAACCAGCCATCACGCAACATCATCATCCGCAACTGCGAGATGCAGGATGGACACGGAGGCGTGGTAATCGGTTCGGAAATCTCGGGCGGTTGCGAGAATGTGTATGCAGAAAACTGCCGCATGGACTCGCCTAACCTGGAGCGCATCCTCCGTATCAAGACCAACAACTGCCGTGGCGGATTGATTCAGAACATCAACATGCGCAAGGTGACCGTGGGTCAGTGTAAGGAAGCCGTGCTGAAAATCAACCTCGACTACGAGCGCAAGGAAATCTGCTACCGCGGTTTCGAGCCTACCGTGAGAAACGTGAGCATGGAAGACGTAACCTGCCAGAAGAGCAACTATGGTGTGCTCATCATCGGCAGAAACGAGGTGGAGAACGTTTACGACATCAACGTGAAGAACTGTACCTTCAACGGCGTGGTGAAGAAGCCTGTGCAGATGACCGGCAAGACCCGCAACGTGAAGTTTGAAAACCTGATGATCAACGGTTCGCTGATTCTCAGCAAGGCAGAACAGCCTTACCAGAACTATTCAGAGTGGCTCACCCACAGCGAGATGCATCGCACTCCACACCCATACAACCTCGACTTCAGTCCGAAGAAACCTCGCTGGAGCTACGTGATGGGCATCGAGATGGAAGGCATGCTCGACACCTATTTATATTATAAGGACAAGAGCACCTTCAACGCCAAGAATGCCTTCAAGGGCACAGAGAGCACTGCCGACCACGAGAGCATCATCGAATATCTGAAGGAATATCCGGCAAAGATGATTGACGAGAAGGGAAACATCACCGGCTATAAATACGAGGATTTCAACCTCGACAACGTGCGCACGGCGAAGTTTATCCTCCGCATGCAGAACCTCTTCCCTAACAAGGGAAACGAACTGGCGCTGAAGACCCTGTTCAAGCAGCTCCAGAACCAGCCTCGCACCAAGGAAGGTGTATATTGGCACAAGGCTATCTATGCCAACCAGGTTTGGCTAGACGGCATCTTCATGGGCTTGCCATTCTACTGCAACTATGCCGTACAGAACCTGAAGCCTAAGAAGGCGAAGAAGATTCTGGACGATGCCGTTGACCAGATGATCAAGACTGATTACCGCACATACGACGAGAAGACCCAGCTGTGGAAGCATGCCTGGGACGAGACTCACGAGCAGTTCTGGGCTGACAAGGAGAACGGTAAGAGCCAGCATACCTGGGCGAGAGCCTTGGGATGGTATGTGATGGCGATGACCGAGTGCCTGGAGGCGATGCCTGAGGACTATGCCCGCCGTGACGAGGTAATCGCCCTGCTGAACAAAGCAATGGAGAGCGTAGTGAAATATCAGGATAAGAAGACAGGCGTATGGTATGACGTGATGGATGTGAAGGATCCACGCAACTATCTGGAGAGCACTGCATCAAGCATGTTTGCCTACGTGATGCTGAAGGGTTACCGCAAGGGTTATCTCGGCGAGAAGTTCCGTGATGCCGGCGTGAAGGCCTACAAGGGCATCATCGACCAGTTTATCCAGGTAAATGCAGACAAGACCATCAGTCTTACCAAGTGCTGCTCTGTAAGCGGCTTGGGTCCTGGCCCTGGTCCATACGTCAAGAAGCCTAACTTCAAGCGCGACGGCAGCTTTGAGTATTACATCAGCGAGCCAATCCGTGACAACGACGCCAAGGGCGTTGGTCCTTTCCTCTGGGCTAGCCTGGAGATAGAAATGCAGGGATTGAACAAGTAATTACAGAGTTTTGATTGTAAGGTTTTGAATACATCAATCAAGTAATCGCAAAGATTTGAATACATCAATATCAAATGAATAACAAGAAGATATTAACAAGCATGGCAGCAGCACTCATGAGTGCTG
>JAIJUV010000456.1 GCA_022732315.1 Prevotella sp.
GCAGGAAAGAACATCTGGTTTGAATACAGCTATCCGGCAGCAATCTCTAATGAAACTGTTACTTCAGCCTCTGTTTCCATTCTGAAAGATGCGGCAGGTCTCGTAACTGAGAATGTGCTTGCTGGATTCTATGCAGAGAATGACAATCTTGGCTTCGGTATGCTTTACCGTGGCTGGGGAGGTTTTGTTTATAACTCGGCAGAGGGCAGATATGTAAAGCCTATTGACGAGTCATTGCTGAAATTGCCTGAAAACGAGAACGACAAGGTTGATCCTCTCACAATGGCATTCACCCCATTGGGTACAGACCAGACTTCTATGGACAAGTGGGTCGGTCAGCGACAGGACATCTATCTTACTGCAACCGAGGCAAGTACAGCCCGACTGACCGAGCAGGATGTTCTTCTCTCCAATCCGTTGGAGAACGATACCGAGGTAGCAGGACTTGCAGGTGAGTATTTGCAAGGTACTGGTGCTGCGGCAGTAAGCCAAGTGATGTCCAGCAAGAGCACGGTAGTGCAAGGCGGTGCGCTTGGTATCACACACAACGATGCGAGCGGTAATGCCAAGACAGAGGTCACCATGATGGACATGAATGGTGATGGTTTCCCGGACATCATCGCTGGTGGTACGATTCAATACACCAACTCTCTTGGTGGACTGAGCGGCGAAATCTATAAGGGCATCGGCTCCAGCAACTCCGACAATGCTTCACAGGCATGGGGATATGGCGGTAACCCTGTGGCTTCAGCGTCAAGCATCACAAATCTAATCTCCAAGGGCAAAGCAACCATACTGAACCAGCAGACTGCATGGCTGGCTCAATTCTCCATTTCTGGCAGTGCGCCAAAGAATACGGATGAGGCAGTTGAATCTTTCATTGACATCAATGGCGATGGACTTCCCGACAAGATTCTTTCAGACAAGAAAGTAAAACTGAATCTTGGCTATGATTTCACTGAGCCTATAGATTGGGAACTTGACCGTGTTCAAGGCGGTAAGAGTCTTTCTTATAATATTGGTGCAAGTGGTAATACTCCTGAGGCAGGTTGGGGTAAATTTGAAGATAAGAAATACCAAGGTATAAACAAGGCCTCTGGTAGTTTCTCCGCAGGCTTTGGTCTCGTAACCTCAGAGAGCGAAGAGGAATACAACCTTATCGACATCAACTCTGACGGTCTCCCAGATAAGGTCTGGAAGAATGGTGATGGTATCACTGTTGCCCTTAATACAGGCAATGGCTTTGACGAGCCTATCAGTTGGAAGGGTGCAAGTGCGCTCAGCGAATCGGCATCAACCTCAGAGTCTGCAAATGCAGCGTTCACTTTGACCATCAACATTCCTGTCATAAGCATCAAGATTTCAACCAACCCTGGTGCTTCTACCTCGCACAGCATCAACCGTCCGACCTATTCATTGCAGGATGTGGATGGTGATGGTTATCTTGACATCGTTGAGTCTGAGAAGGAAAGCGAGTTGAAGGTTACACGCTCTGCCATTGGCAGAACCAACATGTTAAAGTCAGTCACCAATTCCTTGGGCGGCACTTTCACACTCGACTATGCGCACACCACTCCGACCTACGGTCTTCCTGGTGGCAAGTGGGTAATGTCTGCCTTGACGATTGACGACGGAATCCATGACGATGGTCCAGTCATGACAAC
>JAIJUV010000457.1 GCA_022732315.1 Prevotella sp.
TTATTATGAGATTTGTCGTATCACCCAAGGATACCTCTGCGTAATTAGCTATAGCCAGAGGCTGATACTCATACTCATTTTCTTTATTGCTATTACATGCAAAGAAGCATAACGCAACTAAGATAACACCTAATACACGATATATTTTCATAATCCCCTTATTTTCGCAACACTATAATTTAATATTTTTTATAAGCACCTGAGCAACAATAAGTTGCTCAGGATTTTGTCATGTCAGAAATTTTACTTATTTTAGTGTTGCAAAATAAATAACAAATAAAACTCTGAATGACATGGCAAAAATACAAATAAAATCTGAGAAACTCACTCTTTTGGGAGGAAAAAATTCGGGTCATGGAGCAATTTGACACCACATAGTCTTCTGTAATCGACTCAACCCTCGAGAGGACGTGTACACGCAAGAAGGACGTTGCAGAAAGTCCCTCATAAAAGTGTATGGATAGCTAGAAAAGTCCCTCATAAACTTTATATCCTTATCTCAATGGATTTATACTTCCTTCAATACGGTTTCCAATCTTCCGATGAAGTCATCCACATTCTCCTTAGTCAATACCAATGGAGGGAGGATACGGAGGATGTTGGTGCCAGCGCAACCGGTGAAACAGTGCTGCTCGTGGATGAGCTTGCTGCGAACTTCCTTGTGAGGAATATCGAGTACGGCGCCTACCATCAAGCCACGGCCACGAACCTCTGTTATGTGACTGTTGCGCTTCTGCAACTCCTTCAGCTGGGCGATGAGATATTCGCCAACCTCATGCGCATTCTCCACAAGGTTCTCCTTCTCGAAAACATCGAGAACAGCAAGAGCGGCAGTACATGCCAGATGGTTGCCACCGAAGGTAGTACCCAGCTGACCATATACAGGAGTAAACTCTGGAGAAATCAACACGCCACCCATAGGGAAACCGTTACCGATACCCTTGGCTACGGTGATGAGATCAGGCTTGATGCCCAACCACTGGTGAGCAAAGAACTTACCGCTTCTGCCATAACCGCACTGGATTTCATCGCAAATCAGGAAAGTGCCGTATTTCTTGCAGGCAGCCTGTAATCCCTGAGCAAATTCAGGAGTTACCATGTTGCAGCCACCTACGCCCTGAATAGCCTCGATGATACAAGCACATACATCGCCCTTGGCGAGTTCCTTCTCCCAAGCCTCCAGATCGTTGATAGGAAGATAGGTTACGTGACCATTATCATTGATAGGAGCGATGATCTTAGGATTATTTGTTACCTCTACGGCAAGGGATGTTCTGCCGTGGAAAGCCTTCTCTATAGAAAGCACGCGGGTTCTTCCGTTGGTGAATGAAGCCAGTTTCAAGGCATTCTCATTTGCCTCGGCACCAGAGTTGATGAGGAAGAACTGATAATCTTCATAACCGCTTATCTTGCCCAGACGCTCAGCGAGTTTCACCTGCAACTTGTTGATGACAGAGTTGGAATAGAAACCCAGGTTGTTCAACTGGTTGGTGAGCATCTCCACATAGTGAGGATGGCAATGACCGATGCTGATAACGGCATGACCGTCATAGAGATCGAGATATTCCTGACCCTTGTCGTCCCATACCTTGCAGCCCTGTCCTTTTACAATATTAATATCGAAAAGAGGATATACGTCGTAAAGTTTCATGTTAAATCTA
>JAIJUV010000091.1 GCA_022732315.1 Prevotella sp.
AATGAGACTTCAATGAGACTTCAATGAGACTTCAATGAGACTTCAATGAGACTTCAATGAGACTTCAATGAGACTTCAATGAGACTTCAATGAGACTTCTCGGTTCAAAAACCGAGAAGTCTCATTTTTATTATTTTCTTATATATCAAGTATTTAAGCCCCATTTTTCAAGCAAAAATGAGACTTTGATACTTTTTTCGAGAAAAAAACTTTTTCACGTAGACAATCGATGCCTATAAAATTTTCACGTAGACAAACGATGCCTATAAAATTTTCACGAACACGAATCTTATGCCTATAAAACATGAAGATTATTCGATGATGATACCGCCATTAGGCTGAATTACCACCTTTGCCTTACCATCCTTTCCAACCTTCAGAGTCTTCTTGACAGAAGTAAAGAACTTCTCGCCCTTCTTCTTTGGCTGGTCGGTGATATAAGTAACGGTCTTACCAGCAAACATCGGCAAATCCAAGGTCAGAGCCAGAGGCTTGTCTGTAGCATTCAAACCGCCCACGAACCATCTGCCGGCTGTAAGTGCTGCACCAGAACCATTCTCTACACTCGACTTGCGAGCCACTACTGCATACTTGGTAGGATAACCGGCAATAAACTTGGTATCCTCCCATGCAGTTGGTACATTCTTGAGCCAATCCAACTCCCACTGTGGTACATCCTGCAAATTGTTAGGATAGAGACAGATGCAGTTTACGCTGCTCTGGTTGGTGATGGCAGTAGCCATTTCAAACACATCGCTGGTAAAACGCTGGTGGCGGCTCTTGTTATCCTTAGATAAATACTTGTTCATCATCACACCACCCCAGTCGAAACTAGCTACGGCATTTCTTGAGAACGGATGCATCGTCATCTCGAAAGCCTCTTTCTTGGCATGATAATCCGTGAAATATACATTCTCAGAAGCCAAGGCCGCCTCGCTCGATACATAGTTAGGATACATACGCTCCCAGCCACGTGGCATGGTGCAACCATGGAAGATTACCTCCAAGCCATAATCGTTGGCATCGCTGAGGATATCCTCATAGAGCTTCATCGTCTCCTGCTTGTCACCACCGAAGAAATCCACCTTGATGCCTACCACACCAATCTTCTTCATCCAAGCCATCTCCTTCTTGCGGGCGATAGAATTGTTCATAATCTGACGCGGAGTCTGAGGGGCATCATTCTCGAAACCGTTGGAATTGTACCAGAGCATCAGGCTTACCTTCTTGCTTTTGGCATACTTGCTCAACTCTTCGATGCGCTTTCTGCCAATCTGCTTGTCCCACCAGTTATCCACCAAGATGGCTTCGTAACCCTGGGCAGCAGCAACATCCACCATCTTCACCTGGTCGTCATAGTTAATGGAATTGTCCTGCCAGATGAGCCAGCTCCAGGTATAGCGCGATGGCTTGTAAGTCTGACTCGCCTCGTACAATGGTTCAACCACATCGTAAGGGATGGTGGTCTCTACGATAGGTGCCAGCGAAGAACCCACGGTGATGGTGCGCCAAGGAGTTTCGCCCGGCAATGGGATGCCGGCAAATTCAGAACCGATGCCATTGTTCTCGCCCTTCTGAGGGAAAGCCACAGTATAGCCCTTGCCTGGCTCGTAATCAGAAAGACGGCAGCCTGGATAAGCGCTTGAAACACCCGTCTCGCTGACCAGTACCCAACCATCGTTGCCTACCTTGAAGAGGCAAGGGAAGGTATAGCCCACACCAAACTGCGACTTCACGTTCATCTGTGCATCCGGAGTGTATTCCTCCTCGTAAGAAGGCTTGGTGCGCTCCCAACCCGTCATCGGAGTAATCTGAGGACAGAGGAAGGTGGTGGTCTGCTCAGGGAAGTTGAAACCGCTCACCTCATTATAGATAATCACCGACTTAGGATTGTCCTTCTTAGGACGGCTCATCTCATACTTGTAGGCGATGTCGTTGTTGGAAACATGCAGACGGAGAGTCATGGAATCCTTCTTGCTATTGATGAATCCGATAGTAGCCTCATAGGCATCTTTCTCGATTTTCTCTTTCTTGATACGGGTCATCTTGTAAGCCAGATGCTTCTTCTCACTCTTGAGGGCACCCATCTTCAGGTTCTGCGAGAAGTCGCCATAGTTGGCTACCAATCCCAGAGCCGAAGCGCCGAGCATCTGCTTTCCATTGTAATCCACTGTATAGAAAGCCTTACCTTCCTTACACTCCACATTCACGGCGAGTTTGCCATCAGGAGAAGTCACGGTATAGTTGTTTGCCTGGGCGCAGACAGCACAGAGCAACAAAATACCACTCAAAAAACTTTTTTGCTTCATTTTATTTGTTTATTATAATAGGTTGTTCATTCTACACTGCAAAATTAATGCTTTTTGCGGAATAAAAGGTTTTTTTTTCGTTCAAATATAAGCAAAATCCTTCAAATTAGCGCAAAAAGGTACAAAATCAGGGAAAATGAACCCCGAAAAAGGGCTATCAATTTAAAAGCCCCGACTCCCGTCGAGGCTTTTGAAGTTTTTGAATGTTTCAGCAGTTTGTGTTTTTTATGTAGTTATGATTTGCGTTTTGAAAATCAGTTTTCTAATTCCGCTTGCAAAAGTACGACAAATATTGATATAAATCAAATAAAATAATACTTTTCATTCAAAAAATAACGTAAACGTTTGCAAGTTTTGACGCTCAAAAACAGGAAATCCCAGCAATCTTTACCTGCATTATCTACACTTGAAACAGGCATTGGTGACCCAGAAAACATAAAAAAAACATAATTTTACACCTTATTTATATATAGGATAGAGTTTTTTTATTACCTTTGCAACTTAGTAAATATTGAATTGAAAGAATGAAAGAATTTGTTATATCAGAGGTCAAGGCGGAAACCGCTGTGCTCGTGGGTCTTATCACCAAGACACAGGACGAGGCCAAGACCAAGGAATATCTCGACGAGTTGGAGTTTCTTGCCGATACCGCAGGTGCCGTCACCGTGAAGCGATTCACGCAGAAGGTGGTGGCTCCTAACCAGACCACCTACGTGGGAAAGGGTAAGCTGGAGGAAATCAGACAATATATCAAGGAAGAAGAAGAGGAAGACAGAGAAATCGGTATGGTCATCTTTGACGATGAACTCTCGGCCAAGCAGATCAGAAACATCGAGCAGGAACTGCAGGTGAAGATTCTCGACCGTACTTCCCTGATTCTCGACATCTTCGCCATGCGTGCCCAGACCGCAGCTGCCAAGACCCAGGTAGAGCTGGCGCAGTATCGCTACATGCTTCCCCGCCTGCAGCGACTCTGGACCCACTTGGAACGTCAGGGTGGTGGTTCAGGCTCCGGTGGCGGAAAGGGTTCCGTGGGTTTGCGTGGACCAGGTGAGACCCAGCTTGAGATGGACCGCCGTATCATCCTCGGCAGAATGAGTCTGCTCAAGGAACGACTCGCAGAAATAGACAAACAGAAGACTACCCAGCGAAAGAACCGCGGAAGAATGATCCGTGTGGCGCTGGTGGGATATACCAACGTGGGAAAATCCACCATCATGAACCTGCTCAGCAAGAGCGAGGTGTTTGCAGAGAACAAGCTCTTTGCCACACTCGATACCACCGTGAGAAAGGTGGTGGTAGACAACCTGCCATTCCTCCTTGCCGACACCGTGGGATTCATCCGCAAATTGCCTACCGACCTGGTGGATTCCTTCAAGAGTACACTGGATGAGACCCGAGAGGCAGACCTGCTGCTGCACGTGGTTGACATCTCGCACCCCGACTTCGAGGAACAGATTCAGGTGGTAGAGAAGACCCTGGAGGAACTGGAATGCGCCGACAAGCCATCGATGATTATCTTCAACAAGATAGACAATTACTCATGGGTAGAGAAGGAAGAGGACGACCTGACCCCAATGGAAAAGGAAAACATTCCGCTGGAAGACCTGAAGAAGACATGGATGGCGAAACTCAACGACGACTGTCTCTTCATCTCAGCCAAGAACAAGGAGAACATCGACGAGTTCCGCGAAGTGCTATACAAGAAAGTAAGAGAGCTCCACGTACAGAAGTACCCATACAACGACTTCCTGTACCAGGATTACGAATAAACATTCACCCAAAAACGTATCAACAATGAATGACTACAGACCTCTGACCTCCGAGGAAATCGAGGTGCTCAAGAGCAACGACTGTTGGGCAGAAGACTGGACATCCGTTAATGTTGCAGAAGATTTCAAGCCAAACTTCATGCACCGCGTGATGCTCTATGGCGAGGTAAATATCGGTGCCTTCAACAAGAATGTGGAGGTGAGCCAAGGATTCGTGAAGCATGCTGGCATCAACAATGCCACCCTTCGCAACGTGACCATCGGAGATGATTGCCTCATCGAAAACGTGGGCAATTTCATCAACAACTATACCATCGGCGACGACTGCTACATCTCGAACATCTCGACCATGGAGACCACCGAGGGTGCCACCTATGGCGAGGGAAACCTGGTGAGCGTGCTCAACGAGGTGGGCGAAGGCAACGTGATTCTGTTCAGCGACCTGAACAGTCAGCTTGCCGCCTTCATGGTAAAGCATTTCTCCGACAAGGACCTGAAAGAGAAGATTCGCCAGCTCATCAAGACCGATATCGACAACAAGATGCCGGAAAGAGGTCAGATAGGCAACAACGTGAAGATTGTCAATACCAAGGAGATAACCAACTGCATCATCAACGACTTCTGCGAAGTGAACGGTGCATCCCGCCTCAGCGACTGTACGCTGCTCGGTTCAGCCCATGGCAACGTATATATCGGCACCGGCGTCATTGCCGAGAACTCGATCATCGCCGAGGGCGCATCGGTTATCAACAGCGTGAAGATACAGGATTGCTACGTGGGCGAAGCGTGCCAGCTGAGCAATGGTTTTACGGCATCCACCTCTATCTTCTTCGCCAACAGCTACATGAGCAACGGCGAGGCATGTGCCGCCTTCTGTGGTCCATTCACCGCATCGCATCATAAGAGCAGTCTGCTCATCGGCGGCATGTTCTCATTCTACAACGCCGGTTCAGCCACCAACTTCAGCAACCATGCCTACAAGATGGGTCCTATGCACTGGGGCATCCTGGAGCGCGGTTCGAAGACAGCCAGTGGTGCCTACCTGCTGATGCCAGCCACCCTGGGTTCGTTCTCGGTATGCTTCGGCAAGCTGATGCACCACCCTAACACCCGCAACCTGCCATTTGCCTATCTGATAGCCGATGGCGACAAGATGTTCCTCATTCCAGGCAGAAACATCACCACCGTGGGTCTGTACCGTGACATCAAGAAATGGCCTAAGCGTGACCTCCGTGCACAGGAAAACCGCAAGAGCATCGTGAACTTCGACTGGCTCTCCCCTTTCTCCGTGGGCGAGATCCTGAAGGGAAAGAAGATTCTGGAAAGTCTGCGCGAGGTGACGGGCGACAACGTATCGCAGTATCTCTATCATGAGTACATCATCCCAGCCTCATCGCTGCACAAGGGCATCAAGTACTACGACATCGCCCTGCGCATCTACATGGGTGCCGTATTGAAGAGAGTACTCAAGCGCGACCCTTCCATCACTCCTCCAGCCACCCAGACCGGCATAGGCGACTGGGACGACCTTTCAGGACTCCTGCTGCCAGTGAGCGAAGAAGAGCGCATCGTCAACGACCTGCAGGATGGCACCATCGACAGCATTCAGCAGCTCATCGAGCGATTTGAGGAAATCGATGCCAACTATCGCCAGTATCAATGGGCATGGACCTACAAGATGGTGTGCGACTATTACGGCATCAGCGAAATCACACTGGAAGATGCCAACCGCATCCACGAAGACTACATCAAGGCACGCCGTTCCTGGATTGCAGAAATCAAGAAGGATGCCGAGAAGGAATACGCCATGGGCGATGTGGAAGAAGAGGTGTTCAGAAACTTCGTGAACAGCCTCAACCAGGAAGTGGATTACGAGAATTAATTGATAATTAACAATTTATAGTTTACAGTTCATCATTAAAAATGACTTTAAAACATGTATTGATGGCGGCTATCCTGATGGGAAGCCTCAACGCCACAGCCAAGGACTATCATTACACCACCGTAGCGGGTGATGCCATGAAAACCCGCATCTATACCCTCGACAACGGACTGAAGGTGTACATGTCGGTGAACAAGGAAAAGCCTCGCTTGCAGGCTAACATCGCAGTGAAGACAGGTTCGAGAAACGATCCTGCCGAGACTACTGGTCTTGCACATTATCTGGAGCACCTGATGTTCAAGGGTACCCAGAAATTCGGCACCACCGACCATGCCAAGGAGAAGCCATATCTCGACGAGATTACCCGCCGATATGAGAGCTACCGCAAACTCACCGAACCGGCTCAGCGCAAGCAGGCTTACCACGAGATTGATTCCATCTCGCAGCTGGCTGCCAGATACAATATCCCTAACGAGTACGACAAACTGATGGCAAGCATCGGAAGCCAGGGCACCAATGCCTATACTTCAAACGATGTGACCTGCTATGTGGAGAACATCCCGAACAATGAGATTGAGAACTGGGCAAAGGTGCAGAGCGACCGATTCCAGAACATGGTAATCCGCGGTTTCCACACCGAGCTGGAAGCTGTGTATGAGGAGAAGAACATCTCCATGGCAAGCGACAACACCAAGGAGTTTGCTGCCATCTGGAATCTTCTTACCCCTACCCACCCTTACGGAACCCAGACTACCATCGGCGAGCAGGAGCATCTGAAGAATCCTAGCATCATCAATATCCAGAACTATTTCCACCGCTACTATGTGCCAAACAATGTGGCCATCTGCATGGCGGGCGATTTCGACCCAGACCAGACCATCGCCATCATCGACAAGTACTTCGGATCATGGAAAAAGAGCGACAACCTCTCACGTCCTGAGTTCAGCGCACAGCCAGACCTTACAGCCGTGAAGGATACAGCCGTGGTGGGCAAGGATGCAGAAAACGTGATGCTTGCCTGGAAGTTCAAGGGAGCCAACGACAAGGAAAACGATGTGCTCGACGTAATCAGCGAAATGCTGACCAACGGAAAGGCAGGACTGATGGAGGTAGATTTGGAGCAGCAGATGAAGATAGCTGCAGCCAGCGCCTTTACCTATGGTCTGCACGATTACTCAGCCTTCATCGTAGCCGGTACTCCTAACAAGGACCAGAAGCTGGAAGAGGCTCGTGCCCTGCTCCTCGACGAGATGGCGAAGCTGCGCCGTGGCGAGTTCGACAACGACCTGCTGCCATCGGTCATCGCTAACAAGAAGCTGAACTACTACAAGGGACTGGACGATAACGAGGAGCGCACCAGCATCATGGTAGATGCCTTCATCAACGACCAGAAATGGGAAGATGTAGCCAGCAAGCTCGACCGACAGAGCAAGCTGACCAAGCAGGATATCGTTGACTTCGCCAAGAAGTATCTGCGCGACGACAATTTCGTCTGCGTTTATAAGAGAATGGGCGAAGATACTACCCTGAAGAAGATAGAGAAGCCTGCCATCACTCCTATCCCAGCCAACCGCGAGTATGAGAGTGACTTCGTGAAGGAAATCAAGAATGCCAAGGTTCCAGACATCCAGCCTCAGTTCCTCGACTTTAAGAAAGACCTCACAGTGACCAAGACCAGCAAGAAGCTGCCGCTCATCTACAAGCAGAACACGCAGGACGACCTCTTCAACCTCACCTTCCGCTATGAGTTTGGTGATGAAGACGACATCCGCTACAGCTATGCAGCGCAGTATCTCAACTATATCGGCACCGACAAGAAGAGTGTATCAGCCATCAAGCAGGCATTCTACAAGCTGGCTTGCAACTACAGCATCGTACAGGGTTCCAAGACCCTGCAGATTAATCTGAACGGTCTGAACGAGAATCTTCCTGCTGCCCTCAACCTGATGGAGGAAATCCTGCACCATGCCAAGGCTGACAAGAACTCCTGGAACCAGTTTATCGACCTCATCGAGAAGATGCAGACCGATGCCAAGGCCAACCAGAAGTCGAACTTCAGCTATCTCTGGGCTTACAGCACATACGGTGCCTACAACCCAACCCGCAATGCCATCAAGACAGCCGACCTGCGCAAGATGGATCCACAGGAACTGATCAACCTGCTGGGCGGACTGAACAATATGGAGCACACCGTAACCTACTACGGTCCATACAGCGAGAAGCAGTTGAACGCCATGCTTGCCAAGGAGCACAAGACAGCCAAGAAGCTCGCCGCCGTGCCAGAAGGCAAGGAGTATAAGATGGAAGAAATCAAGCAGAACGAGATTTACATTGCTCCATACGAGGCAAAGAACATCTATCTGCGCTATTACCAGAACGAGGGCAAGAAGAGCAGCGTGAACGACGAGGCGCTGGTTTCTCTCTTCAACGAGTACTTCGGTGGCGGCATGAATGCCATCGTCTTCCAGGAACTCCGCGAAACCCGTGGTCTGGCTTACAATGCATGGGCTTCTTACCTTACTCCAACCCGCAAGGACGAGAAGGATTACTTCGTGAAGCACATCATCTCGCAGACTGACAAGATGATGGACTGCATCCACGTGTTTGATGAAATCACCAATAACCTGCCACAGAACGAGGCATCATTCAACCTCGCCAAGCAGAGTTTGATGAAGTCAATCCAAAGCCGCCGCGTAACGAAGAATGGCGTTATCAATGCCTACCTCAACGCCAAGCTGATGGGTATCGACTATGATGCCACCAAGCTCTACTACGAGCAGATTCCATCGCTCACCCTGCAGGATGTGACCAACTTCGAGAAGCAGAACATCGTGGGCAAGCCTCATCGCATCATCATTCTTGGTGACGAGAAGAATCTCGATATGAAGAGCCTGGAGAAGATTGCGCCAATCAAGCGTCTCTCTCAGGAAGAAATCTTCGGCTATTAAATAGGAAAAAGAATATATTGAATATTTCAACAGTTTTTAAATAACAAAAAACATTATGGCAAAAACTCCAGATTTTAAGTATGCTCCAATGTTCCAGATTGGAGAGGACAAGACTGAGTATCGCCTTATCTCTAAGGAAGGCGTAAGCACAGCAGAGTTCGAGGGTAAGACTATCCTCAAGGTTTCTAAGGAAGCTCTTACCTTGCTGGCTCAGCAGGGTTTCCACGACGTAGAGTTCAAGCTCCGTCGTGAGCACAACCTCCAGGTGGCTAAGATCCTCAGCGACCCAGAGGCTTCAGAGAACGACAAGTATGTTGCTCTCCAGTTCCTCCGCAATGCAGAGACTGCCGTTAAGGGCATCCTTCCATTCTGCCAGGATACAGGTACTGCTATCATCCACGGTGAGAAGGGTCAGCGCGTATGGACCGATTTCGAGGACGAAGAGGCTCTGAGCCTGGGTGTATATAACACCTTTACACAGGACAACCTGCGTTACTCTCAGAACGCTCCTCTCAATATGTATGATGAGGTGAACACCCGTTGCAACCT
>JAIJUV010000458.1 GCA_022732315.1 Prevotella sp.
TTTCAGGAATAATGGCTAATTTTGCGGGCGGGAAAGCGTCATTCCTCATAGGTGATGCTTTAGGGAATGATAAAATAAATAGGATATGAATAAGATATTTGATAGTATCAGACAGATGGATAAGGCTGGACAAGAATATTGGTCGGCTAGGGAATTGGCGTCTGTTATTGGTTATGCAGATTATCGTAATTTTAGCAAAATCATAGATAAGGCTAAGGTCTTATGTGTACAAAACAATAAGAATGTAGAAGACCATTTCGTTGAAGTCAACGAAATGGTTACTATTGGTAGTGAGGCAAAGAGAAAGCTGAAGTCCTACCATCTTTCCCGTTATGCTTGCCTTCTTATTTCTATGTCGCTCAGTTCCAAGAAAGAGAATGCATTGCCTGCATTAGAGTATTTTTCTGGTAAGCAGAATTTATCTTCTTCTTCTTCATTACAAAATGCTGATACTTATACCAATACGGATATTGTGTTCTTCTCAGATTCGGAAGGAAAACTGAGAGTGGAATTAGTCTTTGATGGAGATACGGTTTGGACGACACAGAAGAGAATTGCAGAAATCTTTCAAGTAGATGTGCGAACAGTGAGCTATCACATCAATGAAATCTTGAACAGCGGAGAACTCAATAAATATTCAGTTATCCAAAAATCTTGGATAACTGCGGAGGATGGGAAGAAATACGAAATGAATGTATATAATCTGGATATGATTATTGCGGTGGGCTATCGTGTGAACAGTTACAAGGCAACTCGTTTTCGTCAATGGGCAACCAATACCTTGAGTGAATTTATCCGAAACGGTTACGTGTTAGATGATGAGCGTTTTAAGCAAGGTGGAAAGCAGGTTCAGGTGAAGTTTGATCAGTTGCTGGAACGTATTCAGGAGATTCGGGCATCCGAGCGTATGGCTTATCAAAAAATAACAGATATTTATGCCACGGCTTGCGATTATCAGAAGAATGCTACTACAACGCAGGAGTTTTATGCCAAGGTACAGAATAAGTTGCATTGGGCAATTACGGGTAAGACGGCAGCAGAAATCGTTTATTCTTCTGCCGATGCAACCAAGAAACACATGGGATTAACTTCTTGGGCTCAAGCTCCCGATGGTAAGGTGTTGAAATCGGATGTGACAATAGCAAAGAATTATTTGCATATAGAACAGATGAAGGAATTGAATGGTATTGTTTCTGCTTATATCGACTTAGCTGCCAATCGTGCCAAACGCCATATTCCAACGACTATGGAACAATGGGTCAAGTTCTTGGATGGTTTTCTTGAATTATCATCTTATCCAATTTTGATAGATAAGGGAAAGGTTTCGGCTCTAGAAGCTCGGTTGAAAGCTTATGAGGAATATGATAAGTTCAGGGTGATTCAAGACCGTGAGTTCTTGTCGGATTTTGACAAGGAAGTGATGAGGTTAAAAGGAGAATTGGGGTTGTTTGATAATTGATGATTAAGCATGGAAAAAATAATAATTGCTTGCGACTCTTATAAGGGCTGCCTTTCGAGCAGGGAGGTGAATGAGGCAATAGCTTCGGGTGTGAGGGAATGGAATGCGGATGATGCTGCTTCTGAAATGAAGAAATTGGATTCTGATGCTGCTTCTCCCGAAATCATTACCCTGGAAATGAGTGATGGGGGAGAGGG
>JAIJUV010000459.1 GCA_022732315.1 Prevotella sp.
TCCTTGCGAACCTTTCCTCGGGATGAACAAAAATGTATTCCTGCATGTCATACGTTTTATATGTCATACGATAAACATGTAAAACGTTTGACATCGGCAACTCTGCATTCTTCACAGAAATGCTTGATACGACAGTGAATCAGTACGTCAACAAGTCAATACGACAGTGAATAATCGAAGTGTCAAAGATGCGTCCATTCTTAGCTAAAGGCATTTGTCCATCCATAGAGTTGCAGAACAATGGCTGTTTTCTCTTTTGCTCCGTACAATCTCTTGAAGATGGCATCACGAAGTTGCGCTGCACCGTTAGAAGTTAAACGGAAGCAAATGGCAACAACCATAAGGAATCCATACAGCGTTTGCCAAACACCTTTGGAAAGTTCTTGCCTCTGTTGGACTTCCGACATCAGCAATATACCTTCTTTATATATGGCTCTTATCACGGCTTTGAGTTTCGGGGCGGTGACATAAAGCATATCAACCAACTCATTTTCACTCATCCACAAGTCCTCCAAGTTGGACGGAATGGATATCATTCCATTTTCGTCCACGTTGATTACAGTCCTTTTCATGCCATTCCTCCCATAACTGGCAAATGCCCCTTGATTCGACTTTCAAAGACAGATATGTCATGGTCAAGTTTGGTGCTTGTCACCTTGGCGTATATCTGTGTTGTGGTGATATTCGTGTGACCAAGAATCTTGCTCACGCTCTCTATCGGCATACCATATTCCAAGGCTAAAACTGCCCAACTATGACGTGAGACATGAAATGACACACGCTTCTTTATACCACACATTGCTGCAACTTTCTTGATGCGCTTATTGATGCTGTCAAGATTACCGATATTGAACAAGTGGTTGTCTTTTCTGAAAGACTTGTATCTCTCAATAATCAGCATGGGAATATCCATCAGCTTGATTTGGAAAGGCACACCTGTCTTCTGACGCTTGGAAACAATCCAAGGAGCACCATTTACCATGCTGATGTTATCTTCCGTCAAATTCTTGATGTCGATGAAAGATATACCTGTCCAACAGCCAAAGATAAAAAGGTCTCTAGCAAATGCCATGTTCGGGTCTTCCAACTTTATCTCTGTCATGGCGGTAAGCTCGTCCAAGGTCAAGAACTCACGTTCCTTGTGGTCTGGGTCAACGTGGTACATGGCAAATGGATTTCTCGGTATCTTGCCGTTGTAGTGAGCTGCCGTTACGATATGTTTCAGTGGTATGGAGTAAATCCAAATGGAGGACTGCGCTAGTCCGACAACATTCTTCAAATACAGGCAATAGTCACGGATGAACTCCTCGGTAAGCTCATTCATGGACATATCGCTGCGCTTGTACTGATACTTAATAAACTCGGCAACGTACTTTCTTACCGTCAGATACTTGCGGTAGGTGTTCTTGGCTCTGTCCTTGCCTACACGCTTGGCAAAAGCAGCGTTCTCCTTGTCAAAGGCTCTGAGCAAGGTCTCATACTCCGTGCCTATGCCTTGGTAGGCATTTCTCACCATTTCAGCGGTAACGAACGCCTCACGGTCGGAAAGTCGCTGGTAATGCTTGGCGATTTGAGCCTTGATGTTGTCAAGCGCAAAGTTCACCTCCTTGGCTTCCTTGCTCTTGCCAATGGCTCTGTTGCCCTTGGCATCC
>JAIJUV010000092.1 GCA_022732315.1 Prevotella sp.
CTCTCCTTACCTTTTGTCGGAGATGCAGAGAATGAACGAGAAGGAGACGACTCCTGGAGCATACGCCCAATACACCTATACGTTAGGCACGAAGTTGACAGCGATGGCAGGTGTCCGTTTCGACCATAGTTCGCTTTATGGCAGCTTCTTCACCTCTCGTTTCCACGTGAAGTATTCGCCTGTCGATGCCATCAGCATCCGCTTATCAGCAGGTAAGGGCTATCGCACGGTATTTGGCTTGGCAGAGTACAACTATCTCTTGGCGAGCGGCAGGGAGTTTCAGATTACGGGTGATGGACTTAAGCAAGAGGAGGCTTGGAACTATGGTGTGAGTACCGCTTTCTATATCCCGATGTTTGGCAAGACACTGAAACTGAACGCCGAGTATTACTATACCGACTTCAAGAATCAAGCGGTGGTGGATTATGATGCCAACAAGGGGCTTATCTCCATCTGCAATTTGATGGGCAAGTCTTATTCGCACACCTTCCAGATAGATGCCTCTTATCCATTGCTGAAGGGCTTGGAGATAACAGCGGCTTATCGTCTGAACGATGTGAAGTGTACCTACGATTATGGCAAAACCTTGAAAGAAAAGCCATTGACCAGTAAGTATAAGGCGCTCTTCACGGCTTCCTATAAGACTCCACTTGGCCTTTGGCAATTTGATGCCACCGTGCAGTTGAATGGTGGAGGCAGAAATCCTGAGCCTTACCAGTTGGCAGATGGAAGCCAGTCATGGTCTCCTCGTTTCCATAGCTTCGAGCAAGTGAGTGCGCAGGTTACGAGATGGTTCCGCCATTGGAGCATCTATGTAGGAGGCGAGAACCTGACGGGTTTCAAGCAGAAGACTCCTATCTATGGCGCCTCTAATCCATGGGGCAGGGATTTTGAACCAACCCTGGTATGGGGACCGGTGGAGGGCAGGATGTTCTACGCAGGCGTGAGAGTACACTTTTAAGGGAGAATGTTAAATGTTGAATGTTAAATGTTAAGTGTTAAATGTTGAATTATTAAAGCAAATAGAAAAGTTATGAAGAAGATTTTAGTAATGTTCACAATGATGATGGTGGCAATGGTAGGCTTTGCCAAGGACATCAAGACCGTAGTGTTCACCACAACCCCACAGATGCACTGTGCGGCTTGCGAGAATAAGATCAAGAGCAACCTCCGCTTCGAGAAGGGAATCAAGAGTATCGAGACCAGTGTTGCTGATCAGACGGTTAAGGTAGAATACAATGCCGACAAGACCACTCCCGAGAAGCTTCAGAAGGGTTTTGAGAAGTTCGGCTACAAGGCTCGCATCCTGAAAGATGGCGAGAAAGTTGAGAAGAACACCGAGGAAAAGTGTGACTTGATGTAATATTTCCACCGGGTGAAAAATTTAGCCCCCCGTCAGCTATCCCCTTCGGAATGCTGGCGGGGGCTATTCTTATTGCTCCTTACTCCATTCGAAATGTGAAATACGTTTGTTTATCAACCATTTACCATTTGTTTTTACATACTCATCGTTATATCGGACACCTTGGGTCAGTATGGTCTTCTTGCCTTTTTTCTCACTTACCAATACCACCTGGGCGTAGGCAATGCCGGTAGCCTTGTTGCCGTCAATCTTTACGGTCTGCTGACCATTGATGTGATAAACTGTAGTGAACAGGTCGAGGAAAGCCTTGAAGCGTTCTGCCAATTCTTTTCTTCCCTTCAGGTGTGATGTCTGCTTGTTGCCTTGATAAGAAGTTACCTCAGCATCCTCTGTGAAGAGCTGCACCTGCTTGTCAATTTCCTTTGTGTCCGCAAGATTCGAGAAGGTATCTACCAAATCCTTTAAAGCCATGCGGTCGGCTATTTCCTGGATATTCATAGTTGTTTCATTTTTAGCATTTTCTACAATTCCGTTTTTCCTGCACCAGTCGAGCATGATGTCGGCTATCTGATGACTGTTGGTGTCCTCCATCATCATGTGCGAATTGCCTCTGATTCCCATATCCGGCAGATGAATCATAGTGGCTTTGCCACCTGCTTCGTTCACTCTTTTCACGAATCTGCTCCAGCCTTCGTAGCAGTTTTGCCACACATGACCTCGCATTCCGGTGTCGTTCTTCAGGTTGTCGCCAAAGATGATGAGGATAGGGATATTAGTGAGCTGGCGTATCTGTTCGGCTGAGTAATGGTCGCCCGTGCCGCCTGGTTCCAGCATCACGATTCCCTTGATCTTCTTGCTACCTTCATTTCCCAGCAATGCCGTCTCTATCGGGAAAGCACCCGATTGTGAATGACTTACCAGAACTGCATTCCCCACTTTCTGCGCAAGTTCTGAAAGACAGGTGTAGTTGGCTTTTGCATCGGGTAGGGAAGTGATGTGTGGCACGTTTTGCTTGCCGAACTCAGCAAGATAATCCACCGGGAACTTTGCCTCATTCACGGCTTTTCCATCCTTCGTTCCAAAACGGAAGTTCGTCCATGAATTCTCATCAGTCTTTCTGCTGAAAGCACTCTGGGCGGTGGCTGAAACCTTGCCATACTTGGCTGCATTGTGAATCTTCTGATTGAATCCAGAACGGCCTATTCCTACCTGATCAACCACATAGACAGGGCAACCTTTGCGCACCAGGTATTCATCCCATCCCATTCTGCCATCGGGTGTTGTTTCCCAACACTTTCCGGTAAGGTGCATTCCGTGTATCAGCACGAAAGATGCTGCATTTGTGGCAGTTTGCGGCACCATGTATCTTACGTACATCTGGTTTACAGTGACGTGACCGTCGGGACAGATTCCACCGAGTTCTTCTCTTGTCTGTTGCTCACTCTTTCCGCCCACATAGAAGCTGCCCTGCGCCTGCAGAACCAATGGCGACTGCTGCTGGATATCTGCAAGGTTCTGTGCCTGCATGCTGCAAGCAGTGCACAACATGAATAGTGCAATTACATTTTTTCTCATATCTCAATATAATTATAGTTTGTACTGTTGTTTTCGGCTGCAAAATTATAGTAAATTCCGCTTTTACGTATTATACAAATTGCCGTAAGACTTTCATTATTTTCGGAATTAACTTGTTTTGCGGGAAGATTTATAAGATTAACGGAAAGATGTGAAATGTTAAAGGTGGAATATGAAAGCCGGAATTGCATCTTTTTCATTATCTTTGCAGCAGATTTCAAGAATGAAAGAATCGGATTTCAAAAAAGGAAAGAAACGGATTTTAAAAAAGGAAAGATATGAAAGAACTTATCAATAAGAGCATACAGGTGTATAATACGGTGGAGAGCCATAGGCTTCCGTCTGATTTCCTCGGACGCTACCATATCCATGTACTTTGCCACGCAGGCAAGGCACAGTTCTCTTTTATGGGGAATACTTATACGATGGAAGCAGGCGACTGGGTTATCTGGCAGATGTCGTCGCAGATTACGGATGCCTTGTATTCTTCTGATTTCAATGCCGATTTCCTGCTGGTTGACAAGGATTTCCTGCTGGAGTTTAATCCAGAAAAGGTGTGGGCTTCCAAGGCTTTCGTCTTCATCAAGAAGAACCCCGTGTTCCATCTTGACGAAAGGGGCAAGGCTATGATAGAGTACAACTTCATACAGATCAGGCGCCGTACAGCAGAGTCCCATCTGTTTCAGAAGGAGATTCTGGGCAAACAGCTGCAGATTTTCCTTCTCGACCTGTGGGAGATTTACAAGAACGCCATGGAAAATATCCAGCAGACAGACAATGGTTCTGCCTTGCTCTTCACCCGATTCATGAATCTGCTTTCTGAGTATTCCAAGACCGAGCGCGAGGTGGCGTTCTATGCCGACAAGCTCTGTGTATCAGCCAAATATCTCTCAGAGGTGGTGAAGAAGAGTAGCGGCCATCCCGCATCCTACTGGATAAACGGCTATGCGATGCAGGAAATTCTCTCGCTCCTGAAACGTTCCGACCTCACATTTGCCGAGATTTCCGATCAGATGAATTTCTACAATCCAGCCCATTTCACCCGTTTCGTCAAGAAGCAGACCGGAGAGTCTCCTTCTGGGCTAAGGGTGAAGCTGGTACTGGAAAGTGACTAATCAACTTTCAAACCACTTTGCTTGAACTTGAATTCATCAAAAACATCAATAATTGAGCGATTTCAGCCACTTATCTACCTTTGACAGATCCTTGCGGGTCTCGTGTCCGTAGATACTGAATGCTTCCTTGAATGTAGCTTTTGGATAGATGGTTTTCAAATCTTCCACCACGCTGCCCAGTCCGCTTCCCTCGTGGGTAGAGAATGGGATGATGGTCTTGCCATTCAGATCATACTTGTCGAAGAAGGTGAACATTACTTGTGGGTAAGTTCCCCACCAGATAGGACCGCCGATGAACACGGTGTCGTAGTCATCGATGTTCTTGATCTCGCCCTTGAACGATGGCTTTTCACCCTTTTCGGTCTCCTTCTTTGCCACATTGATGAGGTCATTATAAGGCAAGTCATAATTCTTATCAGCCACGATTTCAAACTCATCGCCACCCGTAACCTTCTGAATCTCATCGGCTACGAGCTTGGTGTTGCCCACCTTGATGTTTCCTACACTATAGTTTTCTCCTGCATGCGAGAAGAACACGATCAATACTTTTGCATTCTTTTCCATAACTTCCTTTTCTCTTGTCGCACTGTTGCCGCTGCATGATATGGTCATCAGCAGTCCTGCCACAATCATTGCTAAGTTTTTAATGAAATGAGTGTTCATATTTCTATTCTTATTTGATCATTATAATAATATGCAGTTTTAATAATTTGCGAATCGGTGGTTGCAATCCAGGTCATTTATCTGCTTCATCTCATCTGGTGTCAGTTCAAAGTCAAAGACGTTGTAGTTTTCTGCAATGTGTGCTGCATTGGATGAACCTGGAATGGCAATGTTTCCGCTCTGCAAGTGCCAGCGAATAAGAACCTGATAAGGAGATTTGCCATGTGCCTCAGCTATTTTGGTAATGACCTCGTGTTGGGAAAGCGTACGAATACCCGTGCCGCGCCCGCCAAGAGGGAACCACGACTCCATGACCGTGCCCAGCGGT
Organism: Prevotella sp.; assembly: GCA_022732315.1. The sequence goes on from JAIJUV010000092.1 coordinate 5,045, forward strand.
GCGATGTGCTTCTTAACCGAACGCTCCTGAAAATACGGATGGAGTTCGTTTTGGATGACGGCCGGTTTGATTTTGGCAATCTTCATCATGCGGTCAATATCGGCTTCATAGAAATTCGAGATGCCTATGGAATGGATTTTTCCAGCCTCCACGCCTCGTTCCATAGCCTGATAAGCATGCTCGTCATCACGCGCAGTATGGTGCAGCAGCAACAAGTCGATATAATCGAGTCCGAGTCGTTCAAGACGTTCGTCAACCTCTTCGTCCGCACGGTAGAAGTCAGATGTCCAGAGTTTCGTCGTTACGAATATTTCTTCACGCTTGATTCCGAAATCCCTCATGCCACGTTGAAGTCCGCGTCCAACGCCACGTTCGTTTCCGTAAATGTCGGCCGTATCGATAAGGCGAACACCGATTTCCAGGGCATTGTACACCGATTCTTCTGCTTGTGCTGCAGAAAGCATGTAGGTTCCTATGCCGACAATAGGCATTTCATAACCACTGTTCAGCAGCACCGTGCGAGTTTCGAAGTTAAACGGATTGACGTTATTCGTATTTCCGCTTTCATCATCCTTGTCGCCACTTCCACCTGGATTGTTTTCTCCAGGATTTTCTCCAGAACCTGGATTTTCTCCTCCAGGATTATTTCCTCCAGGGTTTTCTACCCCAGGTTTTCCTGACTCTTGAGCTACGGCATTTTCCTGACCGCAACCACACAGTAGCACAAGACTCACAAATAGAATTGCATTTAACTTTTTCATTGTTCATTCATTTTAAGTTTATAATTCATATCTCGTAACACCGACCACGGCAGACCGATATGTGCTGGTGTGCAAGCCTGTTCACATGTTCAGCGTCAGATAAGTCTGCTTTACTGTCTGTTGTGCTTGCATAATTGTTACTGTCATTAATGCGATTAAACTAATTATTAATTTTTTCATACTGTCCTAGAAGTTTTTACGATCTCATATCCGATGCCAGATGATGATCCGGTTATAAAAATTGTATTCATAATTGTATTCATAATTGCATGTTATAGTTTATTGATAATCATTTCTGCTGCAAATTTATAGCATTTTTTTCTTTTTCATGTTACATAAATTCCCATAATTCTTTCACGAATTTCGGATTTATGCTCTTTAAGCGAAATATTTAAAATGTTAAAAGTGAAATGTGAAACCCCGAAATCCTTAATGACCTTCATGACCGTGACCTTCATGACCGGAATAAGGAATTGGAAAATGAAAATGACCCTTAATGACTTTGACCCTTCATGACCCGAAATTACAATACGAAAAATGACCGCCTCCTCATGGGGTAGAGGAGAGCGGTCATTTATCAATCACGATTAATTAATTATTTTAACAGATTATATTCCTCATCACTCACAGCCTCCAACCACTCGTTGGAAGTGTTCTCACCAGGTATTTCAAAGGCGAGGTGGGCAAACCAGCTGTCTTTTGCTGCACCATGCCAATGCTTCACGTTGGCAGGAATGTGGATAATGGTGCCTGGCAGAATCTCCTGTGCAGGCTTGCCTTCTTCCTGGTACCAGCCTCGTCCGGCAACGCCTACCAGCATCTGTCCACCACCCGTTATGGCGTGATGAATGTGCCAGTTGTTGCGGCAGCCTGGTTCAAAGGTCACGTTGAAGAAAGGTATCTGACTATCGGATATTTGTGCCAGATAACTGTTTCCCTTGAAGTATTTGGCGAAAGCCGTGTTGGGTGCGCCAATAGGGAAAATCATCTCACGCTGGAATGCAGCCTTGGCATCTTCGCCTTTCACATCTTCGTTCCAAACCTCCTTTGCCAAGTTGAAGGCAGCCCAGGCCTTTGGCCAGCCGGCGTAGAAGGCGATGTGGGTGATGATTTCAGCTGCTTCTGTGCGGGTAATGCCGTTGTTTTTAGCCGATTGCAGATGATATTTCAGCGAACTGTCGGTGATTCCCTGACTGATGAGCGAAGTGATTGTTACCAAACTTCGGTCGCGCAATGAAAGCAGGTCATTGCGGCTCCATACTTCTCCGAAGAGAATGTCGTCGTTGAGGTGGGCGAACTCTGGGGCAAACTCCCCCAGTTGGGTACGCCCTGCTGTCTGTACTATTTTCTGTTGTGCCATAATATTGAGCGTAAATGTTGATAATACGATGAATGTTGCAAGAGCTTTCATGTTCTATTTTATTTGTTTTTTTTCCCTTTTTTTATTATTCTGATGCAAAAATACTAGTTTTTGAGTAATAACCTTTATACCTGTATTTCGGAAGAAATTACCGCTTTGTCTGATTCTGTTTTTTTCGAGGAACTTTGTGATAGTATTTCTGTAATATATGAAATATTTGAGGAAAAATATGTAACGCCAGATTGCAGTTTTCTCCGTACCTTTGCACCGTCTTTTTAAATAATTCAAAAAATAATAATATAATGGATGAAATTAGAGTAGATTCAAGAAAGCTCACTCCAGAGGAGATGAGCGAGGGGGTGCGACAGGCACAGGTGTTGTTCAGATTGAACCAGACGATGCCTTATACGGAGGAGTACGACCTTCTGGTAAAGGAGTTGTTTGGTGATCATATTGGTGCTGGCGTCCGCATTATGCCAGGACTTACGGGTGTGTGCTTCCATCATGTGAAAATTGGAGACGGTGCGCTCATCATGAACAATTGCCTGATGATGAGCCGTGGCGGAATAACCATCGACGAGGGTGCGATGATTGCCGCCAACGTGCAGCTCATCAGCAATAACCACGATCTTCACGACCGACATGTGCTGGTGTGCAAGCCTGTTCACATTTGCCGAAAGGCGTGGATTGGTGCAGGAGCAACCATTCTGCCAGGCGTAACCGTGGGCGAAAATGCCGTGGTGGCAGCCGGTGCCATCGTTACCAAGAACGTGGAGCCTAACACGATAGTGGGTGGTAATCCCGCCAAGCTCATCAGGGTAATCGACTAAAATAGTAACAATGAAATATATTTGGTTGATTAGTTTTCTGGTATTGCCGATAGCTGGTGTTCTTTATACCGCTTGGCGAGTGTGGCATTTGCTGCCTTTTGCCATTGCCATGAGATGGGTGGCAGTGGGAGTCTTGGTGGTGTGGTTCTGCACCATATTCATCGCCTTTTCGGGAGTGATGGAGAAAATGCCACTTGGTTGGGCAACGGCAGTTTATGAAGTGGGCTATTCCTTTATCTTCATCCTGTTGTATATGGTGATGCTGTTTCTCGTGCTCGACCTGGGTCGCCTTGCTCATATAGTTCCTAAAAACTGGCTGTTTGCCAATGGCTATACTTCCATCGGCATTCTTGCCGTCATGCTGCTGCTTTTTGGCTATGGTAACATACACTATAATAATAAGGTGAGAGAACAGATCGATATCAAGACAGATAAGGCTATCAGTTCAGATAAGGCTATCAGTTCAGATAAGGCTATCAGTTCAGGTAAGAAGAGCACCAGGATAGTACTCCTTAGCGATCTTCATCTCGGTTATCACAATCGCCGTTCTGACTTCAGAAAGTGGGTGGATATGATCAATGCTGAGCAGCCCGACCTCATACTGATAGCTGGCGACATCATAGACATCAGCGTCCGTCCTTTGATAGAAGAGAACATGGCAGAAGAGTTTCATCGTCTCAAAGCTCCAGTCTATGCTTGTCTTGGCAACCATGAGTATTACAGCAGCCAACCTTTGGCAAGGCGATTTTATCGTGAAGCAGGCATTACGTTGCTTCAGGATAGTGTGGCAAAGATAGGAAAACTCTGCATCATAGGCAGGGACGACCGCACCAATATGCAGCGCAAATCCCTGGCTATGATAATGCAGGAGGCCAGAAAGAAGGGCCTCATTTCCACTTCCTACTTGCATCATGGGACATATTCGAATGAGTTTCTCATTCTTCTCGACCACCAGCCTTATCATCTGGAAGAAGCAGAACAAAACGGCATTGACTTCCAGTTTAGTGGCCACACCCACCACGGGCAGGTTTGGCCAATCTCCTGGATTACCGATGCTTTGTACGAGAAAGCCTATGGCTCACTTCAAAAGAGCAATACCCAATACTACATCAGTTCGGGCATGGGAATCTGGGGTGGCAAATTCCGCATAGGCACCCAGTCGGAGTATGTGGTGCTGACAATTCTACCCAGTAGCCCACGTCAGGGGCAGAGGCGTACTTAAAGAGCGCCTCTGCATCCTCCGAAACCGAGGATGGTGCAACCGGCTATCTGCACAAGTGCATTGACCAGAATATTTTCTGAAACCATCCATTCGGTAAGCACCATGTTGAGGTCAATGAGCATTCCGAAGAAAAAGCCGATAACGAGCTGGAAGAGTTGCACCCACTCGAAGTTT
>JAIJUV010000460.1 GCA_022732315.1 Prevotella sp.
CGACCTTATCTATCCTGAGATTTCTATTCCTAAGGGCGCATTCCGCACCTCTCCTACCCCATACGAGACAGGAAACGGTGCTGTAGCTTGCCGCTTGGAGTCAACCATCGGTATCGGCGGTACAGGCTTGATTGATGCCATCCCTAACGAGGCCATCAAGGCCCAGTATGCCGCAGAGGCTGCTTACTTCAAGAAGGCTGGTCTTACCGTATCAGACTATATCAACCCTAGCATGTGGGATGCAGAGGCAAATGATTTCGCATCAGGTGCATTCTATACCACATTCGGTCGTGACGCAGCCAAAAAGAGCAAAGATGGTACAAAAGACAGTCGCACACAGAATGTAACAGGTGGTGTTCATGCAGATGGTACTCCATTCGACCCTAACACAACAGACCTCAACAAGAAGATAGTGAAGCGTTATACATACGCTTTGACCCGTGGTTCTTTGCAAGACGGTCCTGGTGCCAATGCTATTTGGAATATCACCAACGTAACTCGCCCAGACCGTCCTTTGCTCTACACCACTGAAGCTTGGGCTCAAAAGATGTCCGAGGACACTGAAGTTATTGCAGCCATCAAGAAAGATCCAAGTTCTCCTTACTACGCAGATGGTACGGACGAAGGTATCAAGAATGCAGTAAGAGTTCTGTTGGATCCTTATACCAATCAGTTCGACAACAACATCCACCCATTCACAGCAGAGCAGAGCATGGATGACTACTATGCTTTCATGGTATGGCATCGTGGTCTCGCCATCCCTCGTGCTCGTAACTTGAACGACCCACAGGTTCAACAGGGTAAGAAGCTCTTCATGGAATGGGGTTGTGCTAACTGCCACAAGCCATCTTGGAAGACAGGCGACGACAACTACATCACCTCTAAGTATATCGCTGACAAACCATTGCCACGCTATCAGAACCAGACTATCTATCCATATTCAGACTTGATTCAGCACAAGCTCTATATGAAGAACGACATCCATGGTTCTTGGTGCCGAACCACTCCACTTTGGGGTCGTGGCTTGTCATTGCTCAACACAGGTGCCGAGGATCGCTTGCACGACTGCCGTGCCCGCAACGAGGTGGAAGCCATCATGTGGCACTGCTACAGCAAGAAGAGTCATGCCTATCATTCTGCCATGAACTTCTACAAAGCATCGAAGAGCGATCGTGATGCAGTGGTTAAGTTCCTGCGTTCTATCTAATCATAAGATATTACAAGAAGAAACAAAAATAAGAAAAGCTGCCAGGCTATCAAAAGCATTTGGCAGCTTTTTTTATCAGAACCTCTAAATATACGTATAAAATCTTGCTTGTCTCCGAATAATATCGTAATTTTGCAGCTGAAATTCTATCAAGATTCCAACTAAGTATGGTTAAAAAGATTATATTCATTCTTTACATCCTTGTGCTCGTATGCATGGCAGCCGCCACCATCGTGGAGAAAAGCCAGGGCACGGATTATGCCCATGCCCACTACTATGGGGCATGGTGGTTCATTCTTATCTGGGCAGTACTTGCTGCCCTCGGTGCTTTCTACATCATAAAAAGAAAAGTGAAGTGCGCTTCTACATTGGCACTCCATCTCTCCTTCATCATCATCCTTGCCGGGGCATTGCTCACACATATATCGGCTAAACGGGGC
>JAIJUV010000461.1 GCA_022732315.1 Prevotella sp.
TCTGTAGAAACACCAGGCAATACGGTAGCACCAGCCTCAACGGCAGCATCGTAGAGTTCCTTCATGCCGCCACAGAATGTATCAGGGTAAGACTCGCTGTCGCCACAACCGAACAGGGCTACGGTCTTGCCAGCCAAGCCGGCACTCTTCAATGTCTTCACGCCATCATACCAGTCATCCTGCATCTCACCGGCACCCCAGGTAGAAGTACCGAGAAGAAGATTCTCATGACTTGTGATAGTAGCGTCATCGATGTTAGCTACATCTACAGCTTCCACGCCCAACTTAGAGGCGATGGTTTCGGCAATCGACTGGCATGAGCCAGTAGAAGAGCCATAAATTACGATTGTTGTTTTCATTTGTCTATCTTACTTTTAGTTACATTTATTTTCGGGTGCAAAGATACATCCTTTTTCCATCATCTGCAATACCTAAAAATGATGGTTTCGCAGAAATACCTAAATATGGGGATAGATAAAAAGTTTTAGGACGATTCATCCTAAAACTTTCTTAAATGCATAAGGGTGTGTCATAAATCCATGACACACCCTCTTCTGTTATTTGTCAATTTCATCACGTATGAATATACCATCATAGCTGTAATAGAGATCGTAGCCAGGAATATCAATTTCATATCCGCCAACCTCTTTTTCAATTTTGTAAGGCTTCAAATCAGGATATTTCTTTGCAATATCCTCAGCTATGACAGTAGGAATAATGCCTACAGGGATCTCAGAGTATTTGCACTCAACACTCGTCCACTCTCCCTTCTCATTAAACTCCACTTTAGAGCCATCACTGAGCAATACTTCATATTCCCAAAAGCCATTATCTTTCTCCTTTTCCACACGGCTGTATGATGCATCAGCAAAATATTGCTTTACAAACTGCTGTGCCGACATCGGCAATGCTGCATAATCAAACTCTTTCTCTTCACTGCTGCATGAAACTGTAAAAAGTACCAGTAACATCGCAAATAATGTGGTAATGAATGGTCGTTTCATATTCATAATGTTATTGTTTAAAATTACTATAATATATTCTATAATCTCTTGAATCTAGGTTTGTTATGCAGATTCGTATCTATCGGTTACAAATATAATAGTTTTATTTTAGATAAGAATGATTTCAAACTCAAATTAACTATAATTCAATATTTTTTTATTTTTCCATTTGTTCTACTGCCATAGTTCTTAGTTGTTAGACTTATTCAGGTTACAATAGATATTGCATAGATAGAAATTACAAGGTAGACTTTTAGGTTCGGTTTTTGAAAGTGAGTCCTGCTGGCAGTAATGTCGGCAGGATTCTGCGTTATTATACTCTAATGCAGAGTGCGCTTACTTAAATTCTTCAATCTACGGGCAAACTCAGGTGCAACCTCTATCCTATAACTCATTAAGCAAATCCTCAGCAGGAATAAAATCCATTTTTCCTTCGCGATGAAGCTTCAATTCCGTAAAGGCCTGATTGATACTAGCAAGGGCTTCTTCCAAATAGCTCTCGTCATTAGAAAGTACGCCCAAGCTATTATAAATATCAGTATTCAATTGCATCACATTCATTATCGAATCCTTTCTTTTATCGATACATTGCGTAGAATTCCTGCACCTTGTCATGGAGCATAGAAGCATAGAGAAGACCA
>JAIJUV010000462.1 GCA_022732315.1 Prevotella sp.
GCTGCTCCATTTGCCAGAAGGTTGCTTGTGTAGGTGTGTCGCAACTGGTGAAAATGAAATCCTTCAAATCCATCCAGTTTCTGAGCAATCTTCCTGCAAACAATTCCTAACGTGCTTGGCAGTTCCAGACTTCCATCCGGTCTTAAGCAGACAAAGGATATTTCCTTATAATCTTCTGGAACATTCTCTGTTCCGTCCAGATGATAGAACTCATAGTAAACTCTGTTTTTGTCTTTTACTTCTCTGTAGTAGTTTTTGTGGTAAAGTTCTCCGTACTGCATTCGGTTTTTAAGCTGTTCCTTTCGGGCATTGCGAAGAATCTCTGCCAGCGTATCTCCAAAATCAACAATCCTTACCTTTTTTCGTTTGGTTGGTCCGATGATATTCTTGTGCCTTGAACCATCATATCGGATACTGCGTCTGATTGTAAGGCACTGTTCTTCAAGATTTACATCCTGCCATGCCAGACCACAGGCTTCACCGATACGAAGTCCTGCATAATAAGCTATCTGGATTGGAAGTATTGCCGGTGGATTGTAATCCTGTAGAAATTCAATCAGTCTTTCATAATCCTCTCGTGGAATTGGCTGTATATCGCCATCCATGTCATCATCAGAAAACAGGTCAACCTCATCCGTCTGGTATTTCAGCTTAATATACTGCATCGGATTGAAAGTGATATATTGCTTTGGTGATACTGCAAATCGGAATGACTGCTGTAATACTGCCGAGAAAGAACGAATGTAATCTTTGCTATAACCTTTTCTTTCTGAACCATCTGGATAAGTGCCACCAAAGGAAAGCAGATCGAAGAAGGCTTGTAAATGCTCAGATGTTACATTTTTCAACTTTCTCTCTGAAATTGGATGCTTCTTGATGTTGGTAATAGCACCGAGGTAATTCTGGACTGTCCCATTACTGAGAGTACCGGTCTTTAATTCTTCCTCTGCCCATATATCAAGTAATTCTCCAACTGTAATATTTTCCGACTTTGCAATGAATTTCTTGCTTTCGTAATCGTCCATTGCCTGACGGAGCAGTTTTTCCGTTTCACTTTTGCTTTCTGTTCCAGCGTATTCTTTCTGAACCAGATTGCCGCTTGCATCTTCTACATAGAAGCGGTAGTACCATTTCTTTCCTTTTTTTCTTACAGATCCTTTTGCCATAATCGTGTGTCTCCTTTCGATATCAGACAATCGGAACTGATGAAATGCTTCTTGCGTGTAGGCATCTTATGGACAAGTCCATAAGCCAATTCGCCGCTCGTCAAATCTGTAAACAGCGTGACTCGCTCGTGCTCATTGTATCATAACTCCGGTTGTCGTTCTATACCGAATCGGAATCCTCATACAAAACTTCTGATAAAAGATTTTCAAGCCTTTGTTCTGCCATTTCCGGTTTCTTGGAATAGAGCCTTACAATATCTGCCATGTCATTAAAGGCATTAACAGTATGGGTGATCTCCCGGAGAAACATAATCTCGTTATATTCATCATTCGATTCAAACCCCATTACCTTTGCAATATCTGCTTCATTCGTGTTACCCTTGTAATTCTTGCAGGCAAACTGGAATGATTCCAGAAACAGGTTATATTGCTTTAACATCAACAGCAGTAAATCTTTGGAAAAAGCATCTTCCTTT
>JAIJUV010000463.1 GCA_022732315.1 Prevotella sp.
AGCTCTCCTTCCTGTCCGGCGTCACCGCAGTTGATGATGCTGTCGGCAGCCTGCATCAGTTTCTCGATGGTAGCAAACTGCTTCTTGATGCCTTCATCGTTGATGAGCTTGATACCGAAGCGCTGTGGAATCATCGGCAACGCCGCAAGGCTCCAATGCTTCCACATTGGAGTATAATCATCCGGTTCCTTCAGCTCACAAAGGTGGCCGAAAGTCCATGTTACTTGGTAACCATTACCTTCCATATAACCGTCGCGTGCCGTGGTAGCCCCGATGATTCGGGCGATATCCTTAGCCACACTCGGTTTCTCTGCTATACAAACTATCATTCTTTATTCTAATTTCTGTTTGCAAAGGTACAATAAAATAATGAGAAAGCCATCATTTCGCCTCCTTTTTCTCATGGCAGGGAATAAAAAAGCCCTGTAAGGCTTGGGCCTTACAGGGCGTATTTCATATAAATCCGCGTGCGATTACTCGTACTCCTGCCAACTCTTGATCTGAAGCTGGTCTTGGCTCATTGTGCAGAATGCCTCGATGAAGGCGGAAGCCAGACGGGCATTGGTGATCAGAGGAATATTGTGGTCGATGGCGCCACGACGGATTCTGTAACCATTGGTCAACTCACGCTTGGTATGATTCTTAGGGATGTTGACGATGAGGTCGAACTTGTGGTCAGCAATCATCTGCATCACGTTAGGAAGATCTTTGTGGTCTTCATCAGGCCATCCTACGGCTGTAGCCTTCACGTTGTTGTCGTTGAGGAACTTTGCTGTACCGGCTGTAGCATAGATGGTGTAACCGTTCTTCACCAGCGCCTGTGCAGCGTCGAGCAGAGAAGCCTTCTCCTTGGCACCACCGCTTGAAAGCATGATGCCCTTGTCCTTTGAAGGAATCTTGTAGCCGGTGGCAATCAATGAGTTGAGCAATGCCTCCTCGAAAGTATCACCCATACAACCTACCTCACCGGTAGAACTCATGTCCACACCCAAAACTGGGTCGGCGTTCTGCAAGCGGGCGAATGAGAACTGGGATGCCTTCACACCCATACGGTCGATATCGAAAGCAGACTTATCCGGTTTCTGATATGGAGCATCGAGCATGATGCGGGTAGCAGTCTCGATGAAGTTGCGCTTCAATACCTTGCTCACGAATGGGAACGAACGGGATGCACGGAGGTTACACTCGATAACCTTTACATCACGACCCTTAGCCAGGTACTGGATATTGAAAGGACCAGAGATGTTGAGCTCCTTGGCGATGGCACGTGAAATCTTCTTGATCTGACGGGCTGTAGCGAAGGAAATCTGCTGGGCAGGGAAGGTCATGGTAGCGTCGCCGGAGTGAACACCTGCATACTCTACGTGCTCTGAAATACCATACTCTACAATCTCACCGTTCTGAGCCACACCGTCGAACTCAATCTCGTTGGTCTCTGTCATAAACTGAGAGATAACAACCGGGTACTCCTTAGAAACCTCAGAAGCTGCCTCCAGGAAGCGACGCAACTCATCATCGTCGTGGCAAACGTTCATGGCTGCACCGGAAAGAACGTAAGATGGACGAACGAGAACAGGATAGCCTACCTCGTCGATGAACTTCTGAACATCCTCCATAGAGGTGAGGGCGCTCCACTTAGGC
>JAIJUV010000010.1 GCA_022732315.1 Prevotella sp.
GCAAAGCTCTTCCATGAGGCATAAGTATCTCCATTCCAGGTGATGGTAGAAAAGCGCTGCTGACCGGCATACGAAGAACGGGTTAAATTAACAACTCGCTTCTCATCCGTCACCGCTCTCTGATGTTCATAGATTCCCATTGCATGATAAAGAGAGTAAGTCTGACTGCGTTCTGCTCCCAGCATATCACTCAATGCCCGAGTGTTGAGTTTCCATCGCTCGGCATGGTTCTGATAGCCATACCCCTTGCGCATCGGATTGTTCCAGTCGCCATCCACAGGTTCTGAGGAATCGCACCACCACGCATCAAACCCATTCTTGAAGAATTCGTTGTTGGCATAATCCCAATAGAGCGAACGGGCCTGCGGCTTGTAAGCGTCATAGACAGAACCACCCGGCAATATCCATCCCCTTTTCTTGAAATCATCGTGCTGAGGACAGAACTGCGCATTAGGCCAGATAGAAATCATCAACTTGCAGTTCATGGCATGAAGCGAATCTGCCAAAGCTTTCTTGTCGGGATAAAACTTCGGGTCCATCTTCATCTCTCCCCAATGCCCTGCAGACCAGTAACTCCAATCCTGTACGATCATATCAAGCGGAATCCTGCGCTGGCGATATTCCCTGACGATGCTCTCCAGTTCCTTGGAACTGCAATAGCGTTCCTTCGACTGAGTATAGCCGAAAAGATACTGCGGCATCATCGGGCACTCACCAGTAAGCTGGCGATAATTAGCAACCACCGCATCCATGTTGTGTCCCTTCATCATGTAATAATCAATTTCCTGCGCAGCTTCCATTTCCACATAACTGCTATCCTCCACATTATTATATATCATGGCACAGCCTGCATCAAAGAGCAAGCCATAACCAGCCGTAGAGTTGAGCACCGGTACCATCGCCTTCAGATTGTGCTGACAAAGCCACATCTTCTTGCCTCGCAGGTTCATGTAGTCCTCGATATGGGAACCCAAACCATAGATAGCCTCATCTTTCTTCCAGTTGAAGTTCATCTGATAGCGATAAGCCGAGCCCAGTGTATCCCGCTTCAGCACGTCCATTTCCTCAACATCACCATTTGCCGTATGCACCACCCTGCGGGTTTTCTCATTAAAAGTTACCTTCTCCTGATAAACTTTCTGTGAAGAACGGGGATTCTTCAGGTTTTCTGATAGGAGCAGATGATGCTGATGATCGAAATAAGAGATAGCCCCCGAAGATTGATTGATCGTAACCACCAGACTATCTGATGTCATGGAGAGATAATCCTTTCCATAACGCAGTTTTATTTTCCTATCCTTGCGCGGCACACACACATCCGTTCCATTACCGGCAAACTTACCCTCTGGCTGGAATCTAACTCTCACCACATCCGGCTTGACAAACTGCACAAGCAACTTGCCTTTTCCTTTTTGCCATTCCAAACCATTGAATACGGCATGAACCTCTCCAGTGCCCATATTCCCAGCTGAAGCCACCATGCATAAAGGCATGAGACCTGCTACGGCAACAACTTTACGAAATAACGAATTCATCATTTTCCTGCTTATTGATTACATTAATTATTTGATAACCATCACAAAGCCACCACGAGGCTGTGCTGTGATATACTCTTTCATACCCCTAACCTTACGGTATGAAATTTTCCAAGGATTTTTTGCCGTTCCGCTATCCTCGAACAAAACAACACGTGAGTTTTGCTTTGTCAGAGAAGATAAATTCAGGGCCAGTTTCTGGGATTCATCCTTGCCATTAATGCCAGCCACATACCAGGTGCTTCCCTTTCTGCGAGCCATCACGACACTTTCGCCCGGATAACCACTGAGCAAGCGCGTCTCATCCCATGCAGTCGGCATGTTCGAGATAAAATCCTGCACTTCCTTTGGCTGGGCAAGATAACTCTCCGGCTTATCAGCCCAATGCATCAAAGCCGACTCGAACAAGATTGGCAAAGCCAACTCATGAGCATGGGTAGTGATATGCGGATGCTGAGAATCAGAAAAGGTGCAAGGCGTATAATCCATCGAACCCACTATGCCGCGGGTAAATGGCAAGGTGGCATTATGGCAAGCTGCCTTTTTTGTCAGCACAGATTCATTATTATACCATTCCGCTCCATACACACCCTCGGTAGAGAGCAGGTTGGGATAAGTACGCTGCCAGCCTCGGGGAACAGTAGCACCATGAAAGTTAACCATAAGATGATGGCGTGCCGCACACTCCAAGAGGTCGATGCAATACTCCATCGTTTCCTGTTTATCGCCAGCAAAGAAGTCAATCTTCACTCCAGCTACGCCCATTTTCTCCAACCAGGCAAACTCCTTCTCCCTGTTTTCCGGAGCATTCAGTCTATTGTGAGGACCTGGTGCACCCCAAGCCTTAATCCATGCAGTAGAAGAATTATACCAGAGCAAAGGCTTCACACCCCTATCCTTAGCATATTTCAAAGCCTCCTCGATGGTGGCTCCATTCTTCATCTCATCCCATTCTGCATCAATCAATACGTATGGCAGATGCAAGGTCTTCGCCATATCTACATACTTTTTAATGATATTCAAGTCGTTAGAGCCATGGTTGTAAGCCCAATAAATCCAGCTTACACTTCCCGGTTTAATCCATGAAGTATCTTTCAGACGACAAGGGGCACTGACATCAGTTACCAGGGTCGAAGCTATCAGATCCTGCTTCTTTCCAATGACAACCACTCGCCAGGGAGATTTCCAATTACCCGAATAATGCTGTGTGTTTTCATCCAGGAACACATGATAGTCCTCCGGATTCTGCCCATTCTTCAAGGAAGAGGCACTGTTGATTCGTTCTATACCAGCTTCAGTAATAAGAGAGTACACACCATTCTGCTCAAGCAGACAAGGATAGCCCCAATGTTGTTTTCCACCTTTACCGGTAGTGGATAAAGGGAAGAAATTCTCATAAGACTCCGTCCATTCCTGAAACCACCGGCGCGTGCCTTCACTGATATGATAAGTAGTCAAATCCTGCTTGATTGACGTATGCTGCAAACCCTCCAACTCATAACGGAAGGCTACGCCATCGTTATAAAGTCGAACCACCATGCGCAACGGGCGCTGCAGATCATCCTCAAAGGTATAAACTATTTCATTCGCCTCGTTCTTGCATACACTCTTCTTTCCCATGAGCATCTGATAATGCTCCGAAATATACTTGGGTTTGGAAATGTCTTTCAAGACTAGATTTCTTCCTCCACCATCACTGGTATTCAAACCATAACCGGTAATATGAAGCACCTGGCTTTCCTTATTTCCTTTACAGGCATCGCGATAAGCTACCTCAAAAACCTTCACCTTATTTTCCTCACCCTCAGCCTTCCATTCTATCTTTCCATTGGGAGAAAAGAAAGTTTCCCGCAGATTCTGCGCAAAAGCTGCGCCCTGCATGGCAAGCAGCCATACAATCATCAGTAACGGCTTTCTGAAAGCCAAGATTTTCGTTGTATTCATCATTATGATTGTTTATTCGTTTAACGCTACAAAATTACGAATAAACAATCATAATGACTTTTTTTAATGTTTCAAATACTTTACTCAGTATATTTTGCCGCATATTCCGTAGGCGACATTCCGAAATATTTCTTAAATGCAGTGGAGAAATGACTATTATTGGCAAATCCCACCATATATGAAACCTGCGTAATGTTGATTTTACGCTCTCTTATCAATCGGGCAGCCTCATTGAGACGGATGTTTCTCAAGAACTCGCTAGTAGGAACACCGGTCATCTCCTTCAACTTACGATGCAGCTGAGTACGGCTTACGCCCACCTCATCACACATCTTCTCTACATTGAAGTCTGAATCGCTCAAGTTCTCGTTCACTACCTTCATGATACGCTCCATCAGCTCCTCATCGTAGCCTTTCACCTCTACCTTCTCCACCTTGTCATCCTGCTTCAAGGCACCACTGAACTTACCCTTCAGGCGACGCACATTGTCGATGAGATTGTCTATCGTGAGATGAAGTTCCTCCAGACTGAATGGTTTAGCCAGATAAGCATCAGCTCCTAGCTTAATACCCTCTAGCCTATCGCTGATTTCCGATTTGGAAGTAAGCATGATTACTGGCACGTGGCTGATATTGGCATTGCCCTTGATATTCCTAAGCAGCGTGATACCATCCATCTCAGGCATCACCACATCGCTTACCACCAGGTCGAAATCGCCTGAAAGCAACTGGTTCAAAGCCTCCTTGCCATTGTTGCAGATTACAAAGCGATACCAGTCGCTCAGTTCCGACTTGAGATAACGGCAGATTTCGATATCATCATCCACCAGCAGGATTTTACAGTTTCTGCTAGCCCCACTTCTCTGCTGTTTCTTTCCATTCACCACGTAGTCTGAATTAATCTGGCTATCCTTAAGATGTTCTTTTCCCAAAGGCAATTCTATGATGAAACAGGCACCGCTCGTTCCGTCCTCTCGGTTGCGTGCTGTCACATCGCCACCATGAAGCCTTACGATGGATCGGCATAGATTCAAGCCGATGCCCGAACCTCCCAGGTGCATATCAGCCGAATTTTTTCCCTGATAGAAGCGTTCAAACAGGGTTTTGGCATCATCGTTCTTTCCCAATCCCTTGCCGCTATCAATCACATACAGGAGCACCTTCTTATCCTGCTTCTCAATGCGGAAGATGATTTCGCCGCCATTAGGCGTATATTTAAAGGCATTAGACAGCAGATTGGCTATCGCCTTATCCAACTTGTTGCGGTCTATCCATGCATTCACAGGCTTCTCTGGCATCTCCAGTTTGATATTGATGCCACGCAGGTTGGCATTGTAAGTGAAGAGCGAAACCAATCCCTGCGAAAACTCCACCAGGTTGGTTTCCCTGCACGAGAGGTTCATCTGATGCTTGTCCAGGCGTCTCTTGTCGAGAATCTGATTCACCAGGGTGAGCAGACGCTGTGCGTTTCGGTCGATGGTATCAATATCCGCCTGATATTCCTCAGCATTTCCCAATCGCTCCTTCAGTTTCTTCAGAGGCTCCATAATCAGAGTAAGCGGCGAACGGATATCGTGGGTAGCATTAATCAGGAACTGCATCTTAGCCTCTTCAAGATCTCTTTTTTTCTTGCGCAGATAAATAAAGATGACAGCAGCCATAAAGCCGAGAACCAGGCTCAGATAGATGAGCTTCGCCCAAACTGTGAGATACCAAGGTGCCAGCACATCCAGGTTGATTACCTTTTTATATGTGGAGTACTTGCCGTTGCAATAGGTACGCACTTCTATACGATAATGTCCATACGACAAACCTGTGAAGTTGAAGCTATTGTCTCCAGCCGCATTGCTGATCCATTTGCCCCCGTTGATGCGATACTGGAACACGATGTTACCCACGCTCTGATAATCAAGCTGGGAGAAGCTAAGCACTATCGACTTGAAATCAGACGGAACACTCAGATTATCTCCAATAAACGGAGCCATCTTTCCATCAAGCAACACACCCGACAGATAAATGGCGGACGTTTTCTCATTATAATCCTTTACCTCAGAAGGCTGGAAATAAGTCAATCCTTCGGAGTTTCCATAACAGATAACCCCATCCGATGTAGAACCTACTACTCCAGCCAGATATTCCTTGGTCAAGAGTCCGTTTCCCTTTTCAAAAGAGAAAAACGACTTAGCTTTACTATCATAACACCAGATACCCTGCGCAGTGCTCATCCATAGGTTTCCCTTGACATCCTTCTTCAGCGAATAAATTCTCAATCCGCTAATACTCTCGGAATGAGGCCAAGGGGTAGTCTGCTGTTTTTTCCTGTCATAGAGATAAAGCCCCATCTCTGTGGCAATAGCAATCTTACCATCCGACAGTTCTAATGTAGAATAGCACGTTTTACCCTCTAACAAAGGCCGAGAAAGAATGATGTCAAAATATCCGGTTTTGGTATCCATGCACGACACACCATTGGTTGTAGCACACCAGAGCCATCCCCGGGAATCTAACCTGATCTCCGATATCCAGTTATTGCAAATGGTTTTGTGTGGACGCTTATCATCCATCAGATATTGCGTCATCTTGCCACTCTTTCTATTCCATACATAAAGTCCGTTGCCCGGGCTCGTAAAATAAATATTACCAGCAGCATCTACCTGCATACCATCTAGAGAAAGTCCATTGGCTGGCAGCAACAACCGGTAAGTCTGATGCTTCCAATCATACTCATAAATGCCATCACGGCCATATACATAAACATTCTTCCGAAAATCCGAGTACACTTTGACTAGTCCTGCAGGACTTTGTAGTAGCTTGGTATTGCCCGTCTTCTCATCCAAGAGATACAACCCATGATTTTTGACCACAAAAAGCATCAATCCGTCAGCAACTCCCACTACAGACGAAATGGTTTCCATACCAGCCCCCAATTCATCCAAAGAAACCGGATGGAACACATTCTTATCATTATTCGACAAGAAAAGTCCTTTCATATAGCATCCATACCACTGATTACCATCTCTATCTATCAGCAAATCGCTGATATGCGCATTATCAAAGATAAACGATTGATTATTCAACTCCACCCGATAAGCCTTTCTGCTTCCATGCGGTATCTTGAAAGTTCCATCTCCCGAAGTACCCAACCATAAATTGCCATACTTATCCAAGGTAACAGCACTGATATATCCTGCCCCCTGATGAGCTGAAAAATCGAAATCGTAGCGTGAGAAGCGATGCGATGCATAATCATAGCGCATAATGCCGCCCGTATGCGCCACAAAGAACCCCTTCTTGTCTGTGGCATATAATTTACGGATGCCAAACAGATCTTTAGGTTCATATACACTTACCAGTCGGATAGACTTGCCATCGTATTTATATTTTCTCAACACCTTTGTATGATTAGCCTGCCACAGATATCCCTCAGCATCGAAGAACAGAATAGCAAAGAAATTATCCACTGAATTTGCAGATTTCCTTGAAAGGCGAGTAACTTTACCTGTAGTCATATCCAACCTATAGGCACCATACCCGGCTGTACCTATCAGGAGATTATGCTTTCCATCCTCAATAAGAGAACTTACTCTTATCTTCTCATCTTTCTTTTCCAATACGATATGCTGGAAACTATTGGTAAGATAGGAATATTTATAGAGTCCACGATTTGTTGCCACAAAGAGGAACTCTTTGCTGTAAGGATAGAGTTTTACGATATCATTGTCCTGAATGGTTGTCGTATCGGCTGGATTGCAAAGATAGGTACTGAATTTATAGCCGTCAAAACGATTCAGTCCATAATTGGTACCCACCCAAATGAAACCATACTTATCCTGTATGATACATCGAATCAGGCTACTCGACAGGTCGTTGGATGTATAAAGTCGTCCTGAGTTGGCATAAGAAAAGCATGTCAGCATCTGTACGAAGCAAAAGATTGAAAAGAGTATAAAACGTTTCATTGGCTTATGATTGTATATATAATTGTTATTTACATGAATTATTCATCCTGCAAAATTATATTTTTTCTTTCAGAAAAAAGAAAAAAAAGCAAGAATTTGCATTCTTTACCCGTGTTTTTGCTCAAAAGTTACAAGAGAAAAGGTTTATGATACAAAAAAACGCAAAAAGATGACCTTGCAAAACGCAAGGTCATCTTATTTATAAACGGGATTTTACATCCTTAATCTTCGTCGTCGCCCCAAATGTTGAAGCCAGGGTTATTCTCTTTTGCACAGCCACTTTCAAATGCATTCTCTGGTTCTGGACTATCATAATTAAGGGAAGTGGTATTAAGCATGATTTCCTCACCCAACTTCACTTCTACAATTTCCGGTTTGATATATTTCTTCATCTTAATCTGTTTTTAAATGTTATTGAATATGTTCTATTATCTCTATATTCCTTACTTCTGGATGAACTTCTTGCCATTCACGATGTAAAGACCCTTGGCAAGGTTAGCAGTGTTATCAGCAACCTTTACGCCAGAGATGGTATAAACACCCTGAGCCTTCTCTGCCTTCTCGCCTTCAATTGCCTGGATGCCTGTTGTCTCACCACCAAATGAGAGGCTGTAAGCTGTCTGTGTTGCTTCTGGGAGAACAAAGTAAGCACGCATACCCTTCAGCTTGTTATTATCACCCTCGGTAGAAGCAGGAACCTTCAAATTACCATCCTTGCCCAAGAAGAGGTTCTTCTCGTCCAGAACCTTCACATTGAAGGTTCCCTTAAAGGTAACACCATCCAATGTTACAGCCTTTGGCTCTTCTACAAGAATTTCAACCTCGCCGACATTATCCATTTCGTAAGCCTGAGCCACGTTCAGAAGGTAAGGAACACCAGCCTCAATAGAGGTAGCTTCCTCAAAGCACAACTTTTTATCCTCTACACCTTTAAACTGATAAGCCTTAGCACCAGCATCACCGAATACTGAACCGAATTGAGAAGCATCCACATTGAAAGGAAGACAGATTGTGTTCAATCCAGCAACAAGATTACGAGTTACATTTGGCTTGCGAGTAGCCTTGCTGATTGGGTTCCAATAGCTTGTCTCACTAAAGACTGGACTATCACCGTAAACCAAAGCAATGGCCTTTACGGTAGCGACTTTAGTACCCCAATCTACTTTGATAGCATTTAAATGATATTTCTTGTCAGTTGAGATATCCAAAGTTGCAACACCAGACGCATCAGCCTTAATGGTAACTACTTCAACAGGATCTGTACCAGTACCACCATCAACTGATCTATTCATCAAAATGCGGAACTTATCGTCTTTACTAGCATAGATTCGCAATGCCTTGTAGCCGGTTAAGTCAGCAAAAGTTTTTCCCCAAACATTACCATTACCATAAAGAAGACCACCGGCATCCAACTTCTCACCAATCGCATTGGCGCAACCTATAGCACCATTATCAATAAGATTATCCCAATGGGTCCAATCGCGGAACATAGAAGTCGTCAAATTCACCTCATCAGCTGCCAGCTTAAATTCTTCCGGTTTCTTGACCACGGTGATGGAAGAAATTGTATAAGTTCCTTTAGTACCACTATTAGCTTCCCATCTCATTTTATTAAGATGAGAAGTTTTGCCATCACGATCACTTCCGGCAAAGGTAAATGCGAATTTTTTACTATAAAAACCATCTAATCCTTTCAAATCATCCACACTAGAACCAATTAAAAGACGCCAAATAATATCATCACCAGAACCGGTAACCTCAAAGCTCTTGCTTACGTCAATACCCTCAGCAGGAAGTTCAATCTCGAAATAGCCATTACCCGATCCGTCATTTTTTACAATGATAGAACCATCTGCACCCTTTTCAAGGGAGATACTACCATCTGCTTTCAAGCATTCGAATGGCACTGTTGCCTCACGATCCGCATTGTACTCAGGTGTAAACACTGTTGCGAAAGCCGAAGCTACGCTCGCAGCGAATACCACCATCATAGTGAAAATCTTTTTCATAAAAAACGTTTTAAATTAATAATTAAATGTTATTCTGTTTAAACAGGATTTATAGATAAATATATTGAAGTTTCGCATGTGGTTCAAGAACGGGCTGAAGGCCCAAAAGCTCCTAGCCCAGGGCATCGCCCTGGGGATAATGGTAATCAGCAAGGCGCCCTGAAAGGGCAAAAGCCTTATAAATAGCCCGGTTCTTTAAAGCTTTTGCCCTTACAGGGCGACAGGGTTGCGTCCATAATAACCCAGGGCGATGCCCTGGGCTAGGGGCTTCTGCCCTTTCAGGGCGTGTGGAGCTTACATGCGAAACTTGAGTAAATATATATTTATAGATAAAATTCTGTTTATTATTTCTTGATAACCTTTCTGGAAACCTTTCTGCCATTGGCAAGCTGTGTCTGCTCGATAACCATACCCTTGGTCTGAGCGCTGATGCGATGACCCGCTAAATTGTAGGTCATGCTATGGCCATTTCCAAAAGCATTGATTGCGTTCTCAGTAATACCAGTACTGGTATCCGCCTTTTTAATCTTCACATTGCCAAGAATAACCGCAGCCCAACCAGAAGACATGGTGAAATAAAGTTCATAGTCACCTT
This sequence comes from Prevotella sp., assembly GCA_022732315.1. Next base: position 10,043 of record JAIJUV010000010.1, read on the forward strand.
CTTTTTCTACAGTGAAGTTCAAGAAGTGAGCCAGAGAACCTTTCACCACCTGATTGGCATTCTCCTTCAAGTTACCTTCCGAATCCAAGTTCTGTTCCAACAAGACAGACTTATTGTCGCTTATGCCAGCAATGCCAGCATCAAAGGTCACTGCCCCATTCTCGGAACCATCATTCCAATAAGAAGAGTTGAAAGAAAGCTGGTATTTGCCAGGAATCAAGTGCAGACGATGCCCATCATACAAGCCATAAGAGAGCTTGCATTGGTCAAAGTCACGAGCACTGAGATAGAATCCTGTATTGAAATCACCACCAGCCACGAAATCCTTGATACGAGCACCACCCGTATTGGCAGCGCCATTCGCTTTCTCATCGCTGCGGCTCCCATCATTCATGCTATTGATGCGCTTCCACCCAGCAGGCACGCCTTCACCAACGTTGATGACCTCGTCTTCCCAATTGTCAGAGAACAACACCTCACCCTTAGCCTCGCTAGAATCTTCATTATCAGGAAGATCGAGCTTATACTGCTTGAAGAAGTTCCAAAGCTCGCGGGTAGAATAGACTGCATTAGGATCATCCGAATGCCAATGTCCCTTACCATCAATGGCAATGAGCGTAACCTCCGTACCATCCACCTTATTAATATAGCGAGTACGAGTGGCAGCTGCATAACTCATGGATGCAGGATAAGGGCGAATCACCTCCGGATTATCCACATCACAACCTTCATAAGCAGCCCACTTCTTCACATAATCGTCAATTCCACCATAGCCACCAGCACCATGGTTTGGATCGCCGCCCCATTTCACGACATCATCTCCCGTGCCATGGATGTGCATAATAGGCACATGGCGTGGAGCCACAGGCTCACGATAATCCACAGGAATACCACTCACAGGACCAAAGGCAGCAACAACTGTTCCCAATTTGGTCATACAGTGATAAGTCATCATACCACCCATAGAGAAGCCAGAAATATAGATGCGATTCTTGTCTACCTTATATTTCTTCTGCATTGTCTTCATGATGGTTTCGATAAACTTGACATCGCCAGAGCCTGAGATGTCCCAGGAATTATTGTTTCCCTGAGGATAAACCACCAAGATCTTAGCCGTGTCCGCCACCTCGTTCCAATGGGTCTGCCCCATCTGATAATCAGGATTTTGGCTGAATCCATGCATGGAGATAACCATAGGAGCCTTCTCGGGTAAGTCGGTTGGTACATAGACCAACATTTCTCGTGTAGACGTACCCACTTTTACAGTCTGCTTCACTGCCTTCTGCGTATAGGAATGCTCGGCAGCTACCACTTGCATGCACAAGGCAAAGAGCAAGCACAGCAAGAAAGTTGTTCTTTTCATTTTAAGTTATAATTATCAGTTATACGATTATCTGTTGTTATAATAGTCTGTTGTTATGACACATAAAAAAAAATCGGCAAAGTATCTGCTGGATTCAACAAATACCTTGCCGAACATCTGAACTAGGGACTACTCCCTAGTTACACAAAAGGAGTAGAAATTCTGCCATTACTTATTCATTACCTTTACTACCTTACCACTCTGGAGCTTCTTGATAACGAGGCCCTTGGCATTGGCTGCTACCTTAGCACCAGCAGCGTTGAATGTTGCAACCACTGCATCATTTGCTACATTGACATTCTGGATACCAGTAGTTTCACCTCCGAGCTCCTCTGGAAGGGTATTGTAAAGCATGATTGTAGAAATAAGGCAAGTACCGCCCCATGAAGCCTTGATAGTAACCAAGTGGGCAAAATCATCAGCTGCAGGTTCTTCGCCAGGAACAGTGCGAACCAAATCTTTCTTCAAATCAAGAACAATAGCACCTGTATTTTCATCAAAAGCTTTGTTCTCGATGGCAATCATACCACCATCAGCCTGCTGACCATTCTCAGCGGTACGGTTGAACATGAAACGAGGTTTGGCAACTTCACCCTTATCATTTATGGAACCTTCACCATAAACTACCATGTAATGATAGTCTGACAAGTCGGCATAGATATTTGGAGCCACAGTAGATGTACCTACAATAACAGAACCTGGGGCATTTGGATTCTCTGCACCCACAGTCCACTCCATATAAACCTTCTCATCAGTTGGTTGTGCATCCTTTGTGAAACCATCCCAAATGTGGAACATGTCCTTAGTCAATTCAACACCCTCATCTGCACTCTCTTCCTGTGCAGAAGCTGAACCAAAACCAGCAAACAATGCTACGGCTACCATAGCCAAACTCTTAATTGTTGTGTTCATAATTGTAAAAAATTAAAATTGTTATTAATAAATAGTTATTTATAAATCTTCTCCGTATAGGTCTTACCGCTACGAAGATAAACTTTCTTGATACTGATACCCTGCTTGGCAGCAGATAAGCGCATGCCCTGCAAGTCGTAATACTCCACATGGTCTATCATGTCGGCATCGGTAGTTACACCAGCGATACCCGTCAAGGCACCCTTGTAGTTCAGGCGAACGCAATCGAGCACAGCTCTCTTTCCGCTCACATAGTTAACCGTCATATTTCCCTTGACATCAGCGATATCCATGTCAAACTCCACTTCCGACCATTCCTTGTTGGAAGAAGCATTCTTTGGCAGTGTAACCTGCTTGGTCTGATTGCCACAGATGACATTAATGACAGCATCACCCATGGAAGCCTGATAGCGAATAGCCACCATGTAATTACCTGACTTGGTAACAGGAATGTAGCCACGAACGGAAGCCCCCTTCTGGGTACCCAGGTTCAAGCAGCCCTGACCATAGTATCCACGGAAACCATTGCCCCAGGCGTTGCCATAGCAACCACCCACATTCTTGTAATCGAAGTTTTCAAACTCATACTGCATCTCTCCCTCATACGCCTCAGGCATGGCAGGAGTTTCAATGACAGCGGCAGTCACATCAGAATCCTTCAACTTTCCTGTAGTCTTGGTGCCCTTACAGTTATCGATGGTCAACTCCAACGGACCATTATGCTTCACATATACAGTGAACTGACCATTTTTCCACTCGCTGGTAACAGTACTTGCAGAATGCTCTGAATTATCCTTCCAAGAGATAGTAGGCTGAGCACTGGCTCCCACCACAATGATGGTATCAGTCTGCTGTGCATACTCCGGAAGATTCTTATCATCCTGTAATCTGCCATCGCCAACACCATAACGAAGTCCATCCTTGATACGGTAGTTCTGCATGTAGAGACTCAACTTGTCAGAATACTCACGCATGTGAACCAAGGAATATGGAGCGAGGTTCATCTTAATCTGGCTACAGGTATTGTAGGCAGGTTTCAATGTACCCTTGGCACTGCGTCCATTGTTTACCCAGTACTTACGGATAAATTTCATACCATGATTTGTGGCAGCCAACGGAACATGCTCCTCATTATACTGATAAGGGTTGTAGCAAACCCAAGTATTCTCCAGACGCGAAGCATAGATATCACCCGTATATTCCTGTTTGAAGAGTTTGTTCATATAAGCCTTCTTGCTGGTCACATTACTCCAAGTAGGGTTGTTGGCATACTCGCTGCTCTTGATAGCCACCTGCAGTTTCTTGGCTTCTTCGTCGATGAGATCATACACCACAGGGATGGTAGGATAACGTCCTGAAACCTTCAACCACCATTTGTTGTTCAAGGTGGAGTTAGGCCACTGTGTACCATTGTCATCCTGCTCGCTGCGATAGAGACCATCATACAGTCCGCTTGGCGAAACGTATGGTTCCATCTCGTTCTGGCTGGAAGTGATATCCTTAGGCTTGATGTCATTCTTAACGCAAATCTTAGTACGTGCTATGACCTCCTCACGGGAAGGAATACGGATAGTACCATCCAGAATCTTGCGGAACATATCGATGTTGATATTCTTAAAGTGATTGAACCAAGCCCAGTTGCGATGGGTATAGCCATCGGCTGTCTTGGAGGTCGCGATCTCACGCAAGTTATCAGTCGTCACCAACTCAGGACCATCAATCACCGTCTCACCTGTCAATGCCACATGCTCCAGAATAGGGATGGCTCCACAAGCCTTAGGGAAATCATTGTAATACTCCTTCAGAAATTTTGAAGCATCCGAAGGGTCCTTGATGGCATTGCCATTCTCATCCAGTTTATCTTGTTCTTCCATCCAGCCGCAGATATCGAAACGAATACCATACTGGCCGGCATATCCACCCAAGTAAGCACCCAGACAGTTGCTCTCGATATCATAGAAACCATTCTTCATGGTATATTTCTCGCAGCAGATGAAATGTTCCTTGTCGGTAGAAAGCAGACGGTTCATCTCGGCATTACGCTTCATGTATGCCACAGGCATCATATTGGCAGAATAGCATGCCTGCGTAAAGCTCACACAAAGGTAGCCACCATACTGATGGGCAAACTTCATGAGATGGGTGAAGAGTTCCAGTCGCTTCAGGAAAGATGGCGTATGAATGGTTCCGTTCTCGCGCTTACGATCCTCATCAAATCCCCAGAACTGCTCGGCATAGTTCCATCCCAGAAAGTTAGGATAGTTCTTGTAGTAACTCTCATAGAGTTCCAGGTCGTCGTCATCAAAAGCACTGCATCCGCCACTGGCAGGCTGGATCATGGTCCAGACACGGTTCTCTGCACATACCTTCATCCATGAATCCACCACCTTCTTACCATCCGCACAGATGCTCTCCGTAGCAGAGAGCGAGAGGTTGAATACCACGTAAGGCTTGATGTCTTCCGGCACCATGTTGATGATGGCTTGCGGATTCGGAGAATTCCATGTATCGATGTGGATAATCCATACCGGCTGTGATGGCGAGATAACTCTTCGCAGGGCAGGCCCGTCATGAGCCTGCGCCACTGCGAATGTCAGTATCCCGAAAATAAATATGAATAATCTTCTTACCATTTTATTTCTGTTTTCTGAAGTCCATTAACCACACCCACATAAGTAGGAAGGCGATTGAAACTCTTCCACAGTCCTACACCCGTAGTGCCCTGATTGATAGTAGAGAAAGATACGTCATAGAGCTTGTCGCCCAACACATCCTGTGCCTTGTTCAGAATATAGGCATAGAGTTTAGCCATTCCCTTGTAATCCTCGAATGTAGCCTTGCTCTGATCGACTACTGTTCCGTTGGCATCAGCCAGGTATACATTCATGTCTGAAAGACGTACCTGCAAGCCTGCGGCAGACAGCGTGGCAAGAAGATTATCGATATTCGCCTTAGTTTCTGCCACAGAACTGCTGCTGTATGGCACGTCGAGCTTCACATCGATGCCTTCAATCTTAGCACCAGCCTCATTCCACTGCTTGATGTAGTTAATGGCTGCCTCGGTCTTCTCGGCATTAGCCAGCAGATTTTCTTCACTGTAGAACAGTTTGGCATCTGCCTTCTTTGAATGGATTTCCTTGCATACATCAGCCACCCAGTTTTCATCCATGTAGTCGTTAGGATAGAACTCACCATCAGCTACCATGTTCTCAGAAGACTTCAAGGTATAGAAGAGATCTTCTATCAGGTTGGAAGCCACATTCCATGCCTGCACCTTGTCTCCATAGTTCTGCATAACAGAATCAACATAGGCAAACATAGCCTTCTTTACATCAGCAGCCTTCTCTTCAGCAGGACGAGGTTTATAATATCCCGGCTTCTGATATGGAGCGTAAATATCAATATTGTCAACGTAAACCTGCTGAGGTACAGCTCCCTGACCAATTACCAGAGAAATGTCGGAAGATTTCAGAGCATCTGCATCAAATGTTTCTGTGAGGTTAACCTTTGACAAATCTACCACGAATGTTTCCCAAGTCTTTGCCTTGGTAGGAATACCGAAGTTTCTCAACTGCAGGGCTTTGTCACCCACCTTTACTCTGATAACCACATCCTTCTTGGCATTTGATGAATAATAATCAAAGGAGATGGTTTTGATTGTTGACAGCGAAGCTCCCTCAGGTAGATTCACTGGGAACTCGATGAACTTGGCACCCTTCTTGTTGAAGAGCGACTTTCCGTTTTTTCCTGTCGGATCCTTTGCCACTTTGGAATCCTTGTCAGTTCCGAAGACATCACCGATGGCCTTGTCTTCGAAATCATACATCTGGTGCAAATCCACATTTTCACCTTCTACCCAAGTATCCTTGGCAGCCTCTTTCATCACATTCATGTTCCAGGCATTTGGGGCAAAGAGAGAAGCTGTAGGAACGAGTCCTGCGGCAATAGCTGCATCAACTGCATCTTTTGGACCATCGGCACTGACCGTACCATCATCAGCAACCACAGCAGCATGGGAGAAGCCATCTGCGACATTCACTTCATTGAAGTTGGCCAAAACGGTACTAAAGCTAGTATTGGCAGCTTTCAAATCTGCAATGGTCAAGTTTGCTCCCAACTTCATGCCTGTATAGTTCTTCAGAACTTCATAACCTCTGGTAAGGTCGTCCATGGCTACGCTCTCAGGCTTTTCGCCGGCAGGGTAGCTTGTATCGAAGTCCTCCACACAACCAGTGAGCAGCATGGAAGCTGCTGCACTGGCCAAGAGGATATTATGTATTTTTTTCATAATTCTGATATCAAATTAAAAATGTTCTTACTTTTCAGGAGTGAAAGTCGGGAATCCAATACCACGATTGCGGACCACCATGGTATCTGTGGTTTCAACCGAACCCAAGGCATCGCTCTTGATGTTGTAGTTCAAATAGAGTGTGTTGCGCTTATACTCGCCCATAAGCTGGTCTTTCTTGACAAACTTACCACTACCCGAAACCTGAACTCCGTCACTACCGGAAGAGATGGTGCAGTCATCACCGTTGAAGGTCATCAGCACGTTCACCTGATGGTTTTTGCCACTTGCATCCTTCACTTCCACAGTCATCTGTGCCTTATACAAGCCTTTGGTCACCACCTTGATTACCTCAGCCTTCTCTATATATGGATAAGCACGGTGAGATTCCTTGCCGTTGCTCACATCCTTACCCTTACGAAGATAAGTGGCAGTCCAAGGATTGACGAACTTCACAAGGCAGAATGTAGTATTCTTCGACTCCAGCACCTTGTCAACTCCCTGAGCCTTGGTCAGCTTCACAGGAATTACGTAGCCCTGCTCATAGCTCTTGTCATCGTTGAAGAACGCATCAGTAAGCTTCACTCTTACGCCTCCCAACTGCTGTCCCTTGGCAATGACAAACTGGTTAGGGTTCTCTATCTGATAGTAATTGGATGGCATCACCTGGATGGCGGCGCCATTGATTTTATAGCCATCACAAAGACTGGCATCAGATATATAATCCACGGTAACGTCATTGTTGTTGCCATAACCACCGGCACAATAGGCCTTGATGTTGATGATGTGGTTGTTATCGTCGGTAAGGTCAGCTTCCTGATCCTCACCCAACTCCACGGTGCGCACATAACCAGCATTGGCAAAATAGACAGCAGTTTCTCCGTCATATCCAAATTCCTTGTTACCGCTCTCGCAGGAAGCGGTCATCAACAAAGTCATGGCAGCAATGCCTATTGTATTTAATAACTTAAAACTTTTCATTTTCATTATCATTTTTAACTGGTTTATTTCCATCCCTTGTTCTGATGGAGATTAGAGTACTTCAATGCTTCTGAATATGGAATATAACCATAGTTCATATAGCTATCGAAATGGCGCTCTTCTACATTTGGCAAGATGGTAAACGTATCGTTGTTCCAATCAATACCCTGTACAGAAGTAAGCTTGTCCAACTGGTTCCAGCGGCGCAAATCCCAGAAGCGGAATCCCTCGAAGCAAAGCTCCAGGCGGCGCTCGTTGCGAATCAGCTCACGCATCTTAGCCTGGTCGCCGGCACACTCGTCGAGATAAGTATCGTCTGTCAAGCCTGCACGGTGGCGGATTGCCTTGATTACATCGTATGCAGAGTAAGCATGTGTGCCAGGGTTCTTAGGACCCCAAGCCTCATTGGCAGCCTCAGCATAGTCGAGGAAGAACTCGGTGAAACGTGCCTTGCAGCTATATTTGATTACCTTAGATGTACTGCTAGGATTACAGTTGGCTGTCATGCGCAACATCTTCTTCATATAGTAACCGGTGCGGGTAGAAGCATTACGGCGACCGATACCGTCATCGCCCGAAGAACTACCAGTCTTGATAACCTTGTTCTCAACTCCCGCTGTTGCTCCATTATAAATAATGTATTTAGCCAGACGAGGGTCACGGTTGACGTATGGATTATTCACATCATATTCACTGCGTGCATCGGTGATAGGATAACCCTTGGCATCAGGGAAGGCATCTACCAGATTCTGGGTAGGATTGGTCTTGCCGCTTCCGAAGAGCGATGGAGGGAAATTGTTCTTCTCGTCATCAATCTCACCTTCATTCTTGGTACTGCGCCAAATGATTTCCGGAGGATTGGAACCATTCTGCAAGGCATTCATCTCTGCATCGTTGTCGTAGTAGGTGAGTCCTGTAGAAGGCAAGCCTGATGGACCACCTACATAATCAACCACCTCGGCAGCAGCATCTGCGGCCTGTGCCCAGGTTACATTGTTCTGGGCATGATCCTGGAAGGCAGGACTTGCAGCGAGCAGCAGGGTACGAGCCTTGATGGCACGCAGAATCAGTCCGTTGATCAACTGACGTGCATTCTCGCCCATCACCTTATTATAAATACCCATCTTGCCATCCTTAACCGATGTCACCTCAGGCACATTCAGGATATCATCATACTTGGCTGGCACCTTGTCGTCGCTTGTCACTGGCTCATAATCCATAGGCAGCAGCTTGTCAGCCTTCTCGATGTTCTTCAGAATGAAATCCACATGCTCCTGGAATGTCTTGCGAGGCTGATTGAAATCAGCATCCGTACCTACATATCCGTCAAAGAGCTGTGTGCCGAGCAACTTTCCTTCATTGTCAAATCCGGCATGGGCACGAAGCAGATAATAGGCATGGGTAGCCAGAAGTCCGTAGGCCTCACCTGTCAGGCGGCGCTGCATCAGCTTGTTCTCATTGGCATTCTTCAGGAACCCGATGTTCGAAATGTTTGAGTTCAGGAAGATATACAAGTACTGCATGGAAGACAAGTCGTTGTTCCAGCGGCCCGTAGGGTCCCAACTCTGAACGGTCCATGAGCCTGTGGCATACTTAGACCAGTTGGCTCCCTTCTCATTCGTCACGGCATCATCCGTCGCTACATCCGTTCCTGTGCCCACCTCGTAGTTTGGCAAGTTACGGTAAGCGGTGAGCACGAAGCCCTTGGCCATGATAGGATCATTCTCCATCTCGTTGATGTCCTTCATGTTTTCTGCAGCAGGAGTAAAGACATCATCACATGCTGTCAACAATGCCGCAGAAGCCAATATCATGAATATATTTCTTAATTTCATAATTCTTTATTGTCTAATTTTTCAATATCTAAGATATGATTTCATCAGCCTTTAGAACATCATCTTCAAGCCCAGGTTGTAGAAACGGCACTGTGGTGAACCATAGCTGGTTTCCATATACTTGCGGTTCTTGCTGATGGTGAGAAGGCTCTCGCCCAATACGTAAACACTCATACCCTTCACTACCTTGTTCTCAAACCACTCTTTTGGCATATCGTAGGTCAGCTGCACCTTGTTGAGGTTGAAGCAGTCTGTGCTGTAAATCCAGAAGTTTGAGTTGCGGAAGTTGTTGGTATTATCCTTGGCTGTCAAACGTGGATAGGTAGCGGTAGCGGCTGTCTCAGGTGTCCAGCGTCCACGAACCACAGAGGTATATTTCTTCTGGTTGTAAATCCAGTCGTTGCTCTTGAAAGCCTTGGCACCCATCTGACCTGTACCGGCGATGAAGAGGGTAAACTGCTTCCAGTTCAAGGTGATGTTTACACCATAGAAGAAAGGAGTTGCACTCCATCCATACTTACCCATCACCTGCTGGTCGTTGCTGTCAATCTTGCCGTCGCCGTTGATATCCTTGTACTTCAGGTCACCAGCCTTGATTTCACCGAAGGTATGGTTTGGCACGAAATTAGGATCGTCCTTGGCGAGGTTTGCCTTCATGTGGTCCACATCTTCCTGAGTGAAGAAGCCTTCGCAGACATAACCGCGAATCACGTCGAGAGCCTGACCCTGTGCGTTCATATAGCTATATTCGTTCTTCTCCTCACGCTTGTTAACCTTTGAGTCGAACACCATACCTGTGAGTCCGAGCTGTGCCTTCACCTTGCCGATGTTCTTCTTGAAGTTTACGGCGAAGTCGAATCCCTGTCGCAAATCCTCGTTGTAGTTCAGGGAGGTGATGAAAGAACCGTCACTGTTCATCCATGAAGGATAGATGGTAGCAGTTCCCGGAGTAAGCAAGCCCGAAGTAAGCTGATGGAAATAGTTCATGTCGAAGCTAATGGTTCCGTTGAGGAGTGAACCCTCCAGACCAGCTCTCCATTCCTTACGCTTCACGAAATCAAGACCATAGTTGCTACCACGCTTAGAGAGTGTGGTGTAAGTTCCGTTGCCACCACCTTCGTTCCAGGTGTAGTAACCTCCCTTCACATCATAGTATCCCTGGTAGAGATAATAACCTGAGATATCTATGTCCTGGTTGAGCACTGAGTAAGAAGCATTCAGCTTCAGATCGTCGAAGCAAGGAAGTGCATTCTTGAACCATTTCTCCTGACCGATTCTCCAGCCCAATGTTCCTGATGGAGAAAGAGCGTTGCGATGACCCTCTGCCAACTTGGATGCGTGAACCAGAGCACCGCCAAACTCTGCGTAGTACTTCTGAGCATAATTGTAGGCTGCTCGAAGGGCAAGGTTGGCATTGGTGGTGCGGTGGTAAGAAGAACCCTTTACACCAGATGAGCTCTCATGATTCTCGTCCACGGAATTCGACTTGGAGTAACCCCAGCCAGCCAAAGTGGCATTTACGTTGTGAACTCCGCCAAAGGTGTTCTTATAGTCAAACTGAGCACGGAAGGTGGTGTTCTGGTAATATTTGGATGCACCGATATACTCGCTCGTACTGCTTGTTTCCTTACCATATTTCTTCAGGTCGATAATCATGTCCTGTCCGTTCACATTTGCCCAGGTAGGCTCGTAAACGGCATAGTCGAGCTTGTAAGCCTCAGAGTAGTTGTTCCAGTAGTCGATGCTGAAAGCTGTCTCGAAGCTCAATCCCTTGACCCACTGGTCGAAGTCGGCCTTTACACCCACATCAAAGGTGAAGGTGCGGGAGTGATTCTTCACGTAGCCGGCAGCAAGCGCATCACCAAAGAAAGTAGCCTGGTTATCGTTGTTTCCACCCAGCAGATACTGACCATCGAGCACGTGGAATTTTGAGCCTGCTATCATCTGCTGCAAGGCTGAATTGTTGGCATCCATCATGGAGATTGGCAACAGGCCGGAATACCAGTTTGGGCGAACGCTGGTAGCTGTTGACCAGTAATCCTCAGGACGTCCACGATAGTTGTCCGAGATGTTGATGCCTACATTTACATAAGCCCCCAGCCAGTCGGTGATGGTAGCATCAATGTTAGAACGCACGCGGAAGGAGTAATCCTTGTCTTTCTTGTGCTCGCCGTACTTCACCAGGCTGTTGTTGTAGGTCATGCCCAGGTTGGCATAGTATCTGGCAAATTGGCTACCGCCCTTCACCTCCATCGTAGCATCCGTACGGTTGTTGAACTTGCGCAGGTAGTCGCTGCTGTAGAAATCCATATCCGGATAGCGGTAAGGATTGGTACCTGCAGCCGTATTGTAGATCTGCTCCTTTGAGTATTTCAGCGGCTGTGTAGGGTCATCATTGGTCATCGCCTCGTTATAGAGCGACATATACTCAGCCGCACCCAGATATTCAGGATAAGCCTTAGGTGTATAGATGCCCGTATTGACGGTGGCAGCGATGCTCAATGGCTGCACCTTACCACGCTTGGTAGTGATGAGGATTACGCCCTTGGCTGCCTTGGCACCATAGAGTACTACGGCAGAAGCGCCCTTGAGCACGGTAACCTTCTCCACCTCGGTGGCATTGACGGTGCTGGCCTCACGGGGAGCTCCATCTACGAGAACAAGTGCACCCTGTCCCCAAACATTTCCGTTATAACCACTGATGAGCGACTGAAGATCATTGAGTGCATTGGCGCTGTAGTCCTTTTTCAGCAGCTCTTCGACATTCACCTCGCTGACACCGCCCATCAGGTCGGCCTTGGAAACCTGACCGAAAGCCACGTTTACCTTGGTAGTGTCAGCCATTTCCTGGGCGCTTGCCACACCACTGGCGACTAGCATGGAAGCTAGCGCCAATGACATTCTCTTATTAAATATATTATGTTTCATAATAAATTCTCGAATTGTTTAATTATTCCCAACCAGGGTTCTGAGAGAACTCAGGATACATCTTGACATCCTTTCTCAGGAATGGGAACCAGTAATGCTTTGAAGTAAACTTACGGGTAATCAATGGCTCCTCCTTCAGGTTGAGCACGTGATTTTTCTTTGGATCGTCGTAGCGGTCAACATCCTTCTGGTCGGCTGCACGGTCGAAGTAAACAGCCGTCTTCTGGGTGTAAGGAGCCTTGTCTATCAGGAGCCAGCGGCGAAGGTCGGTGAAACGGTGTCCCTCGAAAGCCAACTCTACGGCACGCTCACGGCGAAGCTCACTCATGAAGCCATCCAGATTGGTAAGATACTCATCAGCAATATTATCCACATGCGCACGGTTGCGGACGATGTTCACGGCATCCACGGCACTCAGCTTGAATGCCTGGCTTGATTCCTTGTAACCATAACCCTGAGCCACCGACTCGGAATACATCAGATAAACATCTGCCAGACGAATCATACTCAAGAGCACACGTATCATCTTAGAACGCTCACCACCGTCATCAAATCGATTACGATATGGATCACAGAACTTCTTCAGGCAATATCCCGTAAAGCAGTCCTTGGAAGGTGTTGCCTTACGATACTTTCCTCCCGTATAAAGAGAAGCATACTGCACATCTTCATCCTTTCCTGCACTCTTCACACACTTCACACCATCGTAGATGAAGAGGTCGTAGAAGCGAGGGTCACGGTTTTTGAACGGATATTCCGGATCATAGCCGCTGTCGGCATCCTTCTTCGTGATGTCCTTGATAGGCTTACCGTTTGCCATTCCGAAGTAATCCACATAGTTGGCTGTAGGATAAACCTTGATACCACCTGCAATAAGGCAGGTAGGACGATAGTCTGTCACCTGATTCCAAACCCAGTTGGTGTTACTTGAATTCTCGTAGAAGATAGCCTCTTTCTCACCAGGAATCTTGGTTCCCTGATCATAGGTGTAGAAGATGTTCATGTAATTATCAAAAGAAGACAACTGGTAAAGTCCTGTTTCCTTATTGATCTTTAAAGCCTCGCCGAATGCCTCAGCAGCCTTCTGGCAATACTCCTTATTATATCCGTTAACATTCTTAAAGTCAGGATTCTCCTTACTTACCTCATTCATCAGCGGCGAACCAGCCCACAGATAATTCTTACCCAGGAAGCAGAGAGCAGCTATCTTGTTAGGACGGAACTTGTTCTTGCCCACTGTCTGCTTACCCACAGTAGTCTTATCCCAATCTACAGGCAGCAGCTCAACAGCCTTCTTGAAGTCTTCGGCTGCCTTGTCGGCACATGCCTGATAGGTGAGGCGCGGATAGTTGAACACGGCATCAGATGGAATCAGGAAGTCGATATATGGAATACCGCCCCAATACTGCATAATCTGGAAGTGGAAGAATGCACGGAAGAAATAGAGTTGACCTGCAATCAGGTTCTTCTCTTCCTGGGTAGCATCTACCAGATTACCCAGATTTTCCAAGCCCAGGTTGGTGGCATAGATTCCCTGCCAGCACATACCCCAGAGGCGACCCTTGGAATCGCGGTTCACATCATTACCGGCGTTCAGGTCGATGCCCGAATGGAATGGGGAATACTGCACCTCGTCCCATGCCCAATAATTTCCCTGGTCGATGGCATTAGTGAGCATACGGACCTCTGATGGTTGCCAGTATTCATCCTCACCATAGTTCCAGCAGCCATGATACCAGGATGTTGAGGCAAGACCAGGGATGTCATTGTAGCACTGCTCCAAGAAACCCTGAAAGTTGGTATAATTCTTATATGGCTCCGTTGGGGCAATATCACTGCCCGGTGCCTTGTCAAGGTAATCAGTACATGATACTGAAGAGAGAGACAGGGCTGCCGCAAACAGCAATGTATATATTTTATTAAACTTTTTCATATTTACGATTCATTTAAAATGTCAGGTCGAAACCTAAGTTAAATCTGCGTACTGTTGGGTAAGCACCTACAGAAGCATTGCCGCTAAAGTTGTTCTCGCGGTCATCTGGCATGTTGGTCCAGAGGAGCAAGTTGTCACCGTTCAGATAAACACGAAGTGAATTCAAGTGCATTTGCTTCACCCAAGCACCCCTGAAGGTATAAGCTATCTCGGCATTCTTCAGGCGCAGGAAAGCACCGTCATAGAAGTAACGGGTACCGGCATTTCCCTCATCTGCCACTGAGGTCCAACGTGGCAAAGACAACTCGCCGCTCGGATTGGCTGCAGAAAAGTAAGAACCCTCCTTGAAGGCAATGTGGGTTTCACGCTCAAAGGTTGGGAAGTTCACCTCGCGGGTAACATTGGTTACACCATAGAACTGTACCGTTACACTCAGACCCTTCCACTCTGCTCCCAAGGTTGTACTGAAGGTATTCTCAGGAATAGAGGTGTACTGATAAGGTGCCTTGTCATCTGCTGTAATCTGACCGTCAGCATTGAAGTCTGAAATAATGGCATCACCCGTATATTTCTCAGAATCATGGCTACCCCAGGTAGGTACGGCAAAGAGATCATCCCAGTTGCGGATAAAACCATGATCAATGTAACTGTGGTTCTGACCGATGGCATAACCCGCCTTGTTCAGATAACTTGCCTGAAGCTTCGGATCATCGGCAAACTTAATCTCGTTGGTAGCATGGGTCATATTGAAGTTTGCCCATGTACGCAGATTCTTGTTCCATGCCTTGTTGATTTTCAGACTTAACTCGTAACCCTTGGCATCCACCGAACCAGCATTGGCAACCGTGTAGCTCATACCATAGTAAGAAGGGATGGAACGGGTGGTTAAGAGCACATCGGTACGCTTGTCGTTAAACACATCCAGCGAACCGGTAAGCAGTCCGCCCAGGAATCCGAAGTCGAAACCCAGGTTGCGCTTCTCAGATGTCTCCCAACGCACGTTAGGGTTTCCGATGCGGGTAAGACGATATATAGTATAAGGTGAATCATAAGTGTTATCACCACCCAGATAGGTCTTACCACCATAGGAATACTGGTCGGAATAGAGATAAGAACCTCCGGTAGAATCATCACCGATGCGACCCCAGGATGCACGCACCTTAAACATATCTACATATTTCTTGATGTTCTTCATGAATGGCTCCTCGGTGATAGTCCAGCCGAGAGAAGCTGATGGGAAGAACTTGAAGCGATAGTCAGGTCCAAACTTCTCAGAACCGTTGTAGCATCCGTTCAACTCGAGCATGTAGCGCATCGCATAGTTGTATGTGGCACGGAATACCCAGTCTTCACGGTAATGCCTAAAAGAAGAACCGAAGGCATATTCGTTGCGGTTGAATACACCCATTGCGCCCACTTCATGATTGCCGAACTTGCGGTTCCAGTCGAGCTGAGCCAGATAGTAGAGACGGCGATAAGTAGCATTCGTATTTACCTTACCACCATTGATGGTCCAAGCCACCGACTCATGGTAATCCTCGCTCTGGTCATAGGAAACTGAGCCATCATCAGGGTTAATCCACTTCATCTGCGGATCCATATACTGGTCGCTGATACCACGCTTCTCCTCTACCATTGTATTGTCAAGAGAAACCTTGGCAACAAACTTCAGGCCCTTGGTCAGGAAATCGAGTTTCTGGGTAAGAATAAAGTCGGTGGTAATCTGTGTATTGGTACGATTCTCCACACCGCTTCGGGCAAGGCTCATCACAGAGTTAGGACAGTCGGCCTTACGTGGACCATAATATCCATAAGTACCATCTGAATAAATAGGACGCATCGCATCTGGAGCTGCATGATAGACAGAAGCCCAATAAGCACTGGAATCGCTCGCCTTATCCCAAGGGAAATGACGAACACCGTTACTACCGAAAAGGTTGGTAGAGAACTGAGTGGTCTTGGTCAGGTTGAAGTCCAGGTTGGCACGCATGTTAATACGGTTATAGCCGAAACCAGCCTGATAGCCACGACCGCTGGTGAAGTCCTTGAACAAATCACCCTCATGAGCAAAGTCTACTGCTGCAAAATACTTCACGAGTTTGGTACCTCCCGAAACATCCACGCTGGCATTGTAAGACATGGCTGTGTTGTTGAACAGTTCCTTCTGCCAGTCTACGTTAGGATAGCGGTCCCATTCTTCAGCATTGGCAGGGTTACGATACTTGTCGATGATGGCCATAGGCTTGTAGGAACCCCAGGATTTTTCGTCGTTGATGTTCAGCTCTCGCTCTACCACTCTGTTCAGAAGTCGGAAAGTATCATAAGAATCATACTTCTCTGGCAACTTGGAAACCACCTTCATGGTAGCATTCGCCTTTACGTGTACGGCAGCCTTACCTTCCTTACCACGCTTGGTAGTAATGAGGATGACACCGTTACCACCCTTCACACCATAAACGGCAGTGGCAGAAGCATCCTTCAATACGGAGATGCTCTCTACTGAAGAAAGGTCTACGGTGTTCATGGCACGCTCCACACCATCCACGAGAACGAGAGGGTCGTTGGAACCGTTGATAGAAGTCTGGGTACGGATTACGATCTTAGGATCTTCCTCACCTGGCATACCTGTAGAAGAGAAGGTAACGACACCAGGAAGATTACCCGTCAACGCCTGACCCAAAGATGAAACTCCGGCATGACGATTCAAGGTTTTCGCATCTGTCTGGGCAATAGAGCCGACTACAGAAGCTTTCTTCTGCTGACCATAACCAACCACTACTACCTCGCCCAATGTATTGTCATCAGTCAAGGTAATCTTAAACTGTCTTTTCTTACCTACTTTAACAGTCTGCGAATCCATACCGATGTAGGTAATGACAAGGGATGAATTTTCTGAAGGCACAGAAATCTGGAAATTTCCATCCATATCCGAAATGACACCCGTAGTTGCATTTCCCTTCACTTTCACAGTAGCACCAATCAGAGGCTCTCCTGTGCCGTCAACAATACTACCCTTCACGGTAATCTTCTGGGCTTGTGCGTTCAAGCTGCAGAAGGCTCCCACGAGGCATAGAGCTGCTGTCCGTTTAAATGTAAACACTTGTTCAATCATGTTGTATCATTTTAATTAAGTTTGTTCCTTTGTTTCTAGGTGTTATTACTTCTTGGTTAAAGAACACGGCTGCAAAGGTAGAAAACTGTCATGAGAACGTGTTTTCTTGATGTTCCAAATGTTTTCACTCTTGTTACAACACACCGCAACTATCACATTTCCTGCACTTTATGATAAAGAAGAAAAAGTAATATAACATCACAAAAAAATGGTGCATATCACTATGCACCATTCTCGTAAACAATTAAAACTTGTTTCACAACAATCTTGTAATTCATCAATATGAACTGTTTTCTTTATATAAAAGCATAAATCTAAAAATAAATTCATCAATTAATTCTTCACAAGTCTCACACCATAAATCTGTCCTACCTGCTTGCCCTTGTGAGCTACAAACTTCACTCTTACTTCCTTCTTGCCCTTAACAAACTCTGAAGGAATGGCATAATCAACGGTCTTAAATTGAGTGGTGCGCCAACGATGGCTATTGTTTACACTCGTGAGAAGATGGTCGTCGATATAGATGTCAAACTCACTGGTGCGCCACTCATCCTGTCCCCAGAACTTGAGCTGAAGGCTAAGATTAGTCTCTCCCTTGGTCTGCATCAGATAGCTGAAATAATGACCATCCCTTGCATCACGGAAGAAGATACCCTCTGTATTACCCTTGTCCGAATTATCGGTCTCCATACGATGGTCAGTCTCCGGCTGTTGTTCACCTGGGCTCACCTTATCCACAGTTCTAGCCTCCAAAGCCTGACGGGCATTTTCCTCATCAGCCAACTTCTGCATATAAGCCTTGTACTCATTCTCGCCAAGTGCCAACCAGTACATCATATATCGAGAATCGTGAATTTCGAAGAAAGGCTGCAACTCGCCTTCGATGGCATTCTCCATGTGGGTGGCAAGTTTAAAATGCAATGGCTTGCCAGGAATTGGCTTCAGGTCTTTGGCAATGTCGTCGAGATGTTTCGGCAACAGAATAGGAGCCTTGTCAAGAGCCAGTTTCTTTCCACTGGCATACTGTCCGAAACGGCTGTCATCAGCAATGAGTCTACGCATATCCTCCGTTCCCGTCTTCATGCCGAGCAGGACAGGACCATACATGATTGCCACATACTGAGGCACATTGATCATCGGTTTGATGTAAGCGTGCATAGGCATCGAAATCTTTACCTGGTCACCCTTCTTCCATTTGCGCTTGATGCAGACAAATCCATTCTCCTCATAGCTGTCGGCATCAAAACCTACACCCGTCACGGTGAAGTTACCACACCAGGATGGCTTGCGGACTTTCAGGATGAAAGTTCCCTTACCTTTGGCTACTTCTACAACAGATGTCTCAGCATACGGGAAGGCGGTCTGCTGACGAATCACCATCTTTCTATCCTTCCAATTCAACTCGGATGCCACGAAGAGATTCACGTACAGGGCATCGTTCTCCGCCTTCACACCCTTTTCGTGCGTCCAGACAAACTGTCCATACTTTCCGTGGTCTTCCATTCCTGTTCCCACGCAGCACCACATCGCCTCATTAGGGGCAGAATAGTTACGGTAATGGCGAGGACGGGCGGGAGTGAAATAGACATAGCCGCCATGCTGCGGATGCTGGGCAGAGAGGATATGGTTGAACATCGCAGTCTCGTAAAAGTCGCCATACATGCCATTAGGCTTTACTCGGTTCAAATCCTCGGTAAGCTTCAGCATATTATAAGTATTGCAAGACTCCGGTCCATCGATGTCGTTGATATAGTCGATGCAATTTTCCTTAGTCGGGAAGTGCTCACGCCTGCTGTTACCTCCCAAAGCCAGCGAACGCTGACGTGTCACAATTTCCCAGAAATACTCGCTGGCATTGTGATATTGCACATCATGAGCCAACTCAGCGATGCGCTGATAGCCGATAACCTTCGGAATCTGTGTATTGGCATGCATATTGTCAAGGCAGTCCTTGCCGTTTTCCAGAGGAACAAGCAACATTCTGTGGGAGAAGCGGCGGGCACAATCCAGATATTTCTGCTCTCCGGTAATGGCGTATGCATCAGCAAGCACCTCGTTCATGCCTCCATGCTCGTTGCCGAGCATTTTCTCCATCTGTTCGTCGTTCAGATCACGCGTAATGCCCACAGCCCAATCGCAGAACTTCAGAAAGAGATTCTTTGCCTGTTCATTGCCGCAATAGAGCCATGCATCACGAAGACCTGCATACATCTTATGAATGTTATAGAAAGGTGCCCATGTTCCGAAGTAAGGTCCGAAATCTCCCTTACTGAAAGCCGTCCACATCTTGGCACTATTCGGAACACCACCTATATAGTTATGGCACCAGGCATCAGGGCGCTGATTGTTGGCATCAAGCACCAGCTGGAGTTCGGATATCATATATTCCATGCGCTTGCGGCACTCCTCATTGCCTGTGGCTGCATTGATGGCAAGGGCCGACAGATAATGTCCGCCCACATGTCCGTCCAGTCCATCCCAGTTGGGATAAGAAGGTTTGCGAGGCTGCAAGCCTGCCTCCTTGCGATAAGGGGCAAGCATGCGGTCGCAATCATATTTCAGGAGCACCTGCACGTTCAAGTCGCGAGCATGCTTCAATGGTCCGTCCAGAAGGGTGATATCGCCCAGCGGGAACTCATCCTTATAAAGTTTATCTTGCGCCACAACACCCAAGGCTGGCGCAATGCTCAGCAGAGCAATCATCAGTTGTTTCTTCATAATTTGATGTCAGTTGATTAAATTGTTATTTGTGGCTGCAAAGGTAAGCCAAAAAACAGAATTCTACTTTTTCACATGTTTCAAATAGTTTAAATGAGGTTACACATAAGAAGAGGGTGCGTCATAATATGATTTAAATACTTGATATATACAGAAAAAAAACATCAATGAAACGTCTCGGTTTTAGTGCCGAGAAGTCTCATTGATGTATCATGGAAGTCTCACTTAATATTCTATCTCAAAACCACCTTCTTGCCATTATGGATATAGATACCCTTGGTTGGGTGTTCTACCCGCTGACCCTGAAGCGTGTACCAGCCAGAGTTCACTTTGGTCTCCTGACCGCTGATATGCTCAGCACTCTCAACCTGCCCGATGCCCGTAGTGCCATCGTTCCAACCACCATCGATGCTTCTTGAACGGGAAGCACTGGTCATGGAAATCTTCAAATGACCTACCACTACCTCAAGCCATGAGCCACTGCCACCCCAGCTGTTTGCCACAGGAGTGAAGCGGAAGTGATAGTAACCCGTGCGGGAAGCGGTGAATCGTACCTGACCACTATTGCTGCCATAAGTATTTGCACCAGTGTTCTTGTTCACATTCTTGGTACACTGGATAATCTGAGAACCCAGCACGTTGTTGCTCTCGTCGAGAACCTCACACTTCAGATAAGGAGACCCCGACCACGCCACGGCATTATAAGAGAATACATAGCTGCCCTGCTTCAACGAGAAGCCATAGCCCCAAGTAGAACCAAACTCAGCGTAGCCTGCCTTGCTGGCATCGCTCTGACGGATGTAAAGACCCGTAGAAAAATCACCACCGGCAAACTGGAAGATGCGTGGACCGCTGCCGGCTGCACCAGCCGCTTTCTGCTCTCCAGCATCAACAATCTTCCATCCGGCAGGAACCTGTCCCACGGCATTCAGTGCCAGCGGATTTCCCTTGAAGTAAAGAGCCACATTGCCTACCAGAGCCTCAACCCAGGCACCACCTGTGCCCTTGGCATCTGCCACAGGGGTGAAACGTACACGGTAATTGCCCTTAATCATGGAATAGAACGAGAGAGAAACCCTGGTGGTACCCGAGAGATAAGCACCCGCCTTGCCATTCGCATTGCCATTTGCCTTGACGATGGTAGAAGCAAGAACAGCATTCTGAGGGTCGAACACCTCTACCTTCATATATGGAGCACCCTTCCAGGCAGCCACATTGCAGCTCAGTTCATACTCGCCATATACCAGAGGCAGGGTATAACCGTTGGTATTACCATATTCTATATAGCCAGCCTTATCGGCAGAAATACTTCTCACATAGAACGCATTCTTGAAATCACCAGAGAAGTTCATGATGCGTGGACCGCTCGACTTATTGCCGGCATAAACCTGGCTACCATTATCTGCCACAGTCCATCCCGAAGGAACGAATCCGCTGCCATCACCCCACGACTTGATGATGTTCTCGCCCTGGGTATTGCCAGAAGTTGAGGAACCGGTAGAAGGCTGAGTATTCTGGTTAGAAGAAGACGTACCAGCAGACTTATGCGCATAGTCTTTCTTGGAATACTCGTAATACCAGTAGAAGCAGGTCTGACCGCAAGCCTCCGGATTAGCCTCCAATCCAGCCTTGATTTGACCAGTTTTCAGGAAGTTGTCGATATCAAGATAATCATCAGTGCTAGTCAGCGTCATGCTGATGTTTCCGAAATGATCCATCACCTTCTTCCAGGCATTACCCCATTTGCTGGTAGTGGCAGTTCCCCATGAACCCAGGTTGCTGGCCACCCACTGTCCAAACTCATTATACTTACCTGCACCAGGTCTCTCCGGACTCCAGTCTATCTCAGAAACAAGAATCGGTTTATTCTTTACCACAGGCACCTGCTTCTGGAAATTATAGATGAACGCATTGGAATCATAGTTCTTATCACTTGCCCCATACCATCCCGGATACACATGAACGGCATAGCCGAAATTACTATCAGATACAGGATAGGTGGCATAATTCTCATACTGGCTCTGATAACCAGTGCCAGGAATCCAGATAATACCCTTGAATCCATTCTTGCGAATCACATCAACCACTGGTTGGAAATAATCTCGCATGGCTGTGGCAGAACTCTGACCATACCTATTATATATATGAACAGGCTCGTTGGCAAGTTCCAGGGATACGATGCCGGAATTATTCTTCACCCAACTGTTGCTGGAAACAATGTTCCACACCGTTTTAAGATAATTCTGATAAGCATCGCCTACCTTCAAATCCTTAGGACATACGCCTGGAGGACGAATCACCACATACAAGCCATGATTGATGGCCTTCTGCGCAATAGGCAGATAAAGGGCATCAAGATACTTCTGCAAACGGGTAGCACTGAAACGCGATATATTAGCCTCTCCAGTATCAGAACCCGTTGACTTCTTGTTGGGATCATTGGTCCAGCCTGGTTCGAGATGAAGACGGAAGATATTACAATAAGTGCCTTTAGCAGGATTCTGGAGTGCTCCGAAAATCTTGTCGTAATAGCTAATGCATGGCTGAATATTGTTATCAGTACAAGTATTACCCCAACGGTATTTGTTGAAGTAAGGACTCGGTGTATCCATCACACCATGCAAAACCACTTTGTTGCCATAGGCATCATTCAACTGATTACCATTCACATGAAGCGGCGAAACCACTCCAAACTGGGCGAACAGACATGACGGTAGCAACACAGCCGCCAATATCGCCAAAAATCTCTTTTTCATTTGTTTTTAGGTTGAATTATAAAAGTTTAAAATTGTTATGATACCGATGATTTTCACCGGCTTTTGTTATTTAAGTTGTTAAAACGCCGCAAAAATAGCGATTTATTCGATTCATAACTTTATTTCATGTAACAAATGCTTTGTTATGGCTACCATGTCGAATAATTATCTAAAAGTGTCTGTTTTATAAAACAGAAAAGATGCCCTCGCGTCTTTTGCTAGGACATCTTTTCTGTAATCAAGGATTATCTGTCAATAGAGCATGCCAAACATCCATAACTTCTTATCTACAAAATCTTACTTCAATGTATATTTTACTATAAATCCATCTCCATTCTGTACATTGCCTTCTACATTACATCCCATCTGCTTCCAGCATTCCAGCATTGATGGCAAATCTTGCTTTTCTACATAAGCATAAAGCGATTGAGCATCTACATTTTTAATTAATGGGAAAATTTTCTTTTTGCCAGAGTACAAATTTATCTTTTTAAGTTCACCCGATGCCTTGTCATACAAGACAGAATACCAATCAGACAAGCGATTTCCCTTTTTGACATGAACAATGATAGCTTTGTCCACTTCCATTTTAGACACAAGAATTTCCTTGTCTGTATTCATCAAAAACAGATTCTTTTTATTCTCATTTGACCCAAATGCCTCTAAGTCATTTTTAGTAAGCACATTTGAGCCTCCTTCGAACTTATATTTTCTTGAACATTCCATAGTCGTAGCGTCAAAAGTGTAAATATAGTCACTATAAATTGGAGGGACAAAAGTTACTGCAGAGCCTTTCCTCAGAAAGAAGCAATCGCTTTGCATATTTATTTTATCAATTTCATCCATCTCATAATCTATATTCTTCAAAATCTTAGACGAAGAGGAATCAAAAACTAACATACCTGTCGACTCACCGCTCACTGACGTAGGTATTAAGACGTGAAGATGTTTTGATAAATCGTAAATACGGTCAAACATTAAACCCGTATCTTTACTTTTCGCTAGTTTAGTCGGGAGTTTCACTTTTTTCAATAAGTTAAAATTCACATCATAGCACAACAAATGAGTAGGAGTCAATATCTCAATATTATTATTATATGGATTATAAGAATAACCCATAACTATGGAATATTCTTCGTGCCCATTACCTATCTTAGCCTCTGATGAAGACACAAACTTTCCTGTTTTGTCAAAAACAGTCAAGATTTGTCTTGAATCAGATACAACATAATAATTATCAGAAACCTGCACACGGTCTACATTCCCCAAAAAGTTTCCCTCACGCATAGCTAAGGGAACTATCTCTATCTTAGAAAACAAATCAGAGACAGAACATTCCTTTACATTCCCGAGATTGATAACCGGACACACCTTTTCCTGCTGATGTTGGCAAGAGGCCAATAATGAAAGATAGCTTATTACTATCACTGTACAAAACAGTCTAAAAAATACTTTTTTCATAACTTTTATATTTTGGATTTTACGCTGCAAATTTAAGGAAAGAAATCCAATCAGAACCACTATCTTGTTCACTTTTTGTTTGTTTATCATTATTTTCCATTATAAACAGCAAAGTAAACAAAAAGTAAATTTTTATAATTACGTAGCACATATTGAGAAGACTTTATTTCATGTAACATAAACTTTAGATTTCTTCATTTTCATAAGAAATAAGCTATAAGAAAAATCTTTTTTTCAAGAAAAAATATATATCTTTGCAAAAACTTTTAAAAATCAAGTAAAATGAAGAAACTTACAATCTTATTTTTTATTTGTCTTTTGGCTTCATGCACAAAGCAAGCGAATAAGCAATTATCCAACATTGAAAACATCATGTTGGTTCAGCCTGATAGTGCATTCACACTCCTGCAAAAGGATTCTGCATCTATTTGCAAAGAAGGTACAGATGCCCAAATGTACTATCAAATCATCCGTTGTCGAGTTGCCGACTTATTATACATACCCCACACAAGTGATTCTACTATGCTTAAAGTCGCCAACTACTATACTAAACAAAATAACCAAAAAGCGCTCTCTATGGCATATTACTGTTTAGGCTGTATTTACAGAGACCTTAAAGAACACCCTCGCGCTATTAATTATTTCTTAAAATCTATCGACACAGACAGTACTCATACCCCAAAGGAAATGATTGGAAGATGTTATTACCAGCTATCTGGTTTTGAAGATAATCGAAAAAATCCAATCAAAGCACTAGAGTATGAAATTAAAGCATATAATTATATTTCACAAACAAAAGATTACACGTTAGCTAATAATTGCCTTATTAATATTGCCCAAGACTACAAGACTTTGGGCAACGATGAGAAATATTCCGCATTTATTAATCTCGCTAAAAATAAGATTTCAGCAACAAAAGATACAATCAACTTAGCTCGCTTCATCATTGTCAAAGGCCAAATTGCCATTCAAGGAAGAAACAATAAAGAGCTAAAAACTTTGATTAATGAAGGCAAAAAAATCTTGCCAACCATACTCAAACAACAAGAATATGGGTTTTATTTAATTCAAGGCTATTATTATAAAGAGCTGCACCAAGTAGATTCTGCGTCCTATTATTTTCAAAAAGTTTTAAACATAGGAAATCCCATTATAGAGTATGAAGCTAATACAGCCCTATCTGAAACAAATGCCGAGAATAGAGAATACACTACTGCTTGGAAATTTCAAAATAAAGCCATAAAGCTAAGAAACGCCATTGATTCCATCGACAACAAGCAGGAGGCAGAAAAGATGAAGGCATCGTATAACTATGAGTTGGAGGTTGCCAAAAGAGAGGAGGCAGAAGAGAGCAAGAACAGGTACAAGTATGCAATGTTACTCGGCATCATTTGTATCCTAGGACTTACTACGCTCATCTTGGCACATAAAAACGCATCCAAGAAAAAAAGTATCAAGCAACTCAAGCTCATTGCGCAGCAAAACGAGCTAATTCAAAATCAAGAACAGAAGATTGAAGAACAGAAGAACATGATGCACGAACATGTAAGCAATATCAAAAAACTTGAAACAAGAAACAACGAACTATCGAAATACCAGCTTACATCATCTGAGCATTGCATCAACAAACTGTCAAAGAATATAAAACTTGATGATGACAGATGGAACCAATTTAGAATGTCCGAATCATATTATAAATTGCACAAAATGATAAGAAACGGACTCGATCATTATACCAATTCAGAACAAAAACAAGCCATTATAGATATCATGGCAACCATCGACAACTTGTTCAATGAATATGGCAAACGCCTTACTGCATTCCTTCCTGGTCTCAAAGACTCACAGTTGGAATTTGCTTATCTAATAAAAGCAGAAATAAACTTTTCCAACATAGCTATCTTACTAAGAAAGAGTAAACCTAGCATCACAAAGATTAGCAAAAGTTTCGATGAATACCTTGAAAAGAATATGAAGGGTTTGGATATCAAAACGTTCTTACATGACTTCTAAACTTCAGAAAAAATACCCTTCGGTCAGTCTGCTTGTGCCCGTTACACGGGCATCCGTAGCCCACCAAGTGGGCATCGA
>JAIJUV010000093.1 GCA_022732315.1 Prevotella sp.
TACAGAAACGAGCAGAAGTCCGCTCGTTTCCATATTGTTACCTATATAATATAGGCAAACGCCCAACTTCTTGATTTTCAATCAAAGTCCAATTTAGAGTGAGTTAGTATTTTTAACTAAAAAACGGGGTTAGGGCTGCTGAAAATCGAGCCTTATCACAGGCCAAAATTTGGCGGTTTCAAAAAAAAACCGTACCTTTGCACCGTGATTCAGATACAACGGATTGCTTTTCTTCAAATCACCTGATCAATCATCACTTGATCAATCACCTGATTTACCATCCAATCACTTGATCAATCATCAACCATCTGAACCACATTCAATTCATTTTATTAACCCGATTTATTAACTCTAAAAAACTGAATGATTATGGGAAATTCTAAAGGAACTTTGAAGTACCGCAAGGTACAGCGCACTCCACAGAACGGTGAGAATGCAGGTAAGAAACTCTGGTATGCTACTGCCGTCAGCGACCGTGAGATGGACTTCGAATCGTTCGTTACTCACATCTCAGAGCACGGCTCTCCTTACTCCCGTGGCTGCGTGCACGGCGTACTGATGGATGCCCTCGACCATCTGCAGGAGCTGATTCTCGACGGCAAGAGCGTTCGCCTTTCCGACCTCGGTCTGTTCAGCATCGGCATGACTTCCAGAGGCGAGGAGTCTAAGGACAAGGTTTCTGCAGCCAGTGTGGAGGGTGTTCACCTGATTGTGAGAAACACGAAAAACTGGAGCAACGCCGAGCTCAGAAAGAAGTGCAAGATTGAGAGCATCGACGCCAAGGGAACCGATGCAGGCGATGGTTCCGGCGACAATGGCGGCGGTTCAGGTAACACCACCGGCGGCAATACTACCGGCGGAACGGACGACGGAAAGACTGACCCAGGCAACACCGATTCTGGCAAAACCGATGGTGGCGGATCCGACTCTAACGGCGACAACGAGCACATCGTGTTGTAGAAATTGTAGAATAAGAAATAACCACCCATCATTAACCACTAAAAAAGACTGCTTATGACGAAAGAAACCTGGAAAACTCTGATTCAGATTGCCATCTCTATCCTTACAGCCATTGCTACCACGCTAGGCGTTACGAGCTGCTGCGGCATGTAATGGCGAGAAAGATGGAAGTAGGAAGCTGAAAGAAAAACGGAAGAAAACTGAAAAAAGCCCCCGGTGCCATACGCATCGGGGGCTTTCTGTATTTAAAATGCTACCGCAAATTACGCTTTTATTTTGAAACCAGCAAGAAAAATCGGGAAAAAACATGGCGGTTTGGGAAAATAATCGTAAATTTGCAATTGAAAACTAAAGATTAGGAATTATGGTAGAGACAAACGATAGAAAATTGCCGGTTGGCATCCAGTCTTTTGAGGAAATCAGAAAGGGTGGATACCTTTATGTTGACAAGACAGATATCATCTGGCAACTTGCCAACAGGGGGAAGAAGTATAATTACCTGAGCCGCCCTCGCCGCTTTGGTAAATCGGTGCTGGTAGATACGCTCGAAGCCTACTTCATGGGCAAGAAGGAACTCTTCGAGGGGCTGAAGATTATGCAGATGGAGACGGAATGGGTGAAGCGACCTGTCATCAGACTCGATATGAGCCAGGCTGGCGCAGAGCCGGAAAGCATACGAAGCTATCTGGACGATGTTTTTCATACCCTTGAAATAGAATACGGAATTACATTACGCCCAGACAGTTCTCTTGCTGTAAGATTCAAGAACATCATTGAGTCAGCTTACAACCAAACCGGACAGCAGGTTGCCATTCTCATTGACGAATACGACTCGCCATTGCAGCATTCCTGGAAAACTCCGCTGCATAAAGCGTGTACCGCTATCTATAAAGAAGTATTTGCCGTATTGAAAGCACAGGATAAATACGAAAAGTTTGTCTTCATCACTGGTATCACCAAGTTTACGCAGATTTCTCTCTTCTCTGTGCTCAACAATCTGAGCAACATCAGCTTCGAGCCGGAATATGCAGCCATCTGCGGTATTACGAAAGAAGAAGTTTTACGTGATTTCAAGCCGGAAATCAACAAGTTGGCAGCAAGCAAGGGATGGACTTTCGACGAAGCCGTTGCACAATTGACAGCTTATTATGATGGCTATCATTTCTGTTATGAAAATATGGTTGATGTCTTCAATCCATTCAGTCTTGTCAATGCACTCGCTGATTCCAAACTGAAGAACTACTGGGCTTCATCGGGCGCAACCTCGCTACTTCCTAAGTTTGTAGATAATATAGAAATGAGACTGAAAGATTTTGAGAATTGTCCGATAGACAGCGATACACTGGAGACTTCTGACGTAACAGGTGGCGGAGCGGAACTTTTCCTCTATCAGTCGGGGTATCTTACGATAAAGGGGTATATGGATGAGATTTATTTGCTAGGCATTCCAAACTATGAAGTTCGAAAGGCTCTATACAAGATTGTATTGCCAGCCTTGACACTACAATCGGACGCACTAGTAATATCAACCCAGAATATGTTGCTGTACTCCCTAAAGCTTGGCAATCTTCCCGAAGCCATGAAATGCCTGAAGGCGCTCATTGCGGACGTGCCCTACAGCAACAAGAAGCTTGCCAGCATGAATATGGAGGAGCGTTATCGCCTGATTCTGAGCACCATCTTCAATGCCATCGGTTGCCGGGTGGAAGTAGAGAAGATGATTGCTACGGGCAGGATTGATATGGTGGTGGAAGTCACCAACTTCATCTATGTGATGGAGTTGAAGCTGAGCAACAACGGTGGCGTGGATGCTGCCGAGGAGCAGATGAAAGCCAAGCAGTATGCCGAGCCTTTCAAGGCTGATAAGCGGAAAGTAATCGCCCTTGCCATAGAACTGGATGATAAAGGAAAGGGACTGGTTGACTGGAAGGAAGTATAAGATAACAAAAAAGGGGCTATACGCCACCCGTTCATCGTGGCATATAGACCCTTTTTCTATTGTTTCTGTGTAAATCTGTGAAATCTGTGGGACAAAGAACTGCGGCTTATGGCTGCAGGGTGAAACCTACTACCAGATATGCTTTCTCGGTGCTAGGATTAGCAGCCACCTGGGCGAAGACCGGAACACTGAAGGAATCGGTGATCTTCAAATCCTTGGTGGCTTTCACACCTACATGAGTTACTGCAAAACCGTTGGCTTCACCATAGAAGGATGTGGCGAACGGAACGGCACCCACGCTTGCCTCCCAATCACAACCTCCGAGTTTGAATGGAGCCGTAGCCTCGAGATAGGATGAATAGGCACGGTCGCCATCCTTGTTGACACCATCATTGCCCGCAAAGTTGGTATACCAGTTGAGGGCAAGTGCTCCGAAATCATAACCTACGTTTGCCTCGAAGACATGAGAGGTTTCGTGTGCCTTATAGGCGAAATACTTCTCGTTAGGCGAATTGAACCAGTAGTCGGTTACGCCGATATGGAAACCGCCTGTCTCGTATGCCAGGGTAAGATCGAACTCCTTGGTATTCTCAGGCTGCGAAAGTCCTACACTTCCCCAGGCTGTAAGGGAGAGGCCTTTATATCCGATGCCCAAGGTAGGCTGCAGGGAAACGGCTCCCAAATCCTGACCACGCCAGTAGTACTGGCTCACGATGTCGGCACCCATAGATGTCTCAACCTTGTCCTGCGCCATGGCAGCAGGAGCAAATGCCATCAAACCGAGTGCCAGGGCACCCATCTTCTTCATACCTGAAATCTTCTTCATATCTGTAATCTTCTTCATAATCTCTCTTATTTTCGGGTTTATACTAAGAAGCGGTGGAAATCAATCCACCCGCTTCTATTCTTTATATATGAAAGTTATTTTAGTTGTAGCAACTCTCACCATGCTCGTAGATATCGAGGCCTTCTTCCTCAATTCGCTTGTCAACTCGCAAGCCGGCAATCTTCTTGATTCCCCAGAAGAGGATCACACCTGTTACGGCTGCCCAAAGGTCGATGCAGAGGATACCGAAGCACTGAGCACCGAAGAAACCCAAACCGCCACCGTAGAAGGCACCGCCGTCGAGGGCGAAGAGACCTGTCATCAAGGTTCCGAAGATACCGCATACACCATGCACTGAGCTGGCACCTACAGGGTCATCGATGTGAAGCTTGGTATCAATGAACTCGATAGAGAATACCAGGATGATACCTGCCAAGAGACCGATGATGGCTGAACCCAACGGACTAACCAAATCGCAACCTGCGGTGATGGCTACCAAACCAGCCAGGATACCGTTAAGGGTCAATGAGAATGATGGCTTACCATACTTGATCCATGATGTGAACATGGTGCCGAGACCGCCACATACGGCAGCCAGATTGGTGGTAAGGAATACGTGGCTGATGGCTACACGGTTTACCTCGCCGGAAGCGGCAAGCTGAGAACCTGGGTTGAAACCGAACCAGCCGAACCAGAGGATGAATACACCCAGGGCAGCAGCCATCAGGTTGTGACCAGGGATAGCCATGCTCTTGCCGTTGCGATACTTGCCCAAACGAGGACCTAAGCAGATGGCACCAACCAAGGCAAGCACACCACCCACGCTATGAACGATGGCAGAACCTGCGAAATCGTGGAAGGCAGCACCGAAAGTGTTCATCATGAATGAACCAGCCTCGCCGTTGCAGAGCCAACCGCCACCCCATGTCCAGTGACCCTCTACAGGGTAGATGATCAATGAGATGAAGAATGAATAGATGCAATACATGGAGAACTTGGTACGCTCTGCCATGGCACCTGAAACGATGGTAGCACTAGTAGCGCAGAACACGGTTTCGAACATCAGGAAACCCTCTGTAGGAAGACCGGCGGCATTTGTATAGAAAGACAAATCGCCCCAGTTAGGCATGCCGATGAATCCGGCGCCATCGCTACCAAACATGAATCCGAAACCTACGAACCAGAAGAGAACAGAACCGACCATGAAATCGACAAAGTTCTTAAACAAGATGTTCGCGGTGTTTTTACTACGGGTAAAGCCCGCCTCGCAGAGGGCGAATCCCGGCTGCATGAAAAAGACCAACATGGCTGCCAAGAGCATCCACACGGTATCTAATGAAATTCCTAAATCCTGTACACTCATAACATAAAATCTTTAAAGTGTTCTTTTACCTGAAAACTTACTCTCTCTCCTTCCATCCCGCAATCGTTATTTTTCCTGCTCGGCATTATAAAGTGCGATGTCGCCTCTTTCACCTGTGCGGATTCTCACGGTATCCTCTACAGGAATTACAAAGATTCGACCATCACCAATCTCGCCTGTGCGGGCAGCCTCCTGGATGGCATTAATTGTTTTCTCCACGTTCTTGTCGCGAACCACGATGTTCAACAACACACGCTCAATACTGCTGGTATCATACATGACACCACGATAGATACGCGCCTGTCGCATCTTGCCCTCGCCTCTTACATCGTAGTAAGAGAACCACTCGATGTCGGCGGCAAGCAATGCTTCCTTTACATCCTCGAACTTTGTCTTGCGGATGATTGCTTCAATCTTTTTCATGTCAATCTCTCCTATTATTAAAATTACATTTTGTTTGATTTCGAGTGCAAAGTTACGACTTTTTGCTTATATAAAGATAATATTTCTTTCTTTTTGTTCTTACTATTTTCATTTGCTTACTATTTGATAAAAGAAAAAGAAAACAAAAATGCAAAATGAAAGCAAATAACTGATTTTAGCTTTCATTTTGCAATAAGAGTATAAAGTATTATTAACGTAAATCTACCTTCACAATACCAGGCGAACGAAGCCCAGGCTTCAGTTCACCACCTATATAATATAAGGTATGTCCACGCATAACTACTTGGCCCCCCGCTCTAGCAAGCAGCGGACTTTCAGGGAATGGAGTTTCCCACTTCCCAGAGTTTAAACTATAAACTAACAAATTATCATTAAACTTATACCACGAAATATCTTTCTTCAGATAATCCTCCTTCGCCACCATGGAATAGGTTCCGCTGATGGCATCCCAGAAGATTTCCTTGTTCACACCTCCGGCGCATACGATGGCGGGATTGCCCGATGGACTTACTGCCAGCATGGCTGTGGCTCCCGTAAGGGTGAGTTCATCGCCCTTGGCATTGCGTGGCGCAGGAAGCGATGTCCAGCTCTTGCTCTCAGGATGATAGCACAAGCCCGATGTGGCTACCAGACTCGACTTGCCATTCTCGTAGAAGCCGCCCCATACATAGAGCTCGCCACGATAGGCGGCACACACAGGCTGAACCCTTGGCTCGCCTATCAGCTCTGTCTCGTGCTTCCAGGCTGAAGCCAGCTTCTTTGCCGCATCTTTCTTGCTTGTCACGTTTTTCCACGCTGCATCCTTTCCAATTTCCAGGCTCAGGACGGCAGCCGATGGTCTGCCATCCTGATTGCCTCCCACCACGAAAAGGCGGGTATCAGAGAGGCAGACGCCCATGTTATCTACCGAACGTGGCAGCGACGGCAGTGATTTCAAAACCGGTTTGCCACTCTCCCTGTCCAGGTGGAGGCTCAGCACGCTGCGCAACTTCTGCTCATTGTTGCAGCCGCCCACCAGAATCAGACTGTCGCCCGAGCTTACCGTGCCGCCATAGGCAGCAGGCTCAGGCAGATGGCCTATCAGTTGCCAATCCGGGGTTTCGTCTGCATTGCCCCCCACCTTCGCAGCATAAATGCCCGAATAATACTTCTTCTTTCCAGGCTCAGGGAAATTACACCCACCGGCTACTACCATGTAGTCGCCGATGAAACCACCATAGCAGGCTGATACACCCAGGTCATACCCAGCCTCCCCTGCAGGGAAGCCGGATATGGTTTTGATGTTAGAATACTGTTTTTTAGGATCTGATTTCATTGTACAACAACTATTTATGATTGTAATGATAGAATCTGTATCTCCACGGAAGGTAGAAGCCGGAAGCCCATCGCTGTTCACCAGATTGGCTCGGGTAAACGGTTGCCATCCGTATCTCACGAATCTCGGAAGCTTGACCTCAGGAGATGTCAATCTCACCTGGTCGCCCTCTATCTTCGCCTGTGCCGGATAGAACATACCCTCTTCCCCGGCTATCTCGAAGCAGCGAGGCGATTGGCCATCCGATGTGCGGAGTCCATCGCCATAGGCGAAGGATACCACCAGGGCATCGTCCTCTCTTTCTACCTTATTATATATAGGCCCCGATGGGGTTACGCCGTGACCATAGGTCTGGTTCAATGCCCAACGACCCAGGCGTTCGCCCACTGGCTGCTTATTCGTTGGATGCACATCAAGAGAGTCACCATAATCAGAAGATACAGCCATTCCGGTATTTGGAATTGACTTCATCAATCGGAGCTGACTATCTCTGAACCAAGTCCAGGAAGGACGGTTCAAACTAGACAGCTGCACGAAATAGAACGGCATCTGCGGATTCTTCCAGTTGCCTCGCCAACTGTCTACCAGCAGGCGGAAGAGCTGACTGTGGGCATCCATATTGTGAGCATTCGATTCGCCCTGATACCAGATGACACCCTTGATGGGATACTGCTGCAGAGGCAGGATGCCGCTCTCGTAGAGATAGCATGGTTCATAAGGATGACGGCCCAGACGGGTGGCATCGTTGGTGAGGTTCCTGGCAGCCCTGCCACGCACCCAATCCTGGATAAAGTCGTTCTGCAGCCAGTTGCGCAGGATGGCAGGGAAGCGGGTTTCCAGCGTGTTTCTATCTACCCAAGCCTCGGTAGGTGCACCGCCGATGGCATTGCATATCAAGCCCACTGGCACCTTCAGGCTGTCGCGCAGCATCTTGCCGTAGTAATAAGCCACGGCAGAGAATTGGGCTGCCGTCTCGGGGGTAGCCCCCTTCCAGGTGGTATTCCTGTAATACTGCAGATGGTTCAGCGAATCCAGACAGGATGCCGGCCATGCCACATCGTAGGTTTCCCAGCGGCCCTTCATGTCGAAGAGGCGCAGGTCGGGGTCGTTTGCCTGGGCTATATCGCGCTTGCCGGTGGAAGCCTGGTTGAGTCGGAACGCCATGTTCGACTGGCCTGAGCACAGCCACACTTCGCCCACTGCCACATGGTGGTATTCCTTCTTCTGCTTGCCCGCCTGGATGGTGAGCGTATAGTCGGTGCCCACAGGCAGCGGCTGCAGCACTACGCTCCATTCGCCCCGGTTGTTGGCAACGGCAGAAGCCTTCTGCCCGGCAATGCTCACCGTTACCTGGTCGCCCGTGTTGGCGATGCCATGGATATCCAGCGACTGGTTGCGCTGCAGCACCATGTGGTCTGTATAGAGAGAGGACATCTGGAGTCCGCCATAGTTTCCGGTAATACCGCCATAAACGGTCTTTGCCAGGATGCCTGCACCTTCCGGGTTGGGATGGATGGCATCCGGCAACAGATTAGGATAAGGATAGAGGGGTGCATGAAAATCGATGAGTTCCGCACCACTCACCTTTGCCACCACCTTGATGGCTTCCTGTATCTCATCGTGCCACTGCTTGGTGCCCGAAATGAAGCGGGGATGGCGATGGGCTATCGGCGTCATGCAAGCCAGGATAAAGCGTACCTTGGGATTAGCAGAACGCAGAGAGTCCATCAGCGACAGATAATCCTTTACGAATTCGTCTCGATAGTTAGGCCAGTTTCTCGGGTCGGTATCGTTGATGCCCAGGTGGATGACGGCGATGTCGCCCTTGAAGGCCATCGCCTGCTTATACTCTTCCTGCTTCATATACGGACGGTGGCCGTGGTTCAGCAGGGTGGCACCCGGCTTTCCGAAGTTGCCTACCAGATATTTGTCGCCCAGCATTTTCTGCAGTTGTACAGGATAGGAGAAATGCTCTCTATCCTCGATTCCCGTGCCATAGGTGATACTGTTGCCCACGCAAGCCACCTTGATTTTCTGCACAGTTTTCTTTCGGGCAGCCTCTACGGAGAGGGAGCCCGTGAGGAGCATCGACAGCATCAAAGCCGTCAACGCTCCCTTTGGATTCATTAATTTATCATACAACATACCTATATAAACTATTCTAGTTTTCGCAAGTATGCTCCACACGCCCTGAAAGGGCAGAAGCTCCTAGCCCAGGGCATCGCCCTGGGTATACAAGCAATCAGCAAGGCGCCCTGTAAGGGCAAAAGCTTTGTATATTGCCTGGTACTTGAAGGCTTTTGCCCTTACAGGGCGACAAGCTTGCATCCATCATTACCCAGGGCGCTGCCCTGGGCTAGGAGCTTCTGCCCTTTCAGGGCGTGTGGGTGAGATACTTGCGAAAGTTCA
>JAIJUV010000464.1 GCA_022732315.1 Prevotella sp.
AGAATTGAACCGCAACTTGGCTCAGATGCTCAAGGGTGGTGTGATCATGGACGTAACAACTCCAGAACAGGCAAGAATCGCAGAGGCAGCAGGTGCATGCGCAGTAATGGCTTTGGAACGTATTCCAGCTGATATCCGTGCAGCAGGTGGTGTTTCTCGTATGAGCGATCCTAAGATGATCAAGGGTATTCAGGAGGCTGTTTCTATCCCTGTAATGGCTAAGTGCCGCATCGGTCACTTCGCTGAGGCTCAGATTCTTCAGGCTATCGAAATCGACTATATCGACGAGAGCGAGGTGCTCTCTCCAGCAGATAATGTTTATCATATTGACAAGACTCAGTTTGATGTACCATTCGTTTGTGGTGCCAAGAACTTGGGCGAGGCGCTCCGCCGTATCGCTGAAGGTGCTACGATGATTCGTACCAAGGGTGAGCCAGGAACTGGTGATGTGGTTCAGGCTGTTACCCACATGCGTATGATGCAGAGCGAAATCCGCCGCCTGGTTTCTATGAGCGAGGATGAACTTTACGAGGCAGCCAAGCAGTTGCAGGCTCCTTACGACCTGGTGAAGTATGTTCACGAGAACGGCAAGTTGCCAGTGGTTAACTTCGCAGCAGGTGGTGTGGCTACTCCTGCCGATGCTGCCCTGATGATGCAACTCGGTGCTGAGGGTGTATTCGTAGGCTCTGGCATCTTCAAGAGCGGTAACCCTGCTAAGCGTGCTCAGGCTATCGTGAAGGCAGTTACCAACTATAACGACCCTAAGATGTTGGCTGAGTTGAGTGAGGATCTCGGTGAGGCGATGGTTGGTATCAACGAGCAGGAGATTGCGCTCCTCATGGCTGAAAGAGGTAAGTAATAGATGATGATATTTTAATTGGAAGGCCCCTCCTGAAAAGAAGGGGCTTTTGTATTAGGAAAAATATGAGAATAGCAGTATTAGCTTTACAAGGTGCTTTTGCTGAGCATAGACAGAAGTTGGCTCAGTTGGGTGTGGATAGTTTTGAGGTGCGCCAGTTGAAGGATTGGGATCAGCCCAAGGATGGCTTGATTATTCCTGGTGGCGAGAGTACTACCCAGGCAAAACTCTTGAATGAACTCGGATTGATGGAACCTGTGAAGGAAGCCATCGCAGCAGGCTTGCCTGTTTATGGTACTTGTGCTGGTTTGATACTTCTTGCCAAGAAGATAGAGGGTGAGCCAAGTTATCGCATTGCTTCCATGGATATCACGGCTTTGAGAAATGCCTATGGTCGCCAGTTGGGCAGTTTCTACATCGAGGCTCCGATGAAGGGCATTGAGGGCAATATCCCTATGACTTTCATCCGTGCTCCATATATTAAAGAGGTGTGGGGTGATGCCGAGGTTCTTGCCGAAGTAGATGGCAAGATTGTAGCTGCCCGTCAGGGTAACCAGCTCGTTACCGCCTTCCATCCGGAATTGAACGAAAGTTTAGAGATACACAAGTATTTTCTGGGTATGTGCAAGAAGTAGGCTTCATCCCATGATGAAACAGGCTTCGTTGACCGATGAAACAGGCTTCATGGGCACATGAAGCTATATTGCAAAGTATCTTAGGATACATTGCCAAGTATCTTAAGATACATGAGCAAGTATCCTAAGAT
>JAIJUV010000465.1 GCA_022732315.1 Prevotella sp.
AACCCGATGAGTCCTACAATAGCCATAAACAGATAACAGCCAAGCTTCATCATGCTGCTTGCAAATTCGGCAGATTGTAACTGTGCATGATAGGTATCCATTTTTATATGCGAAGTATTAGAAATCAAAGTATTCAGACTCTGTTCCACAGATGCCACATCTTTTTTATCACAGTCCACCCACAGATAGCCATAGGCTGTTCCCCTCGGATTCATGGAACGGTATACACCTTCCGGAATGACAAGATAAGTGTCCGTGCTTACAAAGGATCCTGCAATCTTTCCCTGATAGGTATAGGTTCCACTTCCATTCTCAAAGTCAAATGCAATGGATTCACCCGGAGCATATCCATCTTGTTCCATCCACATCGACCACCCAAAGAAAATTTCACCATTCTTTACCGCCTGATCATAGTCCATAGAGCCAATATCCCCGTCCTGGTGCATAAAATCAAAATCATTTTTACTCACAATATCAGCCGGAAATCTTGTTCCGTTCAGATTTACAGAGACAATCTCTCTCGTCATGACATCTGTCACTCCCGGAATGCTTTTGATTTCTTCAATCAGCGAATCATTCAATGGATTATCCGTCAGAATCGTATCCAGATTATTCTCCGGATAGGCTTCATCATAATTCTGGGAATAATCCAGCTGCAACTCAAATTGTCCATGGTTGATTGCAATCCGCGCCTCGTGCTCCGTGTCAATATTCCCAACATAATTAGAGATAATTACAAACAATACACAGGAAAGCCCCATGGTAAGAATCGTAGCAATGGTTCTTTTCGGATTGCCTGTCACATTTGCCATTGCCATGGAGAAAACGGTGACATCTTTTCTGTCTTTTCGTCTGCCCTGTTTTTGCGTTTTGGAGCCGTCAAGATACCGTGTCGCTTCGATGGGTGAAATCCGGGAAACAATTTTCATGGGTTTGCGCAGAGCCAAAACGACCGTAAGAAACGATACAAAAATGCAGATGAGCATAATTGTCAGTGAAAACAGAGGCACCTGATGGTTCTTGATTCCGGACGATACCAGATTTCCCTGCTCCACCAGCCAGTTGAAGCTGACTTTTGCAATCAGGAAACCAAACAGCAGCCCCAGCGGTATCGAAGGAACCGCCAGAAGAATGCCCTCACGAAAGATCAACTGCTTCATCTGCTTTCTGGTTGCACCCAGCGCCTTGATTTTTCCGTACTCCTGAACCTTCTGGGCGATCCCGACCTGGAAGATATTATAAATGACCACAACGGAAAACAACACGATTCCGAGGATCAGGGTTCCACAAACCATAATCATTTCATAGCTCGGCTGCAATACCCACTGCAGGTAGAGGTCATTGATGATCACGTTTTTCTGGTCAATGCCACAGGAATCCGCGATTTCTTTTATAACAGGCGCAACATTATTCATAGATACATTTGCAGAATCGCCCAAGGTAAAATAGATATTATATTGCCGGTCACCCTCCGCAACACGCTCATTATAAAAATCCTGCGAACCGAATACAACATAGGAAGCCTCGATGGTATACTCATCCCGATCATATAGGATTCCGCTGACAACAAATTCTTCCGGCTTATATTCTGACTGCATCCCTGCGCGGTAATCCAGTGTA
>JAIJUV010000094.1 GCA_022732315.1 Prevotella sp.
TTAACACGACCACCACGAACCAATACGATTGAGTGCTCCTGCAAGTTGTGACCCTCTCCTGGGATGTAAGAGTTAACCTCCTTAGAGTTTGTCAAACGAACACGGGCAACCTTACGCATTGCCGAATTAGGCTTCTTAGGAGTTGTTGTGTAAACACGGACACAAACACCACGACGCTGTGGACATGAATCCAAAGCTGGTGACTTGCTCTTGTCTACCAAAACTCGTCTGCCTTTTCTTACTAACTGTGAAATAGTAGGCATAATTTTACTTTTTAATTTATTATTTTGTTTTTATTATTGTCTTATTTCCGTATAAGCCACCACATTATGGGGCTTTCGGGGTGCAAAGTTACGATTTTTTCGGCAAACTACCTAATAATAAAAGTAACTTTTGAAAAAGGAAGGCAAGTTTTAACGTTATATAACTATTAAAAACAAATATTATAAAGAAAAAGTAGTATTCAGCGGAAAATTTAGTCTTAGCACGTATGCTTTATCAATTAAGCCTCACCTTTTGGAGTACCGAATGGAGCGATGGTACGCTCTTGCTCATCGGCAATCTTAATCTTACCAAAAGTCTGCTCGTAATTGTAGATATTACCCTGCAATGCCTGAAGCAGACGCTTAGCATGTTCTGGTGCCATGATAACACGGCTCTTAATCTGGGGCTGTGGCATTCCTGGGAGTGCACATGCAAAATCCAAAATGAAATCAGAACTTGAGTGAGTAATCAAAGCCAAATTTGAATAGGTGCCTTCTGCAACCTCTGGCTTGATGCCCATCTGAAACTGACTCTGCTCTTGATTATTCTTATTTTCTTCCATAATTATATTAAGTTAATAGGGTTAAACTTCTTTTGATGATGCAAATTTACACATAAAATCTGAAAAAAACAAATAATTTCATACTTATTTTTAAATCAGCACTCAAAAAAGACAAAGAACTGCCTACAAAGCAAAGAGCCATAGATGAATCATCACCTATGGCTCTATACCTTATTATATATACTCTATATGGTTTTAATCAACGATTGGTGAATCACCATAGTCGAGTACTGTCTTTCTATTAGCCTGCATGCGCTCGTATTCTTCCTTAGAACCTACAATCAGCTTATCCCACTGACGAAGACCTGTACCTGCAGGAATCAAATGACCGCAGATTACATTCTCCTTCATACCCTCAAGGTAATCTACCTTTCCACGGATGGCAGCCTCATTCAAGACCTTAGTGGTCTCCTGGAAGGAAGCAGCACTCATGAAGCTCTTAGTACCAAGAGCAGCACGGGTAATACCCTGAAGAATCTGAGTTGATGTTGCAGCTACGGCATCACGAACCTGAACAAGTTTCTTATCACGACGCTTCAAAGCAGAATTTTCATCACGCAACTTGCGGGCTGTGATAATCTGACCTGGCTTGAGTTCGGTACTGTCACCAGCGTTGGTAACAACCTTCTTACCCCAGATACGGTCATTCTCCTCTGCGAAGTCGAGCTTGTCAACCAACTCCTGCTCCAGGAATGTAGTATCACCTGGATCGTCGATACGAACCTTACGCATCATCTGACGAACAACCACCTCGAAGTGCTTATCGTTGATAGCCACACCCTGGAGACGGTAAACGTCCTGAATCTGGTTAACGATGTACTCCTGAACTGCGGTAGGACCCATGATAGCGAGAATATCGCCTGGAGTTACGCTACCATCAGAAAGAGGTGTACCAGCACGAACGGCATCATGCTCCTGTACCAGAATCTGCTTAGAGAGTGATACGAGATATTTCTTCTGGTCACCAGTCTTTGAGGTAACGATGATTTCACGGTTACCACGCTTTACCTTACCCATGGTTACCTCACCATCGATTTCTGATACGACAGCAGGGTTAGATGGGTTACGAGCCTCAAGAAGCTCGGTTACACGTGGAAGACCACCGGTGATATCACCTGCACCACCTACGGCACGAGGAATCTTAACAAGCACCTCACCTGTCTTGATAGTCTGACCATCCTCAACAACAAGGTGACCACCTACAGGGAAGTTGTAAGTACCAATTACCTCACCATGAGCATCGATTACATCACAAGATGGAACCATTGCCTTGTTCTTTGAATCAGTGATAATCTTCTCCTCCAAACCTGTAGTCTCATCGACCTCGGCACGGTAAGTCTGATCCTTCTGGACGTCATTGAACTTCAATGTACCAGCATACTGGCTGACGATAACGGCGTTGAATGGGTCCCAACGGGCAATCACAGTATCCTTCTCTACTACTTCACCCTCCTTGTGATACAAAGAAGAACCATAAGGAACATTCAATGTTGCAAGGATGATATTGGTATTAGGATCAACGAAACGGATTTCAGCCAAGTGGCTTACTACCTTCTCGCACTTGATATCGTTGCCTTCCTCATCTTCCTCTACGAATGGAACAGTGCTCAACTCATCAAACTCGATACGAGACTTATTCTTCGCTGCAATCTTAGCATTGGCAGCAGCGTTAGATGCAATACCACCGGCGTGGAATGTACGGAGAGTAAGCTGAGTACCAGGCTCACCGATAGCCTGAGCTGCGATGACACCCACAGCCTCACCAAGCTGAACCATACGGGCTGTAGCCAAGTTACGACCGTAACACTTCATGCAGACACCCTTCTTGCTCTCGCAGGTAAGTACTGAGCGAATCTCTACGCTCTCGATAGGTGACTCGTCAATCATCTTAGCCTTAGCCTCTGTGATTTCCTCACCCGACTTAACAATCAGTTCACCAGTAGTTGGGTGAATGATGTCATGTACAGAAACACGACCCAGGATACGCTCGTAGAGAGAAGAGATGATTTCATCACCATTCTTCAAAGCTGTGCAAACCAAGCCACGCAATGTACCACAGTCTGTTTCAGTAATAATCACGTCATGTGATACGTCTACAAGACGACGGGTCAAGTAACCGGCGTCGGCAGTCTTCATCGCGGTATCAGCAAGACCCTTACGGGCACCGTGAGATGCAATAAAGTACTCCAACACAGACATACCCTCCTTAAAGTTAGAAAGGATAGGGTTTTCAATGATCTGCGCACCCTCTGCACCAGCCTTCTGAGGCTTAGCCATCAAACCACGCATACCAGACAACTGCTTAATCTGATCCTTAGAACCACGGGCTCCGGAATCAAGCATCATGTAAACGGCATTGAAACCCTGGTCTGCCTCGGTCATCTCCTTCATCAAGATGTTACCCAAGTCGGTGTTCACGTGAGTCCACGCATCAATCACCTGGTTGTAACGCTCCTTATTGGTGATGAATCCCATGTTATAGTTGTTGGTGATTTCCTCAACCTCCTTGCGGCCACGCTCAACGATAGTCTCCTTCTCTGGTGGGATGATGATATCGCCAAGGTTAAATGACAAACCTGCCACGTAAGCCATGCGGTAACCCAAGTTCTTGATACCATCGAGGAACTCACATGCCTCAGCCATACCTACAGCCTTGATAACATTTGAAATCAAACCGCGGAGAGTCTTCTTAGAGATGACATCATTGAAGAAGCCCACCTCATCAGGGATGATACCATTTACGATAACTCGACCTACAGAAGTCTCAACCATACGCTTCTGAATCTTACCATCAACCAAGTCGTCAACGATAACCTTTACCAGAGCGTGAAGGTCACAACGGCCCTCATTACGGGCAATCAAAGCCTCCTCAGGACCATAGAATGTCAATCCCTCACCCTTAGCACCTGGGCGAATCTTAGTAATATAGTAGAGACCAAGCACCATATCCTGAGAAGGAACGGTGATAGGCGCACCATTAGCAGGGTTCAGAATGTTGTGGCTCTGGAGCATCAGGATCTGAGTCTCCAAAATAGCCTCATTGCTCAATGGAAGGTGAACAGCCATCTGGTCACCATCGAAGTCGGCGTTGAACGCTGTACATGCCAATGGGTGCAACTGGATAGCCTTACCCTCAATCATCTTAGGCTGGAAAGCCTGGATACCGAGACGGTGAAGTGTAGGGGCACGGTTCAACATAACCGGATGCCCCTTCATTACATTCTCCAGGATATCCCAGATAACTGGCTCACGGCGATCCACAATCTTCTTGGCACTCTTCACAGTCTTTACGATACCACGCTCAATCAACTTGCGGATGATAAATGGTTTGTAAAGCTCTGCAGCCATCAACTTAGGAAGACCGCACTCACCCATCTTCAGCTCAGGACCAACGACGATAACCGAACGAGCAGAATAGTCAACACGCTTACCCAAGAGGTTCTGACGGAAGCGACCCTGCTTACCCTTCAAAGAGTCAGAGAGTGACTTCAATGGACGATTGCTCTCACTCTTCACAGCAGAACTCTTACGAGAGTTATCGAACAAACTGTCTACAGCCTCCTGCAACATACGCTTCTCGTTACGGAGAATAACTTCAGGAGCCTTAATCTCAACCAATCTCTTCAAACGGTTGTTACGGATAATAACACGACGATAGAGATCGTTCAAGTCGGATGTTGCAAAGCGACCACCATCCAGTGGTACCAAAGGACGGAGCTCTGGTGGAGTAACAGGGATAATCTTCATCACCATCCACTCAGGCTTGTTGATGCCCTTGCTGGCACGGAAGCCCTCTACTACGTTCAAGCGCTTCAAAGCCTCAGTCTTACGCTGCTGGCTTGAATCGTTATTAGCACGGTCGCGGAGCTCGTAAGACAATGAATCGAGGTCTACATTCTGCAACAACTGATAGATTGCCTCAGCACCCATCTTGGCAATGAACTTGTTTGGATCAGAATCATCCAAATTCTCGTTGTCACCATTTGGGTCATACTTGTCGAGGATGTCCATGTATTCATCCTCAGACAAGAGATCAAGCTTGGCAGAACCAAGCAAAGGAAGACCGTCGGCATCTACCTTACC
This sequence comes from Prevotella sp., assembly GCA_022732315.1. The sequence goes on from JAIJUV010000094.1 coordinate 4,910, forward strand.
CTCGAGAATACCTGGCTGAATCACTACATACTTCTCGTAGTAGATAACAGCATCAAGCTTCTTGGTTGGCATACCCAAAAGGTAACCAATCTTATTTGGCAGAGAACGGAAATACCAGATATGAGCTACAGGAACAACAAGTTCGATATGACCAGAACGCTCACGACGAACCTTCTTCTCAGTAACCTCAACACCGCATCGGTCACAAACGATTCCCTTATAACGGATGCGCTTGTACTTTCCGCAGGCGCACTCGTAGTCCTTGGTAGGACCAAAAATGCGCTCGCAGAACAAACCGTCACGTTCCGGCTTATATGTACGATAATTAATGGTTTCAGGCTTAGTAACCTCACCATACGAATTTTCCAGGATCTCCTCTGGCGAAGCGAGACCGATGGTAATCTTCGTAAAATTATTCTTTACCTTTGTATCTTTTTTGAAAGCCATGTTTCTTTATCTTAATTAGGGGTTCTCAAAATTAATCAAGTTTGATGCTCAAGCCAAGGCCGCGAAGCTCATGGAGCAATACGTTGAGTGACTCTGGAATGCCAGGTGTTGGCATTGGGTCGCCCTTAACAATTGCCTCGTATGCCTTGCTACGTCCTACAACATCATCCGACTTAATGGTCAGAATCTCCTGCAATACGTGGCTAGCACCGAATGCCTCGATGGCCCAAACCTCCATCTCTCCGAATCGCTGACCACCAAACTGTGCCTTACCACCAAGTGGCTGCTGGGTAATCAGAGAGTAAGGACCGATAGAACGTGCGTGCATCTTATCCTCAACCATGTGACCCAACTTCAAGAAGTAGGTCATACCTACGGTAGCTGGCTGGTCAAACTGCTCACCTGTCTCACCATCATAAAGGTAAGTAGAACAGAAGCGTGGCAAGCCTGCCTTATCTGTCCACTCAGAGAGGTCTTCCAACTTAGCACCATCAAAGATAGGAGTAGCGAACTTAACGCCCAACTTCTTACCTGCCGCACCGAGAATACACTCGAAAATCTGTCCAAGGTTCATTCGAGAAGGCACACCCAATGGGTTCAATACCATATCTACAGGGCGACCATCAGCCATAAACGGCATATCCTCAAGACGTACCACCTTAGAAACGATACCCTTGTTACCGTGACGACCGGCGAGCTTATCACCCACCTGGATCTTACGCTTCTTCGCGATGTATACCTTAGCCATCTGGAGAATACCAGAAGGAAGCTCGTCACCGATAGTAATAGCAAACTTACGACGCTTCAACTCTGCATCAAGCTGCTTATACTTGCGGATATAGTTCATGATCAGACGCTGAATCAAAGTATTTGTATGATCATCATCTGTCCAACCATTAGACTGAACACCATCGTACTCCAAGTTCTTCAAAGCTGCTGCTGTGAATGTGCTACCCTTAGTGATGATTTCAACACCAGAGTAATCCTTCACACCCTGAGAAGTCTTGTCTTCCGTCAGAGTGAGCAACTTATCAACCAGGATATCCTTCAAGTCATCGCCCTTAGCCTCGTACTCCTCATCAATCTTGGCAAGGATAATCTTATCCTGCTTCTTAGACTCACGAGTCTTAACGGCACGAGAGAACAACTTCTTGTCGATGACAACACCACTCAATGATGGATTAGCCTTCAAGGAAGAATCCTTCACATCACCAGCTTTATCACCGAAGATGGCACGGAGCAACTTCTCTTCTGGAGAAGGATCACTCTCGCCCTTAGGAGAAATCTTACCGATCATGATGTCGCCTGGTTCAATACGCGCACCAACACGTACGATACCATTATCGTCGAGATCCTTTGTTGCTTCCTCACTTACGTTAGGAATATCAGAAGTGAACTCCTCAACACCACGCTTTGTCTCACGTACATCGAGAGAGTACTCATCCACGTGAACTGAGGTCAAAACATCATCACGAACCATACGCTCAGAGATAACGACAGCATCCTCATAGTTGTAACCCTTCCAAGGAATGTAAGCAACCAGCAAGTTTCTACCCAAAGCCAGCTCACCGTTCTCGGTAGCGTAACCCTCTGTCAGGATATCACCAGCCTTAACGCGCTGACCCTTGTTACAGATAGGACGCAAGTCGATGGTCATATTCTGGTTGGTACGACGGAACTTAGGAATGCGATACTCCTTCAAGGCAGGCTCGAAGCTGACGAACTCATCATCCTCTGTGCGATCATAAAGGATACGGATGGTTGTTGCGTCAACATACTCGATAACACCCTCGCCTTCTGCGGTGATCATTGTACGTGAATCCTCACATACCTGCTTCTCAAGACCGGTACCTACGATAGGTGCATCATTGTGAAGCAATGGCACTGCCTGGCGCATCATGTTACATCCCATCAACGCACGGTGACCATCATCGTGCTCCAAGAATGGAATCAGACCTGCAGAAACAGATGCAATCTGCTGTGGAGAAACATCCACATAGTCAACGTCTGAAGGTGGAACCACTGGATAATCAGCATCCTGACGGCACTTAACGACGTCACGGATGAAGGCACCATCCTCTGTCAAAGGCGCATTACCCTGACCGATGATCTTAGCTTCCTCATCCTCAGCTGTCAGATAAACAACATCATCGTTGTCCATATCCACTGTGCTGTCGCTAACCTTACGGTAAGGAGTAACGATGAAACCGAGGTCGTTGATCTTTGCATACATACAGAGTGAAGAAATCAAACCGATGTTAGGACCTTCAGGACTCTCGATAGGACAAAGACGACCATAGTGGGTATAGTGAACGTCACGAACCTCGAAACCTGCACGCTCACGAGACAGACCACCAGGACCAAGGGCAGAAAGACGACGCTTGTGAGTTACCTCAGCCAATGGGTTAGTCTGGTCCATGAACTGTGACAATGGGTTTGTACCAAAGAAAGAGTTGATAACGCTAGAGATAGTCTTGGCATTGATCAAGTCTGTTGGAGTAAACACCTCATTGTCGCGTACATTCATACGCTCACGGATTGTACGGCTCATACGTGCCAAACCAATAGAGAACTGGTTAGCCAACTGCTCACCTACGGTGCGTACACGACGGTTAGACAAGTGGTCGATATCGTCGACTGTAGCACTTGAATTGATGAGCTGAATCAAATATTTGATAATCTCGATGATATCGTCCTTCGTCAATACGCGGACATCCATATCGGTATCGAGACCTAATTTCTTATTAATACGGTAGCGACCTACCTCACCCAAATCGTAACGCTTGTCAGAGAAGAAGAGGTTCTGGAAAACTTCGCGTGCACTGGCATCATCGGCAGGATCAGCATTACGCAACTGACGATAGATGTAAGTAACAGCCTCCTTCTCAGAGTTACTTGGGTCTTTAGCCAAAGTATTGAAGATGATAGTGAACTTGCTTGCAGCCTCTTCGTCCTTATGCAGGAGCACGGTAGTAGCACCACTCTCAACAATCTCCTCAATATTATCGGCAGTAAGCTCAGTCTCACGCTCCATGATTACCTCGTTACGCTCGATAGATACAACTTCACCAGTATCCTCATCAACGAAGTCCTCATTCCAGCTCTTCAAGACACGAGCAGCCAATTTACGACCGATGGCAGCCTTCATATTCTTCTTGTTCACCTTCACCTCTTCAGCGAGGTCAAAGATCTGGAGAATATCCTTATCCTGCTCATAACCGATGGCACGGAGCAAGGTAGTAACAGGCAACTTCTTCTTACGGTCGATGTAAGCATACATCACATTATTGATGTCAGTAGCAAACTCAATCCAGCTACCCTTGAATGGGATGATACGTGCTGAATAGAGCACAGTACCATTGGCATGCACACCCTGACCAAAGAACACACCAGGAGAACGGTGCAACTGAGAAACGACAACGCGCTCAGCACCATTGATTACGAATGTACCATTGGCGGTCATGTAAGGGATAGTACCCAAGAACACATCCTGGATGAAAGTACCGAAATCCTCGTGATCAGGATCCGTACAATACAGCTTCATCTTAGCCTTCAAAGGTACGCTATATGTAAGACCACGCTCCAGGCACTCATCGATAGTGTAGCGAGGAGGGTCAATATAGTAATCCAAGAACTCAAGAACGAAATTGTTACGTGTATCGGTGATAGGGAAGTTCTCAGAGAACACCTTATACAAACCGTCATTCTTGCGTTCCTCAGGCGGAGTATCCAACTGTAAGAAGTCCTTAAAAGACTTTAACTGCACATCGAGGAAATCCGGATATGGGTACGGATTATGAACGCTGGCAAAATTTACTCTGTTATCAACAATTTTTGTAGCCATT
>JAIJUV010000466.1 GCA_022732315.1 Prevotella sp.
CTTATTTAGAGTTCTCCTTAGGCTATAATCATACTTTTGCCAAGAAGCATGCCGTAGATGCCCTCTTCCTTTATAACCAGCGTTCTTACGATTGGGGGGATATTCAGCCTAAGCGTTCACAAGGTATAGCGGGTCGTCTTTCTTATACATTCGACCGTCGTTATGTGGGTGAGTTCAACTTCGGTTACAATGGTAGTGAGAATTTTGCCAAAGGCCATCGCTTCGGTTTCTTCCCTTCTCTTGCCTTAGGTTGGATTATTTCTGAGGAAAAGTTTATGAGAAACAGTGCTGATTGGCTGACTCTCTTGAAGTTGAAAGGCTCTATAGGTAAGGTCGGTAATGATGATATCGGAGGACGCCGCTTCGCTTATATTACCACTATTAACACAGGAGCTTCTGGCTATCATTTTGGTTATGCTGGTGATTATTGGCGTGAAGGATATTCTGAGGGTGAGGTAGGTGTTAACAATTTGACATGGGAAACCTCTACAAAGACCAATGTTGGTATAGAGTTGGGACTTTGGAATGAGTTTAACCTTCAGTTTGACTACTTCTATGAGCATCGTACCAACATATTCATGCAGCGTAAGACTATTCCTACACAGGCAGGTTTCTTGAGTAACCCCTATGCCAACTATGGCGTCGTAGACAACAGTGGTGTGGATGGTACTATTACTTGGAATCACAAGTTTGGCAAGGATTTGCGAGTAGCTTTAAGAGCAAATTTCACCTATGCCAAGAATGAAGTCAAGGAGTATGATGAACCAGAGTCAGTAAAGGGTACTTATCGTTCATTAACAGGCCGTTCTATTGGTACACTTTGGGGACTTCAGGCAGAACGTCTCTATACAGACGATGATTTTGAAAATGGTAAGTTGAAGGCAGGTATTCCTACACCAAATATAGGCTCTGTAGTTCGACCTGGTGACATCAAATATCGTGATATGAACGATGATGGTGTTATCGATGCCAAGGATGAGGGATATATAGGTGGAACAACGACTCCAAGAATTGTTTATGGTTTTGGTGGTAATGTTGAATATAAGAACTTTGACTTTAGTTTCTTCTTCCAGGGAACAGGTGATACTTATCGTGTGATTGGTGGAACTACGTATTTCATTCCGGGTAGTGGACAAACATTACAAGGCAATGTCTACTCTAATTATAACGACAGATGGACAGAAGAGAATCCTTCCCAAGATGTATTCTGGCCGAGATTGACGGAGGAACCTAACAGACAGAACTACCGGAATTCTACATGGTGGAAAAAGAATATGCGTTTTATGCGTTTGAAAACGCTGGAACTTGGATATACTTTACCGCAATCTGTAACTGATAAGATACATTCTAAAGCTATTCGTTTTTACGTGAGTGGTAATAATTTATTCTGTTTCTCTCCTTTCAAACTGTGGGATCCGGAATTAAATACGAACACCGGTCTGCGTTACCCGGCTATGCGTTCTGTAATGTTTGGAGTTGACCTGAATTTCTAATTAAAAAAAATGACGATAATGAAACTTAAGAAATATATAGTTGCTGGTTTAATAGGCATCGTATCGTTGGGTTCCTGTACGTATCTTGATAAAGAACCGGATACGGAAATTGATATAGACATGGTC
>JAIJUV010000095.1 GCA_022732315.1 Prevotella sp.
GCCAACATCAACGCTAACACAGACGCAAGCAAAACCCAAGAATGCATCGACAAGGTGATGCACAACCATGACCTTGCCGGCAACCAACGCATCAGAGACAACGTAGACAACGGATGTTTCGAGACATGGTACCTGACAAACGATGCTACAGCAAACCAGGACGATTATCCTCATGGTAAATCTGTGGTCTATGTCATGACAGAAGACAAGGAACTGAAACTCGACAACACATTCTATACAGAGATGAATCCGTTCAGCCCAGGCTTCCTGCTCCTGAAGCACCACGCTGGTTTAAGAGGCAACAACAGTTATGTAAACCTCACCAACTTTGCTGTGGAAAGAAACCTGAAGGCAGGAACCAACTTCTTCTCCATGCCATTCAAGGCTACCAATATGGAGGTAGAAGGTACAATCAATCCTGCTGATGGTAGTGTTACAGCCTACTACTATAATGCAGCTACTCGTGCCAAGTACGACTATAAGTTTGACAAAACCAATAGTAAAGCATGGGTAAAGGGCGTGGATAACCAGCGAAACTTCACCGCAGGTTTCAGAATGGAAGCAAATGCCGACAAAATGGATGCAACCGGCAAGAAGACCGTCCGTTTCTATGGAATCAGTTACACAGAGAACGGTAGTCAGTTAGGGCAGATTACCCTTGTGCAGAACAATAACCAGCAGCCATGGTCAGACAGTAATGGTGGCGGTTTGAAGTTCACCCACAAGGAGAACATGGGCTGGAACCTCTTCGGTTCACCTTATCTCTGCGCCATGAACTACAGCGATATGGAATATGGCAGAGTCATCTATCAATATGACAACGGCAGTTACAAGCCTATTAATACGGATGGTGTAACAACCGGCTACATTCCGTCAATGGATGCCGTATTTACGCAGACTGCTACTCTGGAGAATTCAGAAAACGTAATCGTGGAGCATTCACCAAAAAGGGCAGCAACAGCCTATCAAACAACCCGAGCCCTCGATATCGCCATCACGCAGAACAACAGAATAAGCAGAGCCAGCAACGGCACTCCTGCAGATGACCAGCTCCAGTTGAACGCAGTTCCTGCACAGGAGGCGAAATCAGACTTCGACCTGGGAAGCGACGGCGTGAAATGGATGACCAGCCAGAATGCTCAGATCTATGCTACCCGCAACGGCGGACGCTACTCGCTCCTCTCTGCAATCAGCATAGAAGCAGAACAGAGCATCGGCATCAGTCTGCCTGAAACGGGTGAATACACCATCAGCATCCCTGAAGAATGCGATGCCAGCGAATACGAAACCGTATGGCTGAAGGACAAGGAAACCGGAAAGGCAATCGACCTGAAGGAAGGCGATTACCGTTTCCATGCCAACCAGGCAGGCGAACAGAACCATCGCTTCACCATCAGTTTCAACCGCATGGCAACTGACATGAAGTCAGATATCAGCATCCAGTCTATCGGATTCAGAACCATCGTCCTCAAAGGACTCCAGCCAAACGACCTCATCAGCGTGTATGCTGCCGATGGCGTTCTCGCCCTTCAGAAGAAGGCAAAGGCTGAAAAGGAGCAGGTTCGCACAGCCATCCAGGGCAACGTGATCGTAGAAGTGACACGAGGCGGCAAACAGGTGGCAGTGAGGAAGATTGCCCTGAAATAAGGGATGAGGACACGAACGAAGACTGAAAAGAATGAGATGAAAACCGACAGAAAACGGATAAGAACAGACGGAAAGCCGTAAAAGAACGGAATAAATGTTAATAAAGCGCAGAGATAATCGCTCATTTCAATAATTGGCATTATCTTTGCGCTTTGTATTTGAATAACAATTAGAAAATAAAACTATGACAGAAAAGGAAATGTACAATCTGATTAATAATCAGAATGAACAGCAAAGCAACGGCTTTGCTATCAATGAGAAGGAGCGTGGATTAAGCGGCGTGTTCTCCGCACTGATGCGCAAGGTTTATACATGGATGACCCTGGCTCTCGTTATTACGGGTGTTACTGCATACGGCGTGGCTGCCAGCCCTACCCTGATGATGACGCTGATGACTAGCCGAGGACTGCTCTTCGGATTGGTAATCGCTGAACTCGCCCTGGTATTCATTATCACAGGTGCCCTGAACCGCCTGTCGCTAAGTACGGCTACCCTGCTCTTCATCGTCTACTCGGTATTGAACGGAGCGATGCTCTCTTCCATCTTCGTGGTTTACACGATGACCAGCATTGCCAAGGTGTTCTTCATCACAGCCGGAACCTTCGGAGCAATGGCTGTATATGGTTACACCACCAAGAAGGACTTGACCTCGATGGGTAAGATTCTCTTCATGGCTTTGATTGGATTGATTATCGCCACCGTAGTAAACATGTTCCTGAAGAGTTCGGGATTTGACTACATCCTGAGCTACGTGGGTGTTGCCATCTTCACCGGTCTCACAGCTTGGGACAGCCAGAAGATTAAGCACATGCTGCAGACACAGTACGACATGAGCGAAGGCGCTCAGAAGTTGGCTCTCATCGGAGCCTTGACATTGTACCTCGACTTCATCAACCTGTTCCTCTACCTGCTTCGCATCTTCGGAAGCAACAAGGACTAAGATTTCTTCAGAAATCAGAAGTTAGGAATCTGCAGTTTTTCTTAGTATATAAAAAAAGCAGAGGTTGGCTTGCCCTCCACGGGTTAGCCAACCTCTTTATGTGTTCTATCAAAAGCAAATGATAAGTAAACCTAATCTAGAAAATTCTGATGCAAAGATAAGCTTTTTCTCCGAAAGTCAGGCTTCATTTGGTAAAAAAAAGACTTCATTTAAACAAAAAGTGTCTTTTTTATTGTCCGTTACAAAAACTCATTTCGTAAAAATCAAGCACTCATTGCGTAAATTCTGCTGGTTTACAAACATTTACAGAGCATTCCTAAATTCATTAGGCGAACAGCCGTAAGCAGAAGAAAAGACTCTTCTAAAGGTGGAAAGAGAATTAAAGCCCGACTTTTCTGAAATCTCCAGAATGGAAGAATCAGAGTTTCGAAGCAGATATTCAGCATGGCGGAGGCGGTAATTGTTCACGAAATCATAGAACGTGCTACCATTCTCCTGGTTGAAATACCTGCTGAGATAAGTACGGTTGGTACCCACCATGTGTGCCACATCCGAGAGTTTGAGTCGCGGATTGAGATAGATTTTCTCCACTTCAAAGAGACGCTGCACCTCGGTGGCGAGACCTTGCTTTTCCTCTTCACTCTCTTGCGGAGCAACTTCTGCATGCGCTGCCTCCACATCCTTCAGTTCATCAATCACCGACTCATGTCGATACCCAAAGTAACAGATGAACATCCAGATAGCCAGGGAGCAGACCATATAAAGATTGTCGAAGCCTCCGTCGATGACAAAGCAGCTCAAGGTCCAGATAATCAGGATGAGGAAGAAACTGCCCAGGATGGCAAGGAGCCAGGAAAGGTTGATGTTCTCCTGATAGGAGAAACGCTCCTTGAGCTGGCGATGATACCTGCGGATGAGGAAGAAGAGTACAACGAAGGTGGTGACGCCATAAACGGCACCCCATACCGAGAGAATATAAAAATAGATGTTGGCACCCGAGATGAGAAACAAGAGCGGAAGCAGCACAAAAGGCAACTCCAGCACCACCGCCTTGGTCCAGGTGGTCCATCCCGGTTTTACCAGTTCCATCAGCACAAAGCTATAGAACGGAATGATAAACATATCGACAGCGGAGGTGAAATACCATCCCTCCGTACTGCCGAAACCCTTGTAGTAGAAGAGCACGAGGTCTTTCAGGCACTGTGCGTCCGCTATCAACATCAAAAGCATGATGAGGCGGAAGAGCCGTTCACTGCCCTTACGCCAAAACATCCATGCCATCATGGAAAAGAACATCATGCTCATTCCATAAATAAAACTCGTTACAGCATCCATATACTTATCTGTTAATTGATCTAGTTGCCAGGCTTACGCCTACAGTATTAATTTCTATGATTCTATTATTTCAATTCAAAAAGCAGTTGTCCTCCACTCACTATCTGCTGGTGAGAGAGGCGATAACCATTCAGTGGTTTTCCGTTAAGAGAGGTAGACTGGATGAGGTAGCTGCCTGCATCCTTTCTTCGGGCTGACAAGATGAACTTCTTTCCGTTTTCCAGATTCAGCGTCACCTTGTCGAAACCTGGCGTACCTATATAATAATAAGGTGTGCCAGGACAAACCGGGTAGAAACCCAGGGAGGAGAATACATACCATGCCGACATCTGACCCGCATCATCATTGCCCGACAAACCGCCCGGGGTATCATTATACTCCGTCTGCAGGATGTGGTGCACCCATTGCTGGGTCTTCTCTGGAGCTCCGGCGACATCATAAAGATAAGCTATCTGATGGCAAGGTTCGTTGCCATGCCAGTACCAGCCCTTGTCGAACATTCTGTCCAGGCGGTAGATAACCTTGTCTTCTGCCTTCTTCTCCTTCTTATCCATCGGTTTGCTATGTTGGATTACCTCAAACAACCCTTCCGGGTTCTGGGGCACATACCAGGTATAATGACAGGCAGCCCCCTCGGTGATGAAGCTCTGGCGATGAACCAGGTCTTTATTGTTCAGCCATTTTCCATTCTCATATCTACCATCCGCCCAACCCGAGGCTGGGTTGATGACATTGCGCCAATTCTCGGAACGGCGCATCAGTTCGTTGTAATCTTCCTGATATTTCTGTCGCTGCGAAGCATCCCTGCAGGAATCCATCAACGCCTTCACCATCTGCGCCACGGCAAAATCATCGTAGGCATACTCCAGGGTGCGGGAAGTCTGTTCGTTGGTATGATAAGCTTCCTCCACCATATCCTCCAGAGGAATGTAGCCATTATTGATATACGACTGGATGGCTCGGCGTCCCTTCCCTTCCTGATACTCCTTATATATATAAGGTGTAGAGAAAGCATTCATCCGCATTCCCTCGTAAGCCTTCCGGGCATCGAAGTTGCGGATGCCCTTGACATAGGCATCGGCAAGGGCGGCACTGGCATGGTCGCCTATCATCGCAGCCGTATAACTGTTCCAGCATGGGAAAGCAGGCAGCCAGCCACGGTTCTGATACATCCTGACCAGCGACTGCATCATCTCGCCCGAACGCTTCGGGGTGATAAGCGTGTAGAGCGGCAGCTCGGCACGATAGATGTCCCACATAGAGAAATCATCATATCTGATTTCTTCCCCCACATCACTCACTTCGTGAGGGAGGAAGGAACAGCGATACAGGGCACCGTAAAACTGGTTGACTTTTGCCTGGTCGTGATGCTCCACATCGATGGTATGCAGGCGGTCGCACCACAAATCGGCAGCAAACTGCATCATGCTGTAGAAATCCAAGCCGCCATAGTTGTAGTTCTCGGCATTGAGATTTGCCAGGGCTTTCTCACGAGAGGTGAAGGAAGTGCCCGACATCCACTCCATCGCCTTGCCCGCCTTTCCACGGAAAGTGAGCCAGGCGCCGATGCGTGGCTTATCCTGCATCTTCAAGCCCTTGCTAATCCGGTTGTCACCTTCGAAAACACCGTAATCCACCAGTTCTCTGGCATCGTAAGCCAGCACGAAGTGACCGCTGAAACCAGCCGACTCGCCCCATCCCTGGTAAATGCGATGCACCGGATTATAGCCATACACCACATGATTGAGGGTATCGATCTCGATGTAGCCCTGCCCTTCATCACTATTCGGATTGATGACCAGATGCACCAGCTGGTCCTTTTCGGGAGTGACACGGAGGATGGAGGTATGGCTCAATGCCGTCATTTCTGCCTTGAGATGCTCCTTCTTCAGATTCACCGCATAGTAATGAGGATGCGAAACCTCATCGGCATGACTGAAAGGAGTGGCGCGCTGCCCGGGCTGGAGCCTCAACTCATCGCCCAGGGCGGCAACGGTAAAGGAACCGTAATCCTGCATGCAGCCACCCACTATCCAATGGCTGCAGCGGAAACCCTGCAAGAGGGAGTCCTTATAATAATAAGGTGCAATACACTTCTGTTCGGTATCCTGGGTCTGGGGAGTCCAGAAGTTCTGCCCGTTCGGAACGAGTACGGCAGGCAGGGTCTGTCCATGCTCCTCGCTGCCCTTGCCAAACAAGCCGGCACTCTGGGTGTTGGCCTGTGCCGTGCCCACCATCGTGTTGATGGCATTCAGCTGGCGGATGTGCTCCAGGTTGTGGATGCGTTCGTGCATCTGCTTCTTCCACTGGTTCCAGGGATAGTAGCACGTGCCATACTCCACCTGCGAAAGGATATTGATCTTGATGTCCTTCTCGTTGAGCATGAACTTCACCAAGACGGAATCCCGGGCATTCTTATAGAAAATCATCTGCAGATTCGCTGCCATCGGAACCACCCTATCCATCTTATCTACATCGTCGCCCAAAAGCACCTGTTCCTCATCATCCTTGGCACTTGGAGGAAGATGGGCGGTATTGAAGAGGAGAGAAAGCAGGCGATAGAGTGCCGTATCGTGACCGAAACGGAGAGTTGCCGACGACTGGCGAGCACGCAGAGCGGCATCAGCCTCAGCCTCGATATTCTGCCAGAGCGGAATGGCACAGCGTGCAGGAATCGACTCGTTTGTAGGTTCGTTGCCATTGACGATGGTCATGCGACGGTTGTTTGCCTCATAGATGGCTTGGAACTCCTCGTCCGTGAAGAGGGCATTCAAGGCTTCTTCTATGTCGATAGGATAAACCGGGAAATTCAAGCCCACATCCTGGATGGATGAAGTGATGGCATGCATCTCGATCATCAGTTTCATAGGATCATCAATCTTCGAGATGTCTCTGAAGAGTTGACGGAGAAATCTGTCGGGAGAAATCAGAGGTTCCACCTTGGTTCTGCTTGCCAGCGCCTTGATTTCGGGAGATACATGGGCTATCCATGCCATATCAGCAGAATCGGTCTTCACATCCAGGTTCAACTGGGGCTGGAGAATCTGTAATTCCGAAGTAAAGGCTTGCATGCTCCTGGCACAACGGTCGGAGATGCTGGAACGCGCCTTCACCTGATTGCCGGCAGCAAAGATTTGCGGAAAGTGGGCAAACATGCGTCGGGCGATGCCCTGATGCTGAAGTGCACCGAGCCGGGTGAGCTTTCCACCATTCCCCCTGGCATTCTCCCACATCCTTGCCAGCATTCCCTTCACCTGCAGTCCGAGCGGAGTAAGATTACTCTCATCCTCGAAATGCCTGCATATCCATACATAACGGTCGTCATGCGCCATCCATCGGGAACCGTGGCGACCGTAATGGCTGATATAAAAAGGAGTAAATCCGGCAGGAATAAGACCCGACGAAGGAATCAGGGAATCCTTGAAAGCATGCTTCTGGGAATCTGACCAAGCGCCTTTCAAGGAATCAAGCACACAACAAGAGTCTGTCCCGAAAGTTCCAGTCTGCGCTGACGGACCTCCGGGATAGGCGAAATAAATGCCCCCCATCTGATGACGGGTTTGTGCTTGCATGGAAAGGACGCAACCTAACCATATATATATTAATGTGACTATTCTGTTCATTGCAGTTTACTTACTCATTGCATCAATGAGGATTACTTTGCAAATATAAGCAAAAAAATCAATATCTGCAATTTTTCTACAAAGAAAATACACTTTGATGAAAAAGTTTCTATATTTCTCTTTCTTTATCTAGGAGAAACTGCAAGAAGGAAACAGGGCAAAAGCGCAGCTAATGCATAAATATACTGCATAAAACATGCATAAAAACAAACTTTTAAAACATTTTATCGCTAAAAATGCATTTTTTCTAATATTTATTTGGCAGTTTCGCATATTTTATGTAATTTTGCAACCGCAAACGAATAAAAATACAACGTATGAAGGTAAAAAATAGCAGATTGGAAACATTGAAGATGCTCATCTCTAGTCAAGAGTTGAGTTCGCAGGATCAACTCTTGCAAGCGCTCGCCCAGGAAGGATTTGAGATTACGCAAGCCACATTGAGCCGCGATCTCAAGCTACTGAAGGTAGCCAAGGCAGCTTCATCCAGCGGCAAATACACATACGTACTTCCAAACGATGCACTCTACAAGCGGGTTTCCAACCATATCCCGATCAGCAACATGGCAATGGGAACAGGATTCCTCTCCATCAACTTCTCGGGCAACATGGTGGTTATCAGAACCCGACCGGGATATGCCAGCAGCATTGCCTACAACATTGACAACAGCGACATCACCCAGATTCTGGGAACCATCGCAGGAGATGACACCATCTTCCTCGTCAAGAAAAAGGGAATTACAGAAGAAGAGATCATCAATGCACTTTCGGTGGTTATTCCTGAACTCAGTCTGCACGACTGATTCAACCCATAAATAAGAAATAGAAACAAGAACATTATTAAATATTTAAGAGAAAATGGAAGAAGTTAAAGTCATGGTGGCTGACGAAAGTCACATCAAATACATCGACACCATTCTGACTACAATCGCAGAAGCAGCAAAGAAACGTGGTTCAGGTATCGCCAAGCGTTCACCTGAGTATGTCGCCACCAAGATGCGCGAAGCCAAGGCTGTTATCGCACTCCAGGGCGATAAGTTCGCAGGTTTCAGCTACATCGAAACATGGGGCAACAAGCACTATGTCACCACTTCAGGTTTGATCGTTCACCCAGACTTCCGTGGTATGGGATTGGCTAAGCGTATCAAGAACCTGACCTTTACGCTCGCCCGACAGCGATGGCCTCATGCCAAGATTTTCTCTTTGACATCCGGTTCGGCTGTCATGAAGATGAACACCCAGCTGGGTTATCTTCCTGTTACCTTCGCCGACTTGACCGATGACGAGTCATTCTGGCGTGGTTGCGAGGGTTGCATCAACGTGGATGTGCTCCATCGTACCAACCGCAAATACTGCATCTGCACCGCCATGCTCTTCGACCCAGAGGAGCATCTGCCTATCAAGCTTCCTCAGGAAGTGATTGAGAGAATCCGCAAGATTGACGGTCCTTCTGCAGAAATCTAAATCCTTATATATAATAAGGTGTTGGCAAGAATGCCATCTAAATATTATTCACCACATATTAAACATCAAATAAAATGGCAAATAAGAAAGTTGTAGTCGCTTTCAGCGGCGGTCTTGATACATCATACACAGTAATGAAATTGACCCAGGATGGCTGGGATGTTTATGCAGCATGCGCTAACACAGG
>JAIJUV010000096.1 GCA_022732315.1 Prevotella sp.
ACCCGGCAGGGCAAGGTCTTTGGAGAGTAACTCCAAAGGTTTTGAGTAACTCAAAACATACCTTGCTATGTCTTTGAGGACATAAAAATAGCGGCTATCCTTTAAGGGGATAACCGCTTGTAATCAAATTAGTTCAAAGCATCCAAGAGAATAAATGCAGCCCAATATTTAGGGTCTTTATATGGATGAACTTTCTTTATAATCTTTTGTTGTGTACTGCTTTGTTGTAATTGTTCCTTGGCATGAGCAGAAATAGCAGGTTTATTATCAGCCTTTACCTCAACTTCAGTTTCGAACTCACGAACATATTTTTGAGCATCACGAAGCGATTCTATTTTATTTTTCCCAGTAATAAGGTTTGAATAAAATCTACTCATTAATAATTGGGTAGCTTTATCATCCACTTTCCATAAACTCATCATAAGGGTTTGGGCTCCTGCTTTCTTAAATCCTCGTTGTAAGCCAAAGACACCATCACCAGTAATTTCGCCCAATCCAGTTTGGCATGCAGATAAAACAACCAAGTCTAAACCTTGCAAGTCCAGCTCTGAAATTTCTTTTGCTGTAAGGATACCATCATTTTTTCCGATTTTTATTTTACGCATAGACAAAGCGGCGTTAGCTCCTGTCAAAAGTAACCCCGAACGAGTCAGTGCTTTGTCCTCTGTATCATATTTTATAACTCCGCCTAAAATATTTTTATATTCATCATTATAGGCGAAAGCTTCTTTTTCCGTCCAATAGAAGCCATGAGTTGCTATATGTATTATGCCTGTACCTTTTCCTGATAATTTTTTAAATGAGTTCTCTGTTCCCAATGTGTCGGTTAATGTTATTATATCTTTAAAATGCAATGTTTCCAGTCTTTTTTTTATAGAAATCACTTCCTCCTTAGTTTCAGGTAGATACTGACAGCCGTTACGAATGTTTAAAGAATCTATATCTATGGAACGGAGACCACTATCTTTATCTTGCGAATCATATGCTGTACTCCCCTTTGAATCGTAATTGAGTCCACCAAACAAAACTGCATTCTTTACATTTTTATGTAAGTCTCTTGTTACAAGTTGTCTCGTAGAACTTAATCTATAAAAAGAGCATTGTCTAATAGAACTTGGCTTATTATTTGCATACTCTATTGCCACATTATGCAATATTCCAACTGGAGAAAAATATATGTTTTTAATATTTTTCAGATAAGGTAAAAGTGGAGTCCAAACTAAATCAGACAAACTTTTGCTTAAGTATAATGAATCTCTCTTTATATTATTAAGTTGTTGCTCTTCAAAAAGATTAATCATAATGGGAGAGTTTTGAGATTTCCTTAACACTATTGCTGAATAAATTTTTCTATTTCCTTTTATTGGTATTGTTACGAATTCAATAGCGACATCTCTTTCTCCTAAATTATTCTTTACATCTTGCCATTTGATAGCAAGTTTTTTTGTATAATCACAATATTCTTTACTTTTTGCCAACAATTCTTTCTCTTTACGCTCAACAATACTGTACATTTTTTGTATCTCTTCTTCATCTATTGTATTTTCTAATATGTTTTTATATTGAAGAATATCATTATATAGTGATAAGAGTGCTTTGTCTTTATTGTCAGAAAGTACTTTTTTCATTTCTATTTCAGCGTTCAATAATAAACCTTTACTCAATAAAGTTGCATTATATAGAGTGCCTATCAAAGATGCTCCTCCCATACTATGCGCATAAACTGGTAATATATCAAAATACCAATCGTTTTGTCTTTGCCAAAAAAGTTTTTGCTCAGCAATAGTTAAGTTTCTGAATGTTTTTAAAACGATGTCCGAAATCATTTCTGTAGATTCGATGGCAAATTGTGTCGCTTTGTTATACTCTTTATTTACCCAATAGAATATAGCCATAACCCTTAAGCTCATTGCATCATCAGCAGCTCCCCAATGTATTTTTCTTCTAATATTCACAACTTGCTTTTGCATGTTAATAGCTTCATTTATTTTATTTTGCATAAATTTTGCTTGTGCTATAACTGTTAGCATATTTACATAAGTATAATTATTGCATCCATATTTATTTTCAATCAACTTCAACATTTCTGTTCCTAAATTTTCTGCCACTTCATATTTACCTAAATCTATGTTTAAAGACATAAGAACTCCCATTCTACTAAAATAATTTTCATCTTTTTTTATAGAACTCTTTTCATAAAGATTAATAGATTCTTTAATATAATGGAGTGCTTTTTCTTTTTCGCCCAACTGCGAGTAAAATGTTGCTATATTACCTAACATGGCAACATTATATTCACCATAAATTTCCTTATATGATTGTAATAATTCTAAATCTATTTTAAGAGCATAGTCCGTATTTCCTAAAAGATGTTGATATAACACTATATTTCCCATTAATGTAAAATATTCGACATCTTTTGTGGAAGTTAATGCCTTTTTAGAATTAAGAGCTTCTTCCTCATAGTATACAGCATCTATATAATTACCCATAGTATAGTTCATCAACGATAACCAATGTTGAATAACAAGAAGGTCGTGATGACATTTCAAGAGCTCTTTCTTAATTTTTAATGCATCTTTTAGAGTTCTGATTGCTTCTTCAATTTTTTGCATTTTAAAAAGATTAAAACTTATAGCGCATAGACTATTCGCATACCACAAACTCTTATCTCCTAAGTTTTGTTTTTCAATTAAAGATGCTGATTTTGCATATGAGAAAGCTTCTTCAAATTTACTTTCAGCATCTAACTTTGAAGCTATTTCTGCTAAAGAATCAGATTGGACTGTCAAATTTCTGTTTACAGGAACTTGAAAACTATAAATTGATAGTGATTTAGCCTTGACAGAATCACCCAAATATTTATAACATGATGCTAACCACATCGCAGAGTATTCCCTACGGTTACTTGTAGAGTCAAGTGTAACTTTATCTATGGAATCACTTTTTTCAAAACACGGAATTGCGTCTGTATATTTTCCTTGATTATACAGTTCCATACCTTGATTAAAATACTTATTTGATTCTTCTGTTTGTGCAAATAGACTAACGGTAGAGAAGAAAAATATAAAGATAGAAATTAATGTTCTCATGCTGAAAAATATTTATAGATGATACTTCCTAATAATGATAATGCTAACGAAAGAACGGACGTGAGTATTATGGTTCTTGTTGCAGCCATTTCTTTTAATTGAACAAACTCTACATGAAACCTTAGTCCTTTTGATATGATTTCCTTTATTTTTGTAGAATCAGTGAACTCTATCCTACTCACATTGATATAATCTGGACGAGGATACATTTCTGAGAAATGAGTAGCTCCGAAAAACTCCACAGATATAGTGTCACACCTTATGTTATTACAGACCAAGTTTAGAGATACATTACTTTGGGTAATGTCCCACTTTGAATTCATTTGTGGCGTTTTATTGAAGAGGTTAGAACAGAATTGCAGGTTTCCAATACCACAAGTATCCTCAAACGCGAACAGACCATATCCATAAGCAATTTTCTCGGTATCATATTCTTTCCATTGTGGAATAGAAGCATAGCTAAACGTGAAATTGTTGTAATGAGGTTTTAAGCTGTCCTCTTCGGATTTTCGAGGTAACTTTGCAGGCATAGTTGTACCACACTCATAACGTAGCACATAGAAACTATTCATATTTGCCACGTATTCTTCGTTAGCTTGAAAAATCGGTATGAGAATTCGAGAAAAAGAATCTGGAATTACTATGTTTCTCGTTTCTATAGGATGATTACCAATCTCGACATAATTGCAACAAGCACTATCTTTGCTATCCCTATGTTTTCCTACGGCATCAATATTTATACGAAAATTACAATACGAACTGTCTGAACAATTTCCCAATGCTGTAATTTCTGCAAAGATGTTACGGTCAGGTATATGCTCCCATGAACGATAATCGCTAATGCAATTTAATGTTATAATCACCAGCATTAGCAAACCGCCTATACGCAAAAATCTTTGCGTATAGGAGTTTGTCAATAGAGCTATGATTTTATTAAGGAGACACTTTAGTTTAACCATATCAAACAATCTCATTTAGAATCCACCCATTCCAGTATTTTTATCCGCAGCCAATCCCAACTTGTCTATAACATCTTTTGTTATGATACCAGCAGGAGCTTTCAATGTTGTTATAACCCAAGACTTTGTCAGTTCATCCCAACGTTGATTTGAAATCGTCTGCCAACTGCTTGCAAAGAAGTTTTCCTTTGGCTGCATTTCCTTACGGCGTTTTCTATCTTCTTTCCACTTTTTTCTATACTGCTCAGTGACATCACAGGTTTCTTTCAGTGTAATGTCAAGTTTGTACTCTCCTGTTCCCCAACTGTTCTTATAATTATCGTTTTCGTCACGATACCCCATATAAGAACGTGGAACAATAAAGCTCTCACCTAAAACTTTGTAAGCAGGAACATCATTGGCATTGCGAACATAGCGCAGATATCCCTTATTATCTAAGACACTTTGGTCAACAGGTATATTTATCGAGAACTCTCCTAACTCCTGATTCTTCTGTAACTGTACAATTTCATTCATCCATGAAGATAAAAGTTTAATGTTCATAGAGAGAGTAAAGTTCTTTCTCTCTTCAAATGAAAATGGTATATCCAATGAAGAGTTTGGCAGATTGGAATGCGTTGGGCTGATAATCAATGTATCAAGAACCAACTCAAATTTTGAATGGTTAATGATTCTATTGATTTTAGAGCGGTCAATATGACAGGATATATAGAAAACAGTGTCTTTGTTTTCTTTTCTCAAACAACCAATCCCATCAAAACGCATACCCTTAGGATCCATAGCACCATCAAAAGAGGTCTGTTTATAAAAGTCGTTGACCTCAGAAACTGTGCTGATTTGTGTTTGATAAACATTCTCTTGTTTGACAGTCTCTTCCCATTCTTCTTTCAACCGTGAGTTGCGGGTTAATAATGCACCTATGGCGTTTACACCTAAATCAATGAAAGATGTAACATAGCCAGAAGCTATGCCTTTTCCAGCTTCTTTACTTGCATTAAACAAGTCTCCAAGACAACCTCTCGAAGTGCCAAGTTCTTCACTCTGCTTTGCGATTTCATCTGCAAGTTCATCACTTGTATAAATGAATGTTTGGTATTCTACTCCTTGCGCTTTGCTATACAATGTCCAAAAGAGACAGAGTAAAATAATAATAGACTTTTTCATAAATATTTTTCCATTTATTTAAAAACTTACTTGAATATTTACTAATACAACCAAAAGGGGTCAAAACCTGATGAGTCGTGGTCTTCAATCTTTTCAGATTCTATTTCCGTTATTTTCCATTCATCAGAAAGTTGATGTAGCCAATCAAAAAAATCTTTGGTTACTTCCAGTTCAGACTCACGTGGCTCATATTTCCGTCTAAAGCGTTTTCCTATTTTTGTCGTGTCAAAATTAGAATATTCTTTTTTGTCATAAAACCATGAACTCTTATTGAGGTCAAAGTCACCACTCCAACGTTCATATGTTCCCATGATAAAATATTTCGGTTCCTTGTTTATCTTGTTGTCCTTTTTGTATCTTTGGTAAAAGATTTTTAATCCTTTTAAGACAATACGATCGTGGAAAACGCATTTACACCCCATCTCTTTACCATCAATTTTTTCTGTAAAACAATATGTTTTAAGACTGCTTATTGTCAAAGAATCTGTTTGTCCTTTGGGAGTAAGAGCATTAGTCCGCCAACATTGTATGTAAGCATCATCATCAAGGGCAACATTCTGAAAGGCTTTGTGGTATATATATGTACCTTCAAGTTCTCCAAGCTCACGCTGTCCTTTGCAATCTCGTACAGCAGATATAAGTTGTGCGTTTGCGCAAAGGGTTGAGAACAGCATTAATAAAATATAAATAAATCTCATGATTGTGAGGGATAATAAAAAGGCGTGCAACCGTTCTTGTACTTGTTTACAACTAAGGTTACCGCCAAGTGACCTGCACGCACAACAAGCACCGAACAGTCCACGCCTATGAGCGTGAACTTTCAGTCTGCTTGTCCTCGTGCGTTGAAAATTGGCGGTATTCAGTTGTAGAGAACAAAAGCTTAAAAGCTCAATATCCAAAAAGTATAGAACGGAAACGCTTGGTTAAAGATTTCGAGGTAAACCTCATTTTAAGTCTCTGTTGAGGAATGGCTATTCAGAGAATTGCGCAATCCTTAGCGTTTCATTCTTGTGTAATGTCTGTTTCTTATTTACTCTATTTTTAGTTTAACAATCCGTGAACTATTACTATCCAAAGATGGTTTGTCGTAAGTTATGACGCACCATCTTGAATTTTGAGTGCAAAATTAACCAAAAGTCTTGGCAATAAAGAATTTGCTATGAAATTTTAACGCAAAAGTGGCGAATTATGCAGTAAAACGTACATATCTACTGCAAAAGATTTCTTCCACCAGTATCCTCAAGAATCTTCATCTGCTGGATGGCTATCTGGTTGAGCTTGACTAATCGCTCAGATTGTGGCATTCCATCATTGATAAACACAGCGTTGAGGTTCTCCATATTCGATAGGCAGATAAGCTCGTTGATGCTGGCGTAATCTCGAATGTTGCCTTTCTTGTCGGGATTCTGCTCACGCCATTGCCTTGCTGTCATTCCGAACATAGCGATGTTGAGTACATCCGCTTCATCGGCATACTTCATGGCTGCTTGCTCACGAGTTACCTCTGACGGAATGAGATAGGCTTTGATGGCATCCGTGTGAATACGATAGTTTATCTTGGACAACTCACGTTTGGCAGACCATCCTATCTGCTTTTGCTCTTCTTCCTTTAGTCGCTGGAACTCTTTTATCAAATACAGTTCAAATTCCACAGAAACCCAACTGGCAAACTTAAAGGCAATATCCCTTTGGGCATAAGTGCCTCCATTTGCCCCATTCTTGCATACGATACCTACTGCATTGGTAAGTTCCACCCACCGAGTTGGACTCATTGTAAAAGCATTTGAACCTGCTTCTTTCAAAAGGGGGTCGAATTCGACCCCTTTGAAATTAGGGTTGTTCAACTGTTCCCAAAGTCCCAAATACTCCAAGGTGTTTTTGGAGCGTAACCAATTCTTTACCACATCTTTAGGTTCGGCTGGATTCTTCTGCCTTGCTATATCTGTAATACAGATGTAGTCAACTCCATCTTTGGTTAGAGTCTTTATCGTTTGGTTTCTTACAATAATCTTTGCCATAAGAAATTTGTTTTTGCATTCATTCTATGCTACTCAAATCAATGCTGCTCCCAACTTACTGAGAGCAGCATTGAACAATCTTTTTCTGATTTACTACAGCCCGATATAGTCATTATCCCCATCAGAAGACGAGCTTCCACCTGATGAAGAACTACCACTTGAGGAGCCAGAGTCTGACGATGAACTTCCACTTGGGGTACTACTGCCAGAATCCGCAGAAGAACTACCCGAAGTAGAAGGAGCGGAAGACTTCTGACCAAGTACCTCACGCTTGTAGTGAGTAATCTCGGTGTTCACGTAGTCGATGAACGGAGCATAATCCTTTTCGCCAAAGACGAGGGCAAGGGCATTCACTATCTTCACCAATGCACGGTAAGCATTATCACTTGCTGTGCGAGCAGTCTTCAAAGCTCCGACAGATACGCCCATTTTCTCGTTGGTGCGCTGCAAGGTAAGTGTTCTTACACGCTCGTTGGCTTCCTTCATGTTGGTAACAAATGCTGTCAAGCCCAACTTGGTAACCTGTGCAGAATATTTGTTCTCAAGGTCTGTGATAAAGTTCACCAAAAGACCAGTCTCCTTGTCGAGTTGGTCGGCGGTGTTAATCTTGTAGTCCTTTATGTGCTGTGCGAGAACCTTTGCAGCCTGTGCCATGTCAGCAATAGGCATAGCAAGGAATGCTTCAACGGCTTTCTTGTAGCCAGCATAGAGTGCGTCACGGTCGCAGTCTGCCTTGGTAATATCATCAGTCAAGAGACTTTTCTGTGAAATTTTCAAGGCTTCGTCCTCTGCCGCAACAGCAGCCTTGAAATTACTTACTTGGTCAGCAGCCTTGCCCTTTACAGCACTGTCTGACTCAACACGTGCAAGAATGTTACTTACGAACGTGAAATGCGCACCATTATTCATGCGTGGCAAACTGATGTCATTTATTTCCTTCATAATCATTGGAATTAAGTTCGACATTTAGATTTTTGCATTGTCGGTTTCCCGATTGCGAATGCGAATATACGAAAAATATCGCTAAAATAGGAACAAATGAATAAAAATCGGATGAAATTGCGAAATAAAACCTACTTTTTAACGGTTGTTATACCATTGGCGCACGTTTATTGTAAAACTGGAATTGCAAATGCTGTAAAAAACGCCGTTTCTTGCTCTTGTTAGTTCTGATTGGGGTAAGAAACTTGCATCAATATCTCCGTTAGCATTTGAATGTAGAAAGAAACGCAAAACAAGACCTTAGTTGAATCCCAAAATGACAAGAAACGTGCGTCGAAACCTCCAACTGAGGTTAAAAGTAGCGAGAAACGCTAAACAAAAGCCCCAACAACCATCAAAAGTCGAAATAAACGCTAAACAATTCGTCCAACGGCTCTCTAAATGGCAAGAAACGCAAAACAATGCCCACTTTTTTCTTCAGGTAAGGTATTGTTTAGCGTTTCTTTCTATTTTGGAACTCAAACGAAGAAATTGTTTAGCGTTTCCTGATACATAGGCATCAAAATTACCCCACAGTTACCCCATAGTTGTCATACAGTTACCCCACAGCTCACTTTTCTTTGTGCCTTGCCCCAACAAGTACCCTACAAGCACCCAACAAGTAACCCTACAAGCTACCCAACAAGTTGACAGGTAAGAAGTCGTAGGGCGTTTTGACTTTTTACAAACGCAAGGTGAAGCACATCGGCAGCAAGCGTTTCGGAATCCAGTACCTTGGACGGAGCGACCTTGCAGAACAAGGGAGCGTTTATCTATGGCGGTGCCGTGGCATTGGAAACGGAAATATACCTGTCGGATGCTATAGCTTTGACCGCTTCCGTTAAGGAAAGGCTTGTTTGGGGCAACAGCACGGGACATTTCCACACGCAGTTTGGCATCGGCATGAAGTTCATCATCAAC
>JAIJUV010000097.1 GCA_022732315.1 Prevotella sp.
AGGCGCCCTGTAAGGGCAAAAGCTTTGTAAATTGCCTGATTCTTTTGAAGCTTTTGCCCTTACAGGGCGACAAACTTGCGTCCATGATTACCCAGGGCGTTGCCCTGGGCTAGGAGCTTCTGCCCTTTCAGGGCGTGTGGAGCTCACTAGCGAAACTTGAGTAATTGAAAGTTTAGAATTTATTTTTAATTTCTTATTTTTAATCTCTTATTTTTTGTTTTTATGATAAAGAAATCTATTGGTAGAAATGCAAAGGCGAAGTGTGAGAAAATGATGGCAGCAGATGTTGTCGTGTTTGAGAATCCGGAATTCGGAAAGGTTCGTACCTTGACGGATAAGCAGGGGGAGCCATGGTTTTGTGGCAAGGATCTCTGCGATGTGCTCGGATATAAGCGTCCGGATCATGCTGTGAATCAGCACGTTGATGATGTTGACGTCCTGAAATGGTACGTTAACGTTGAGGGTTGTTTACGCAAGGATGGCACACGTTCAAATCCTCGCCGACTGGTGACTTTCGTGAACGAGAGCGGATTCTATGCCCTGCTTTTCTGTTCTAAGTTGCCGGCGGGAAGAAAGTTCAAGCGCTGGGTTACCGCCGAGGTGCTGCCGCAGATTCGCAAGAATGGCTGCTATCAGCTGCAGCAGGACTTAGAAATGAAGGAGAAGCTGATTGGCGAGAAAGAGAAGCTGATAGGTGAGCAGACTCAGGACATTGCTTTGAAGCAGAAGCTGATAGGCGAGCAGGATGTGGAAATCCGACGTTTGAACGACGTGGTGGGTGACCAGGTGGTGCGTCTTGTCAAGGGCAGCGAGAATATCCTCACCCTTGAGCGCCAGGTGGACGATCTCTTGCCGAAAGCGCTTTACAGCGACAATGTGCTGGATTCCATCTCCTGTTACACCACCACGCAGGTGGCGAAGGAGCTGGGCATCACCGCTCAGGAATTGAACCGTTCGCTCTGTGCCCTGCACATTCAGTATTACCAGAGCGGTCAGTATATGCTTTATGCCGAGTACGCCCACAAGGGGCTGGCGAAGAGCCGCACGCATTTCAAGTCGTATATGGCGCCTGCGAGTGATGGCAGGAGCGAGAAGGTGGGCAGGGTGAATACCCACACCTATCTGGTATGGACGGAGAAGGGCCGCAAGTTCATCCACGACCTCGCCCATCGTTTCTGGGAACTCGCCGAACTGTATGAGGTGAAGAATCTCTAACCCCTTCATCCTAAAACAAGGATGAAGAAAGGAAGAAAACAATAAAAATGCCGATAGTTCTGAAACATCAGAAACTATCGGCATTTTCTATATATATAATAAGGTGTATTATAAGTTGTTCAGCAAGTCGGCCTTGCCATCGTTGATCAACTTAATCACCAATTCTCCGAACAGCGTGTTCTGCCATGCAAACCATGGACGGGTGAACTTCGAAGCATCATCCTTGTGGAATGACTCGTGGATGAAGCCCATGCCTGCATCCGTGTTCAGCAACATCTTCATGCAGAAACGAATCTCGTCGTCGCTCTGGGCTGTGAAACACTTCATCATGATAGACATAGGCCATGGCATGTCGTATCCGATGTGAGGACCACCGATGCCCTCGCCAGCCTTGCCACGGAAGAAACAAGGATTGTCTTCGCTCCAAACAAAACGGCGGGTGTTCTGATAGATAGGGTCGTTCATCGGAACATCACCCATATAGCCCATACCCAACAAGGATGGCACGTTGGAATCGTCCATCAGAAGCTGGTTGCCGAAACCATCAACCTCGTAGGCGTAAATCTTGCCGTACTTAGGATGGTTGTAGATAGCATACTTCTGCAAGGCTGCCTGCACCTCATCGGCAAGACTGCTGCAATCCTTGGCAATCTTCAGAGCCGCTTCCTTCTTTGCCGCATCCTTCGCTGCCACATGCTTCAGAATCTCGGCTGCCTTGTTCATGGAAGATACTGCCATGAAATTAGAAGGAATCAGGAATGGAAGTATCGTGGCATCATCCGATGGGCGGAACATGGAGGCAATCAGGCCCACTGGCTTCACCGGAGCACCGAAACCGTCCCAGCCGATGGTATCGAAGGCACGGTCGGAAACACGGGTAAAGTGATATGCCTTGGCTGTTACCTTGCGCTGCTGCTCGTGGAAGGTCTTCAGAATGTTCTCCACAGCCTTCATCCATACTTCGCCGAAGATGGAGTCATCGCCTGTCACCTTCCAGTACTCGTAAGCCAGGCGGATAGGGTAGCAGAAGGAGTCAATCTCATACTTGCGCTCGAATACATCCGGCTGCATCTTGGTGCGGTCTTTCACCCATCCGGCACCCGTAGGACCATCGTTGAAGGCATTGGCGTAGCGGTCGATGTTGATGCACTTCAGCT
This sequence comes from Prevotella sp., assembly GCA_022732315.1. Next base: position 2,373 of record JAIJUV010000097.1, read on the forward strand.
GGCGCAGAATCACGCCCCTCAGCATCTTCTTCAGCTTCTCGTCCTTGTTGGCAAGGGCTACGTAAGGCCATACCTGCGCACCTGAGTCGCGGAGCCACATGGCTGGAATATCGCCTGTATATACAAATGTATCGTCGTCACCATTCTCGAGCACACGGTAGTGAACGGTGCTCTCCAGGGTGTTAGGATAGCAGTTGGCAAACATCCAAGCCAACTTCGGGTTCTTCTTCAGGAGTTTCTGTACTTCCTTGATCTTCTTCTCCACGGCGGTGGAGGTGAAGAGGCGGTCCTCCACTGGCGGACGCTTGGATTCGTACTTGCCATCCACCGGTGTCACCACCTTGGTATAGCGTGCGTGTACATCCACCTTGGCGTTCTCCTGAGCCATCGCTGTCATGGAGGCAAGAAGAGCCATTGCTAAAATAGTCTTTCTCATTTTCTTATCTTTTTGTTAGTTAGTTTATATTATGGACGGTCGGCAGGACGGGTGCCCCACTTGGATGGCTGGTTGCCCATCTGTATTTCCAGGGTGCCGCCCTTCATGATGTCGTTATACATGATGTACGACTTGGTGTATGGCTTGCCGTTGAGCTTGATGTGCTGGATATACATGTTCTCCTTGCTGTTGTCCCTGCAGATGATGCTGAAGGTCTTGCCCTTGCCCACGTTTACCGATGCCTTGTCGAAGATAGGACTGCCGATGATGTACTTGCCGCCGGCTGGCTCTACCTGATAAAGACCCATGGATGAAAGCACATACCATGCCGACATCTGGCCTACGTCCTCGTTGCCGCTCAATCCGTCGAAATCGTCCTTATACATCTCGTTCATGGTCTGGCGCAGCAGACGGGCTCCCTTCCAAGGCTGGCCCACATAGTTGTACATGTAGAGCACGTGATGGCTAGGCTCGTTGCCGTGGGCATACTGGCCGATGAGTCCTGAGATGTCGGGAGATGCATTGTCGCCCATGCTGCCGGTGACGATGAAGAGCGAATCGAGCTTGGTGACAAACTTCTGTTCGTTGCCGAAGAGCTTCACGAGTCCGTGAACATCGTGTGGCACCAGCCAGGTGTATTGCCATGCATTTCCCTCGGTGTAGTCGTCGTCACGATGCTCGGCAGCGAATGGGTTGAATGGGGTGCGGAACTTGCCGTCGGAACCGATGCCGCGCATGAATCCGGTTTCCTTGTCGAAGTATGTGCTGTAAGATTTAGCTCTCTTCTCGAAATACTTGGCGTCTGCCTTCTTGCCCAGCATGCGCGCCACCTTAGCCACGCAGGCATCAGCCAGGGCATATTCCAGACCCTTTGCCACGGTTTCCTTGGTCTTCTCCTTGTCGTAAGGCAGATAGCCGTATTTCTTGAGCAGCCCCAGACCGCGGTCTTCTCTCAACGCCGACTGCTTCATTGCCTCGTAAGCGCCTTCCTTATCCTGCACGTAGCCCTTCAATACCATGTCGGCAAGCACAGGGATGCCTGGGTTGCCCACCATGCAGTTGGTTTCGTTACCCATCAGATGCCATACCGGCAACTGACCCTGCTGGCGATAGATATTGATGAAAGTACTTGCCATGTCTGGAAGCATATCGGTGTGGATCATCGTCATCAGCGGATGAGCCGCACGATAGGTATCCCAGAGCGAGAGGGTGGTGTAGTTGGTGAAGTTGCCATCGTATACCTTGCCGTCGGCACCGCGATACTGTCCGTTGACATCCGAGAATACGGATGGAGCGGTCATGGTGTGATACATCGCCGTGTAGAAGATGCGGCGTGATGCGGAGTCGGTGGTCTCGATGTTCACCTTGTTCAGTTCCCTGTTCCAGGCTTTGTCGGCATCAGCCACCACCTGGCGGAAATCCCAGCCCGGAATCTCCTTCTTCAGGTTCAGTTGGGCGTTCTCGGCACTTACGGCCGACATGCCCGTCTTTACCATCAAAGGCTTGGTAACATCTGCTGCCGTAATCAGCCATCTTCCGGTGCCTAATGGCTTGACGGTGACTGGCTGCGAGAATTCGGCGAAGAAGAATGCCTTCTGGTCGTTGGCCCAACCCTTGGAGAAGCGGTGGCCTGCCAGGGTGGTAGAGGTAATCTTGTCTACGTTGTAATCCTTTGCCGCATCCCATCCGATGCCCTGCTTCAGGTCGAGCACCAGCTGTGCCTGCTGGGCATCTGCCCCGAAGGTATAGCGCTGGAATCCGGCACGCTGGGTGGCTGTGAGCTCTACCCACACGTTGGGCTGCTGCAGTTTCACGGCGTAGTAGCCCGGGCGCACATTCTCGTTGGCATGACTGAAGAGGATTTCCTTCTGGCTGGCATCGGTTACGGGCAGGAAAGCCACGTCGCCCAGGTCGCCGATACCGGTACCGCTGAGGTGCTGATGGCCGAATCCGATGAGCACGGAGTCGGAATGGTGATAGCCCGAGCACCAGTCCCAGCCACGTGATGGCTCAGTAGGGCCCAGCTGCACATATCCGAACGGAACATTGGCTCCGAGGAATACGTGACCGTGACCACCCGTTCCGATTCTTGGATTTACAAACTGGGTGAGATTGCTCAACTTAGCCTGTTGAGCGAAGGATGCCTGAGTGAAGCCACCGGCTATCACGCAAGTCATCATCAATAGATTTATCAGTTTCTTTCTCATATTGTTTTAACGTGTATTGTTTTAAACGTGCAAACTATAGTTCTTGTAAACTATTAGTTATGAATAATTGATATTGAATTTCGTTATATTTTGATTGATGCAAAGATAAGAAAAAAAAATGTGAATGCCAAATTTTCCTTTAAAAATTGATGATTCCGATTAAAAAAGGTGTTGCTTTCCTAGGAATGCAACACCTTTTGGGGCTATTTTAGCCTTGTTCTTATAGTTTTTTATGCCTTTTATGTCTTTTATTCTATCTTCCAGTCTGTGATGTTGTGCGTTGCCATATCAAAGTTGATACCCACTTTCACGATAGGCAGACCGGTAAGAGCAAATCGCTTGGGGTATTCTTTCAGGTCTATCTGCTTCATCGCAACACTTGCATCCTGATTTAGCTTCAGCTCCACGATATAGAGATGGGTGGATGAGCGAAGTACCATATCTACTCTGCCCTTTGGTGTGCGAACCTCTACATCAACCATATAGGCAGAGAGCAGGGTGAAAATGACAAACAGCATCTGCTGATAATGACCCTCATAGTCGGTATTGTCGCAATAGGGTACGGTGGCAAGGAATGTCTGGAGATGCTGCAATGCCAGCTCCATGTCTTCCTTGTTCAGGGCACGAGCCATGTTGCGAACGGTATTGTTGGTGGCTACCGTATTAGGAGTGACATAATAAGGTATGAGTGCCTTGGTTAATCCGATGCGCACTTCCCTGTTGGGAATGCCCAGGAAATATGAATCATACTCCTTGTCATAACCCTTGATGGTGATATATCCGCTCTGATAGAGGAGAGGAGTGAGGGTGGTCATCGTTCCGGCTTCTGTAGGCGCATCAAAGTCGGAGGCATCAGCTTCCATTCCTTCGGCAAAGTCGGTGTATGCCGTATCGTACTTCTTCATCATGTTGATGAGGTAAGTTGGCGTGCCTGAGGTAAACCAATAATAGTCCAACTTTCCCTTAGTCATGGCATTGAGCAGGCTGAAAGGATTGAATACATCTGGCGAATTGGCAGAGAAATGGTAGCCATCGTAATAGTCACGTAGTGCCTCTATGGTCTCTTCTCTGTTTTTGCCTAGTTTCTCTCCCAGGTTGTCGATGTCTGCCGACATCTGGGTTAGCAATTCTTCTTTGGTGATGCCGCAGATGCCCGCATATTCATCGTCCATGCTCACATTGGTGATATTGTTCAGCTCGCTGAAGATACTAAGTTGTGAGAACTTGGTGATGCCAGTCAAGAAGACAAAGCGGAGATGAGGCTCGCATTTTTTCAATGGACTATAGAAATTGCGCATTTCTTCACGAAGCACTTTTAGCTTGTCTGTCTCATGTACCACATCCAGCAAAGGGGCATCGTATTCGTCTATGACAACTACTACCTGCTTGCCTGTTTGTCTGTAGAGGGTGTCTATCAGGTTGTTTAGCCTGATGTTGGGGTCTATATGGTCACTCTTTACGCCAAATCGTTCCTCATTATTCTTTAGAATGTAAAGGAGATAACGATGTAGACCATCTATATCCAAATGTTTGCCACCAGACATGTCAAAGTGGAGCACAGGATATTCTGTCCACTCTTTTTCTAGCTTCTCAATGGCAAGTCCCTTGAAGAGTTCCTTCTTGCCCTCAAAATAGCTTTGGAAAGTGGATGTTAACAACGACTTGCCGAAACGGCGTGGACGGCTCAAGAAGAAATGCTTGCCACCGCCATGAGTCATGCGATAGACGTATTCCGTCTTGTCAACATACAGCAGATTACGATTGATAATCTCTGAAAATGTCTGGATTCCCACTGGGTATAATTTCAATGCTGCCATCTTCCTAAGTGTTTGATTTTAATACTATGGTGCAAAAGTAATACATTTATTTGAGATTCCAAAACTTTTCATTATTTTTTTTGTCTCGCCATTGGTGAGGGGGGAGACCTGTTACTCACGTAGAATGAGCTTATTCGGATGCTAAAGTACAAATAATATTCGGAAAAACGATACAAAATATCTTGTTTTTTACAATAAATTACGAATTGCATCATTTTTGCTTGATATGATAGCAAAATGCAATGTTTGTGTGTTTAAATACTTTTAAATTGTTATGCATCGTGTTAATGTAGTGCAAAATGCAAGTAAACCTTCTTTTATTCTAGCAAAAAGTTGTAATTTTGCAGCCGAAACATAACAATATGTTAGAAATAACCATAAAAGAAAGGAAAAGATATTATGTGTGGAATCGTATCTATCTTCAATATTCAGGAGCAAACTCCTGAATTGCGACAGCAAGCGCTTCGTATGAGCCAGAAGATCCGCCATCGCGGACCAGACTGGAGCGGCATCTATTGTGGTGGTTCCGCTATCCTGGCACATGAGCGTCTGAGCATCGTTGACCCAGAAAGTGGTCGCCAACCTTTGTTTGCACCAGATAAGAAACAGGTGCTTGCCGTAAACGGTGAGATTTACAATCATCAGAATATCCGTGCCCGCTTTGCCGGTAAATACCAGTATCAGACGGGTTCCGACTGCGAGGTGATTCTTTCTCTCTATCGTGAGATGCGAGCAGATTCCGACTTTGATACCTTAATATATAAAGGTGAGGATGCGCTCCACGCCCGTATCACCCAGATGCTCGAAGAGCTGAACGGCATCTTTGCCTTCGCCCTTTACGATGCCGAGCGTGATGAATTCCTCATCGCCCGCGACCCTATCGGCGTAATTCCTCTTTATATTGGTTATGATAAGGATGGAAAAGTGCTGGTAGCAAGCGAGTTGAAGGCTCTGGAAGGTCAGTGCGACCACTACGAGCCATTCCTCCCGGGTCATTATTACTATAGCAAGAACCCTGGCATGAAGCGCTACTACACCCGCGACTGGTTTGAGTATGCCGCCATGCAGAAGAAATATCAGATAGATGATAAAAAGAAGGCTGAAGCCCAGCTGAAGGATGCGGAACCTCAGGAAGAGGCAGCCGTGAAGGAGATTCACGATGCCCTGGAGGCTTCGGTAAAGCGCCAGCTGATGAGCGATGTGCCTTACGGCGTATTGCTGAGCGGCGGTCTTGATTCATCTGTCATCTCTGCCGTAGCCGAGAAATATTCTTCTACCCGTGTGGAGAATGGTGGCGAAACCAAGGCCTACTGGCCACGTCTGCACTCCTTTGCCGTGGGCTTGAAGGGTGCGCCTGATTTGGCAAAGGCACGACTGGTAGCCGAGCACATCGGAACCGTGCATCACGAAATCAACTACACCATCCAGGAAGGTTTGGATGCCATCCGTGATGTCATCTACTTCATCGAGACCTACGATGTTACCACCGTGCGTGCCTCTACCCCGATGTATCTGCTGGCGAGAGTCATCCGTAGCATGGGTATCAAGATGGTGCTTTCCGGCGAGGGAGCCGACGAGGTGTTCGGAGGCTATCTCTACTTCCACAAAGCGCCTGATGCCAAGGCTTTCCACGAGGAAACCGTGCGCAAGTTGGGCAAGCTCTATCTCTACGATTGTCTGAGAGCCAACAAGAGTCTGGCTGCATGGGGCATCGAGGGCCGTGTGCCTTTCCTGGATAAGGAGTTCCTGGATGTAGCCATGGGCATGAACCCTGTGCTGAAGATGTGTCCGGATAAGACCATCGAGAAAAAAGTGGTTCGTGAGGCATTCGCCGATCTGCTTCCTGAAGAAGTGGCATGGCGCCAGAAGGAGCAGTTCTCCGATGGCGTGGGCTATTCATGGATTGATACCCTGAAGCAGATTACGGCATCTGCCGTCAGCGATGAGCAGATGGCGCATGCTGCCGAGCGATTCCCTATCAATCCTCCTCAGAACAAGGAGGAGTATTATTATCGCTCTATTTTCGCCGAGCATTTCCCAAGCGACAGCGCTGCCAAGAGCGTGCCTAGCGTGCCAAGCGTAGCCTGCTCTACAGCCGAAGCCCTTGCCTGGGATGCCTCTTTCAAAAACCAGAACGACCCTAGCGGCAGAGCCGTGGCGGGAGTTCACGAACAGGCGTATAAATAGTCAATTTAAGTTTCGCAAGTAGGCTCCACACGCCCTGAAAGGGCAGAAGCTCCTAGCCCAGGGCAACGCCCTGGGTATAAAAGTAATCAGCAAGGCGCCCT
>JAIJUV010000467.1 GCA_022732315.1 Prevotella sp.
AAGTGATATAGAAGAAACAACCGCAACAACAGGCAAGAGCAACGTACAGTTGGTTGTTGGTGAATTTCCGGCATTCGGAGATTCACAGACTCGTGCTATTGGTACACCTGATGCAGGCAAGACTTCATGGGCTGAAGGAGATGAGTTGCTTCTGGAGATGACCAGTGAGACTTTTGGAACTAAGTATGCTACTTTTAAATATAATGGCAGTAATTGGGAATTGGCAAGTGGCGAGCTGTCTTATAAAGAAGACGAAGTGCCAACCTTTCCTCATGTATATTATGCCCCTAATTACAAATGGGAAGCTGGCAAATTAGTTTTGAAAGAAGGTAAGGTTGCAGGAACGGATGAATATATCGAGGGAAAAGCCAATATCACCCCTAATGGTGAGGCTATAACCGTAAAATTTGCCGAGGCAACACGCAACTATTCACGCCTCCGCATTGCAACTATGCCAAATAAGCCAATAACAGTTAGCATCAATAAATACACTCCTGCGGGCAGCAGCGATATGAAATGGGATCAAAATTATGCCCTTACTTCTGATGAAAAGGGCAATGCCTATTTATATGGTACTTTTGAAAATTATTCCGAAGTAACAGTGAAATATAGAGAAGCAGCTTTGACAACTCATACATTCTCGCAAGCAACAGAGAGTGCTAAGAGTTATGCTCTGGATGCTACTGTTGTTTCGCTGACTGAAGAAGGTATCACTCACGGTCAAATTGTGGAAGACGTCAAGAAGGAATTGGATGCGGGCAAGACTTACATCAATCTCATTCTTGCTCCCGATGTGGATGAAGAAACATTGGATGCAATAAATATCGGACTTCAAGATGCAAGGTATGGGAGTATAAACCTTACTTTGATAGGATGTAAGAAGATTCCTTCTGGAGGATTTATGTACTTGAAAATGCTGAAATCCATAGTCCTCCCAGATGTTACAGAAATCGGGGAAAATGCTTTTTCAGATTGTACAGGGCTTCAAAAAGTAGTTTTAGGCAATCTTACAAAAGTATATGGTAATGTCAGAAATAATGGTATCTTTGATGGTTGTGAAACCCGGTCCATCGATTTGGTTTTGTCAAAAGACCAGAAAGTTATGAATGATGGCGAAGCCGAAGGTAGGTATTGTTGGACTGCTGATATTATTACAGATTATGATCGTAGTGAAGAACATGTCAGCAAAAAATTCCTTGGGTATGAATTTAAGTCCATAACGTGTAGATATAAATTTGAATAATAAAGTAGATTGTTTAACTCCTAAGCTGGGCAGGAGTATAAGTTGCCCAGCAAACATATCCCCCCGCACTTCACGGGAAACGACAAGGGTCTATATGCCACGATGAAAAGGTGGCGTATAGACCCTTGATTATATGGTGATATTCGTAATCACATCTCCGCTTTCTGTTTTTTATGAATTGCTCAGATTCTTAATGACTGAACTTTCGCATGTGGTTCAAGTACGGGCTGAAGGCCCAAAAGCTCTTAGCCCAGGGCAGCGCCCTGGGTATGATGGCAATCAGCAAGACGCCCTGTAAGGGCAAAAGCTTTATGTTTTGTCTGGAGTTTTAAAGCTTTTGCCCTTACAGGGCGACAGG
>JAIJUV010000468.1 GCA_022732315.1 Prevotella sp.
ACCTTCACACCATTGATAGAGTAAATCTTCAACTTAGCAGGAGCCTTCTTGCTACCTACCTGGTTGATGCCTGTTGAGACAGACTCATTGGTCTTACCGTTGCGGTCATAGACTGCACCGTTTACGAAATCGAAATTACCAGTCTGGTTGTTACCATTACCATTATTGTTGAAGATAATCTTAGCAGGAAGTTCAGTCTTATCACCATCATACTTCCACATCCAGATATCCAAACCATTCTTCTTCTCACCAGTCTTGGTACAAGCTACACCAGGCCATTCACCAGCATATTTGTCACCATCAGTCCAAACATAAGCGTGAACATCAGTCCAGTCTGAAGGAGCGAGGAAGTAAGCGAAGATACCTGTTGGAGTAGGAATTACAACCTCTTTCTGCTTGTTGAAGGTAGCAGAACCTGTCTTGGTTTCATTGTCAGCATTAGTTGCACTCCAAGTTACAGTCTTGCTCTCGCCTTCCAGCATATCGTCACCGAGAGTGAAGGTAGTAGCCTTACCAGGAGTAAGAGCTACCTGCTCGCCATCGCCAATCTTATACCAACCGCTCTTGGCATTGTTGCTCAATGTGGCAGTTACGGAGATAGTCTTCTGGAAGTCACCACCGTTAGGACTCAAAGTAACCTTGGCAGTAGCAACTGTATTGACAGGAGCGTCAATCTTCTTGGCACTTCTACTACCATCATACTCCAAGTAGGTATCACCTGTAATACCAGAGATTTCACCAGACTGAGCACCGCTACCATTATTCAATATTACATTGAAGCTCTCAACGTTATCGAAATCATAAGTCCAGTATTTAGCACCATCAATCTCCACAGGACCATCCATTACCTTACCAGGCCATTCACCTGTCAGATTTTTGCCGCCAGTTATCCAAGCGTGGATGTAAGGAGCCTTGTCTGCCTTTACATATACGGTGATAGCTGCGTTAGGATCTACCTTGGTATAAGTAACCTTACCAGTCTTCTCGCCTTCAGAGCTTGTAGCGCTCCAAGTCACAGTCTTGGTCTGATTGAAGTTCATGTCGTCACCGATAGTGAAGGTAGCAGGCTTACCAGGGGTCAAAGCTACCTTGTCCTGTCCCTCAATCTGGTACCAACCAGACAAAGCATCTTCTGAGAGTTCAGCAGTAACTGTTACCGTATTGGTGCGGAAACTTCCACCAGCTGGAGAAAGAGAAACGCTTACTGGCTGAAGAGGAGTCTCGTCAACCCAAGTTGTACCAGCCTCTTCATTACCATCATAGTCCTGACCACTCTTATGCTGAGCAGTAGAAGCATAGATAAAAGCACCATCATCAATGAGCTTGCCACCCTTCCAGTCTTTCACGAGTACGCGAACCTGACCCTGATTACTAGGAGCATCAACGGTGATAGTAGGACCTGTGTAAGTCTTGCCTGTTACCAAGTCTGTATAAGTACCAGCTGGGCAATCTGTAAAGGTAGCACCACCATTGAGGGCTACGAGTGCATAGCTGTCCTTGTAAGCACGCTTGAAAGCGATACCGCCGTTAGCAGCACAACCCTCGTCTGTCCACTGACCCTTACGGAGAGCAGGAACAGCCTGACGAATCTTGTTCAGA
>JAIJUV010000469.1 GCA_022732315.1 Prevotella sp.
CTAATTAATTTGATTATTTTTATCCTGGAGGATAAGCCATGCTCAACCTCCATATTAGCGCAATATATCTGCAAAAATACAAAAAATATTCAGAAAAGTGATTATATGGATGGATTTTGTTTGCAGGACGAACTTGATTTAACCTTATTTATAAGCTAGAGTGGGCATTGGTAACTACTCCCTATGGGCGTGAGGAGTACATTTAACATCTTGTTCTTTAAATTTATCCAATATACAGCTTTATTTTTTACTTCAGTATCTTTTGAAGGTCTAAATATTGTGAGTACGACATTAATGTAAAATAAAATAATGGAATTATGAGAAGATTATTTATAAGTCTGATGCTGACTTTGACAGCATTTATCGTTAACGCCCAACCTTCTGCCATCGCCCCACGCGATTATCAGCAGATGCTGAAGAAGGGAATCGATGTTGATTGGTGGGGAAGAAGTGAGAAAAATAAATATGGTGCCTATTCGGAGACGGCAGTTAAGAGATTTGCACAGCAAGGTATCAAGCATGTAAGATTCCGTTTGCATCATTATCATTTTACAGATGAGGATTTCAAGAGACTGTTTTCGCAGATAAATACCTGCATGCAGAATGACCTGATTCCAATTATAGCCTTCTCAGCCAAGCCTTACAAGGAGAATCCGAATACTGGGGAGCATGAGAAAGTAGTAGAGTGGTGGAAGAGAATGGCAGAAAAATGTAAGAATCTCTCACCATTGGTTTCGTTTAATCTGATTGTAGAGCCTTCGGGTCAAGTAAAAAAAGATGTGGCGGAACTCAACTCCCTTTATGAGGATTGTGTTACGGCTATTCGCAAGACTAATCCTAAGCGAATCGTCTTTATAGCACCTCCGAAACTGTCTCATCCAGAAGGTCTTAAAGATTTGAAGATTCCTTCGATGGGAAATGGTTATCTGATGGCTGAATGGCATTTCTATGCTGCTGGTCCCAGCAAGTCAAACGACAAAAAACGCTGGACTACTGGCACGGCAGAGGAAAAGCAAAAGATAAAGAAAAGCATCAAGGTGGCAGTTGATTGGCAAAAGGAAACTGGTATTTACACCTGGGTTGGGGCTTGGATGCCTGGCGCTTATAACAAAGACGATAATTACAGTGTAAAGGAACAGACAGGATTTGCGTCATTCATGACCCAGCAGCTTGATAAATATGGAGTTCCCTTCGCCATTGTTGCTGATCATCATTTTTATGATTATAAGGCTGAACAATGGATTCCCAAATATAAAGATTTGTTGAATACAATATTTATGTGATATTTAAATGATTTTTTTAGTAAAGAGCGGCCTTCAGGTCGCTCTTTACTAATGCTTATACTTTGCCTTGCTGAAAGGATTGTCCTGTTATAGCAGGTTCTTATGGTCATAATCTCATGAGCCACCTATCCAAACATCATATGTCGGTGCGTCCTGAGTCATGTCAAAACAACTACTCTTCGTCTATACGCTCAATTTTGAATATGACTGGTCTTGTTCCGTCAGAACAACAGCAAATCATTTCGTTTTCACGCTTCATCCACCCCTTCATGATTGAACCACCTTGCAGTCCGGTGTATATATATCGTGAAATA
>JAIJUV010000470.1 GCA_022732315.1 Prevotella sp.
ATGTCGGCTCCGGGAGTTCTGGCTCCGGCTTCCTCACAGGCTCCCCAATACGTCAAGCTTCTTGCCTGTGCCAAGCATTTTGCCGTTCATAGTGGTCCGGAATGGAATAGGCACAGTTTCAATGTAGAGGATTTGCCTGAGCGGGATTTGTGGGAGACTTATCTGCCCGCCTTCAAATCGCTGGTGCAGGATGGAAATGTGGCTGAGGTGATGTGCGCCTATCAGCGGATTGACGGAGCGCCTTGTTGCAGCAATGCCAGGTATGAACGACAGATTCTTCGTGATGAATGGGGATTCAAGGGATTGATTACTTCTGATTGCGGAGCCATCAACGACTTTTATGTGCCTGGCAGACATTGTACGGCGAAGACTCCGACTGAGGCTACGGCGCAGGCAATTGGTGCCGGAACCGACGTGGAATGCGGAAGCGTTTACCGTTCGCTTCCTGAAGCGGTGAAGACAGGACTGATCAGCGAGGAAAAGGTGAACGAGAGCTTGAAGCGCCTGCTGATAGCCCGTTTCCGCCTGGGTGATTTCGATCAGGACGAAAACGTGCCTTGGACTCAGATTCCATCTTCCGTCATCGCCAGCAAGGCGCATAAGGATTTGGCAGAGAAGATGGCAGAAGAGGGAATCGTGCTTCTTCAGAACCGGAACAATCTTCTGCCGCTGAAATCATCAGGAATGAAGTTGGTGGTGATGGGGCCGAACGCCAACGATTCCATCATGCAGTGGGGCAACTATTCGGGTTATCCTACATCTACCACCACCATCCTGCAGGGTATCAGAAAATATGTAAAGGACGCCAAGTATATTCCTGCCTGCACGTTGACAAGAAATGAAGTTTCAGAAAGCCGGTTCAATCTCCTGACTTCTGCTGATGGCAGCAAGGGGATGAAGGCTACTTATTGGAACAATGCCGAGATGAAGGGCGAGCCTGTGGCTACTGCCATGATGACTTCGCCAATCAACCAGAGCAATGGCGGAAATACCGTCTTTGCACCGGGAGTGAATCTTACGGATTTCTCTGCCCGATACGAGGGCGTGTTTACTCCGGAAGAGGATGAAACCTTGAACGTCAGAATGGGATGCGATGATGGTTACCGACTCATCATTGATGGCGATACGGTGGTGAATGTATGGAAGGGACGTGCCCGTGTACAGATGCTCAACAAGCCAATTTCCGTGAAGGCGGGAAAGCCAGTGAAGATACAGGTGGATTACTTCCAGAAGACCGATATGGCGGTGATGCAGTTTGACATTGTAAAGAACTATACGCCAACCGAGTCTCAGCTTCTGGCTGAGGTCGGCGATGCTGACGTAGTGGTATTCGTAGGCGGAATCTCTCCTAGTCTTGAGGGTGAGGAGATGAAGGTTTCAGAGCCGGGTTTCAAGGGTGGCGACAGAACTGATATCGAATTGCCTCAGGCTCAGCGCAAGGTGATGGAGATGTTGCATCGGGCTGGCAAGCGAGTGGTGTTCGTCAACTGTTCGGGCAGTGCCATTGCCATGGTTCCAGAAACAGAGAATGCGGAATCTATCCTTCAGGCTTGGTATCCGGGCGAACGGGGTGGCGAAGCCGTGGCAAAGGT
>JAIJUV010000471.1 GCA_022732315.1 Prevotella sp.
CAGGGCGCCTTGCTGATTGCCATTATCCCCAGGGCGATGCCCTGGGCTAGGAGCTTTTGGGCCTTCAGCCCGTTCTTGAACCACATGCGAAAGTTCAGTAAAAGATTATAAAAGATAAAAGATTATAAAAGATAAAAATAGAAGATTATGGCAGACCAACAGGAAATATTAAATACTATACTCTTAACAAGGCTGAATTATTTCAGCCTTGCAGGAATGCTGGAGCTATATAGAAAGGTGGGCTCCGCCACGCTCATCCTTGAGCATAAGAACGACCTGAGAGACATCCTGCCCGATGCCTCGGATAAACTCGTGAACGCTATCCAAAACTGCGACGAGGCTCGAAAGCGAGCCGAGGTAGAACTGGAGTACGACATAAGATATGGTATCGAACCGATAACGATGAACGATGACCGCTATCCGCAGCGACTCAAAAACTGTGATGACGCCCCACTCATGCTCTTCTACAAAGGCAACGCTAATCTCAACCAGCAGCGCATTATCAACATCGTGGGAACCCGCCACTGCACCCCTTACGGCGAAGACCTCATCCGCCGCTTCATCTCCGACTTGAAGCAGCTCTCACCTCGTGTGCTCATCGTGAGCGGCTTAGCCTATGGCGTGGATATCGTGGCTCATCGCCAGGCACTCGCCTGCGGCTACGAAACCATAGGCGTACTGGCGCATGGTCTCGACGACCTCTACCCACGCCAGCACCGGGAAACGGCTGCCAGAATGATAGAGCAAGGCGGTTTGCTCACCGAATTCCTCACCCAAACAAATGCAGATAAAATCAACTTCGTGCGCCGCAACCGCATCGTGGCAGGAATGTCGGATGCCTGCATCCTGATAGAGAGCGCCGCCCATGGCGGCGGACTCATCACCTGCGAAATTTCCCAAGCCTACGGCAGGGATGTTTTTACCTTTCCTGGCCGTATCGGGGACGCATATAGCGAGGGGTGCAACAATCTGATAAGAAACAACGGGGCAGGTCTCATCACCAGTGCCGCCGACTTCATCAAGGACATGCGCTGGCAGGATGACGCCACCCTGATGCGAGCCAAGCAGCAAGGCATCGAGCGCAGCCTCTTCCCGGAGTTATCGCCCGAGGAGCAACTCATCGTAGATGTCCTCTCCAAGACCAACGACCTGCAAGTGAATCTCATCTCCGTAAAGACGAATATCGACATTTCTCGCCTCACTTCCCTCCTCTTCACATTGGAGATGAAGGGAGTCATCAAGACCTTTGCAGGAGGAATGTATCATCTTCTAAAGTGAATCAAAGGAGGAATTAAGGAGTTAAAGGGAGTTAAGGAGTTAAGACAACAGTTATGAGATTCTCATGTTTTTTTGTATATCATGGCAATTTCTCATAAAAAAAGTGTAACTTTGCAGCCGAAATTTTGGAGAAGGAATATCAAGGATTATCATTTTCGAAGCATTTGTCTTAACTCCTTTAACTCCTTAACTCCTTTAACTCCTCATAAAACGATGAAAATAGGTAATATAGAATTTGGGCCTCAGCCCCTCTTCCTCGCTCCGATGGAAGACGTAACGGATATTGGCTTTCGCATGCTCTGCAAGCGATTC
>JAIJUV010000098.1 GCA_022732315.1 Prevotella sp.
ATGGCACAGGGAAAGAACAAGAAGGTAAACGGCCCTCACCAGGGTGCTTGGGTAGATACCCAGAACGGCGAGGACTGGTTCCTCCACTTCCAGGATAAGCATGCCTACGGACGTGTGGTGCATCTGCAACCAGCCAAATGGGTGAACGACTGGCTCGTTATCGGAGACGACAAGGATGGTGACGGATGCGGAGATCCAGTTCAGCAATGGAAGAAGCCAAACCTGCCATCAAGCGGAAACTTCCAGCCTAAGGAATCGGATGATTTCAACAGCATAGATCTCGGTCAGCAATGGCAGTGGAATGGTCCTTACAGTCAATACTGGTACTTCTGCGATGCCAAGAATTCCAAGTTGCGTCTCTATGGCGTGCAGCAGGCTGAAGATGTAAAGAACCTGTATGATTTGCCAAACCTGCTGCTCCAGAAGCTCCCTACAGAGAATTTCACAGCCACAGCCAAGGTGAAGTTCATTCCTAACCGCACAGAGGCTTACAAGGAGAAAGATAAGGTATTGGGCGAAAGTGCCGGTATGATTATGCAGGGCATGGACTATGCTGCACTCAAATTTGTTGATACCAAGGACGAAGGCGTTGTTTTGCAATATGTAACTTGTGAGAAGGCAGAAAAGGGAAAGGCAGAGAAAGTGGTGAAGCAAGTAGCCATCAAGACCAGCAAGCAGCCACAGCCTTACACTGTGAAATATGCCGTAGATGACATCCCGTCATCCCGCATCGCCACACAGGACGTATGGCTCCGTGTAAAGGTACACAGCAAGGGCATTGCCAACCAGATACAGGCCATCGCAGAATGGAGCTACAGCCTGGATGGCAAGAAGTTCATCAAGATAGGCAATCCGTTTACTGTGCGCGAAGGCAAGTGGATTGGAGCGAAACTCGGTTTCTTCAATACCCGCACAGCCAAGAAGAACGATGCAGCCTTCTTCGATATCGACTGGATTCACTTTGAAAAATAACGCTTCCCTCCGGATTCGTTATAATCAATGTATATATTTTTGGGAAATAAAAAATCCCCCTCACAGCAAATCAATGCAGCGAGGGGGATTAATAGTTATGAGTAATCTAAAATCTAATCCTTCTTTTCTTCTGTAGGCTCAGCCTTTGTTGTCTTCTTGGCTGGAGCCTTCTTGGCAGCAGTCTTTGCTGCAGGCTTCTTAGCTGAAGCCTTAGTCGCCTTCTCCCCACGGAGCTTAGCTACCTCTGCCTCAATCTTCTCAATCTTAGCCTGGAGACGGGTAATCTCCTTATCCTGCATCTCGATTTCCTGATCCTGGTTGGTAATGGTAGTCAGAAGTCCCTCCAACTGCTCATTATCCACCTCAGTAGGATAAAGGTTGTTTACTCGGGAGATGAAGTCACCAAGGATATTCATATAGTTTGTGAATGCATCGAATGGGCTAGAATAGATGCCACGATCCAAACCTACGTTACTTGGCTTGGTGGTCATGAAGCGGAAGTTATTGCTTGCCTGCAGATAATCCCAGTCCTGGTTGATACGTGGATCATTGGCAATGCGAACACGGTCGGCTACGCTATAGAGCTTGTTGAAAGCCTCACGCTGCATTGGGTTACCGAGCCAAGAGCTTACATCGCGCTCCTCATCTACCCAACTCAATGTATCAGGCACGTTGATCTCGCCTACAGACTTCATCTTCTGGCAAATCTCTGTAGGAGTAGAGAAGGTGATGCCACGATCCTTAGCACACTGAGGCAAAGCCTTCATAAACTCGAGGATATTGCTTGACAGAGGCTGAGCAATACCCAAAGCAGACAACTCCATGAAGATATTGATTACCTGCTCCTCCTGTGGAGTGGCAGCAATTTCGTTCATGTAGTTATCAGCGAAGAGTGGATAGCCCTCCCAATCGCTGTTAGAGAAGCGGAGAGAGATATCGTCGCTCAAACGGATATCACGGAGCAAGAGCTTGAGCTTTGGATTCATCGCACAATGATAGACATAGTGAGGTGACTTCCAACCTAACACGTGCTTGGCACCCTCGGTAAGCATACCGATGAAGCCCATATCAGCTACCTCGGCACCAATCTCATCGCTATAGATGAGAGAAGAGTTACGGAGCACAGTAGGCTTCTTGCCGAAATATTCCTCAATCTTGGTGCACTGGCGCTCTACCTCTGACTTGAAGCTCATCTCGTTGATCAAGGAAGCAAGACCATGAGAATAAGGCTCTGCAAGGAACTCCACGCAACCGGTCTTATTCAATTCCTGCAACTTCTCCAATACCTGAGGCGCATGGAGCTCCAACTGCTCCATACCCACACCAGAGAGAGAGAAGGCAACCTTGAAATACTGGCCATTCTTCTCAATCATCTCCTGAATGGCATTCAAGGCAGGCATATAGGAACGCTCCGCAATCTCATTGATACTACGATCATTCTCATAATCATCATAGTAATAATGATCAGTACCGATGTCGAAGAAGCGGTAGCGTTTCAGATGGGTAATCTGATGTATCTCGAAATATAAACAAATTGTTTTCATACTTTGAACTTTAAATTTTGAACTTTGAACTTTATGATTAGCCCTTTAACATTTAACATTAAACATTACTTCCATCCCAATGTCTTGAGATAGAGATTCTTGATGCGGGCTCCCACTTTCTCCCAGGTAATCTGATCTACTTCTTTTCTGCCTTCCTCCGAGAGATAGTCGAACAGGCTCTCGTTGTGACAGATGCTGTAGATGGCATCAGCCAGGGCATGGATGTCCCAGTAATCCACCTTGATACAGTTTGTAAGGATTTCTCCACAACCACTCTGCTTAGAGATGATGGTAGGTGTACCACACTGCATCGCCTCCAGAGGAGAGATACCGAAAGGCTCACTCACGGATGGCATCACATAGACATCGCTATCCTTCAGGCACTCATATACCTGCTTGCCACGCATGAAGCCTGGGAAGTGGAAACGGTCGGCAATGCCTCTTTCAGCTGCGAGATAGATCATCTGGTCCATCATATCGCCCGAACCTGCCATGCAGAAACGCACGTTGCGGGTACGGTGCAATACCATATTGGCTGCCTCTACGAAATACTCAGGACCCTTCTGCATGGTGAGACGTCCCAGGAAGGTAACCACCTTCTCCTTACCCTTATGGTCTGGACGTGGGATGTCCTGCCACTCCTGCTTCAATGGATACACTGCATTGTGCATGGCGAAGCACTTGCGTGGATCCTGGTGATACTGGTTAATCACGGTCTGGCGGGTCAACTCAGATACACACATGATGCAGTCGGCATTGTCCATACCGTCCTTCTCTATAGAATATACGGTAGGGTTCACCTTACCACGGCTGCGGTCGAAATCAGTAGCATGCACGTGGATGCACAGAGGCTTGCCGCTCACTCTCTTGGCATGGATGCCGGCAGGGAATGTCAGCCAGTCATGGGCATGGATGATATCAAATTCTTCGCTACGGGCTACAACACCAGCAATGATGCTGTAGTTGTTGATCTCGTCGTGGAGATTAGATGGATAACCACCGGCAAAGTCCATACAGCCGAGGTCATTCACATTCATATAGTTAAAGTCGGCATAGATGTGGTCACGATAGCGGAAATAGTCATCAGGATTCATGATGTTGCCCACACGCTGCTGCACATAGTCACGATTGACGTCGCGCCAGGCGATAGGCACACTGTTCATAGCCACAAATTTACATGCACTGCGGTCCTCATCACCGAAAGGATGAGGCAGACACAGCGTAATATCAACATCACCCTGGGCATGCAAGCCCTGAGTGATACCAAAGTTGGCAGTAGCCAAGCCACCAAATACATGAGGAGGATACTCCCAGCCAAACATTAAAACTTTCATATAGCGTCCTCCTTATATTAATATTGATACTTTTCTAGTAATTCGAGCGCACGGAGTATCTCTGCTACGTTCATAGCAAAAGATATGGCACCACGACCAGAGAATGGTGGATTGCCATCGAAGAGCTCGCTGATGGTACCGAGGCAGTGATAAGACATCTCATCCTCATAACCCACCATCTGGCGCTCTACGAAGCTCAAGCGAGTACGCTTGTACAGCTTCAAACTTGCCTCCATGTAGAAACCGCCGAGCCATGGCCATGCCGTACCCTGGTGGTAAGCATAGTCGCGCTGAGTCTGAGGACCTACATAAATAGGATTGTAGCCACCGCTCTTTGGAGAGAGAGAGCGCAATCCCTTAGGAGTCAGGAGTTCACGTGTACAGATATCAAGTACCTTCTTCTTCTGGTCTTGCGACAAAGGAGAATAATCAAATGCTACTGGGAAGATCATGTTTGGTCTAACACTCCAATCCATCATATTGCCATCCACGTAATCGTAGAGATAGCCATACTCATTGAGGAATGTATCAACGAACGACTTCTTGGTAACCTCTGCGCTAGCCAGCAATTCCTGCTGTGCAGCCTCTTCGCCAACGGCTCCTGCCAGAGAAGCACAGAAGCACAAGGCATTATACCACAGAGCATTGAACTCTACGATATAACCTGTACGAGGTACCACAGGGCGGCCATTGGCAGTGGAGTTCATCCAAGTCACAGCCTTGTCCTTGCCATTGGTATAGAGCAGACCGTTCTCCATCAGCTCCAGGTTAGGATGCTTGTTGTCCTGGATGAAATGAATTACGTCTTTGATAAACTGTCCATACTTCTTGTAGCACTCCTCCTTAGAGGTCTCCTTGGCATACTGCTGCAGAGCCCAGATAGCCCAAAGAGGAACGTCAGGCATCTCGATTTCCGAGATATGAGCAGTAAGAGGCTTGCCCTCCATAAACTCATAGTAACCACGCATGGCAGTCTTCATCACCAACTCAAAGTAGTCGTTCTCCTCGATAGAGAGGGTAAGACCCGGCAGAGAGATGAATGTATCACGGGCACGACACTTGAACCAAGGATAGCCCGCCAAGATGTATCGGTCGTCGTTCTTTTCACGACGATGGAACTGATGCGCCGCATTCACCAGGCAATGGAAGAAATTATCACGTGGCGAACGCTCATCCACTTCTTCATCAAAGAGCTTCTTCAAGCTGCTGGTCTTGATTTCAGAAGTAGAGGCAGCAAAGACGATAGTCTCACCCTTCTTGATACCCATCTCGAAATATCCTGGTACATAGAGGTCTTCGTTAGAAGCATAACCTCTCTCCTGCTCCTTAGGATATTCCACGCCACGATACCAATCTGGGCAGAATTTAAACTCGTTCTTCTTAGAGAACTGCATATAGAGATCTGGATAGCCAGCATACATGCAAGTCTTGATTCCGTTGTCTACTCCAGAATAGTCACGAGATGCTGTGGCATTCTCATGTGTAAACTGGCGGACGCTACGGAAAGCCAAGAATGGACGGAAACGAAGTGTAGTGGCTGAATGACCATCCACCAGCGTATAGCGAATCAGGATTCTGTTCTCATAATGCTGGAAGACTACCTCTTTCTTGAGGACTACACCACCCACGCGGTAAAGTGTTGTTGGCACCTTATCGCAATCAAACTCACGAATGTACTTATGACCCATCGGACTGTAGTTGTTGCCTTGGTACTTGTGCAATCCAAGATTGAACTCAGCGCCATGCTGAATCACTGTAACGTCGAGCGAACTTAAGAGCACGTGATTATCATCGTCCAGTTCTGGTACTGGAACGACAAGCAGTCCGTGATACTTTCGTGTATTACAGTCTACAATCGTTGAGCACGAATAAGCACCCGAGCGGTTTGTACGTAACAACTCTTTTGGCAATGACTCTTGTAAATTAGTCATCAGGGCCTTTTCGAATTTTAGATAACTCATAGATCTATATTAAGGTTTTGAATTTTTGTTGACCATATTAATTGCATTCAAAGATACAACTTTTTTGCGTTATGACAAAAGAAAAGTCAATACTTTTTGGAAAAAAATGAGTTTTGTATGTTATAAAACATATTTTTAGCCATTTTTAGGAACGTATTTAATTTTTTTTGTGTAATTTTGCATCCGGAAATCCAAAATTGAACAAGTAAACATACTAGGATAATGGCCAAGAAGAAAGAAAGCAACAAGGAAAAAGCGGCTAAAGCAATAGCCAAACTATGGGGCGGTATCGAGGACGAACAGTTCGACTTACTGCTTGAGCATATCGAACTCAAAAAGTTCAAGAAGGGGGAACTCATCTATCAAAACGAGCAGCAGCCCACAGAAGCCATGTGCCTGCTCACGGGAAAGGTGAAGATCTTCAAGGATGGCATATCTGGCAAAAACCAGATTATCCGTGTCATCAAACCACTCGAGTTTTTCGGATTCAGAGCTTACTTCGCTGACGAAATCTACAAGACCGCAGCTATGTCATTAGACAATTGCGTGGTGGCTTCCTTCCCCATCGCTGTATTGATGAAGTTGTTGCAGAAAAGCTTCAACATTGGTCATTACTTCATCAAATACCTGAGCATAGAAATAGGAAAGTCGGATGATCGCACAGTGAACCTCACCCAAAAGCACATCCGTGCCCGCCTTGCCGAAGCCCTCCTGTTTCTGCTCGACTCCTACGGGTTGGCAAAAGACGACAGCACCCTGGATTGCAGCCTGAGCAGAGAAGACCTGGCAAACATTGCCAACATGACAACGAGCAACTGCATCCGAACCCTTTCGGCATTCGTCAGCGAGGGCCTCATCGAGACGAACGTCAGAAAAATCAAGATTCTCAACGAAGAAGAGTTGAAGAAGATTGCAGATATGGGATAAAGAGATTAAAGATTAGAGATAAATACAAAACGGCAATGTGCCATAAGTCACTACTAGGATGACTTATGGCACATTATCATATCATACTCTTATATCTTTTATACCGGTATCAGGAAGTTGATGACTTCCTGGATGGCTGTCACCTTATAAGGTCCCACTGGCGTATTCATCAATCTTCCATCAATGCCTATCAAGGCATGCGGATCAGCCTGCACCTCCACTTCGCGGGTACGATAAGGATGCACGCTCTTATGATTGAGGAACTTTCCTTTCACAAAGAGATAGATGCCTTCAAAGAGCTGCGTCATCTGCGGATGATAAACCACAGATACATCAAGCAGTCCATTATACGGCACGGCATTTGGCGTCTGCCCATAGCCCGATGCATTACCGATACACATGGTCATCACCCTACGCTTAATCACATCCGTATTGATATGGATGTTCATCTTGTAATCCAGACGCTGGAAAATCATCAGGATGAACGAAAGGATGAACGACAAGGTTCTGGAGCCGAAAGCATGATGAGTCTTGCGTCGCAAGTTCATGATATTGGCGATGAAGCCCACATTGACACAGTTCAGGAAATAGCGAATACACTTATCCCCCTTCTTGTTGGTATATCGGATGCAACCCAAGTCTATCTTTCTGATGCGGCGCTTCTTGAGCCAACCAACAGTCTGCTCGATATTACTGTCGTCGAATCCCCAGAAATGAGCGAAGTCGTTCATCAAGCCGTTAGGTATCACTCCCAAAGCCACCTGATCACGCTCTTCCTCGTTCATCTGCATCAGGCAATTCACGGCATCATTGAGCGCAGAATCTCCGCCAACAATCACTATCGTCTTATAGCCATTGTTGACAAACATCTTCACCAGACGCTCCACGCTTTTCTGGTTCTCGCTCTGCACAAAGTCGTAATCCACGCCTTGCTGCCTGAGCACCTTTTCTATCTTTTCCCAGCGCTTGTTGCTGCGCCAACCGCCTCGGGGACAGTAAAGAAGTCCCCATTTATTCTCATTAGCTGCCATGCTTTTTACTTTGAATTTTTAACTAATTCCATCACTTGATCCACTTTCTGCTCCATCGGCTGCAAAGCATCTATCCAATGGATAGTGAAGCCCCTTCGCTCCATGCCTCTAAACCAAGTCATCTGGCGCTTGGCAAACTGATGGATGGCTATCTCAAGACTCCGGAACATTTCCTCGTATGTAGTCTTGCCTATCACGTATTCCGTAACAAACTTATACTCCAGCCCATAATAGAGAAGGTTTTCCGCAGGAATACCTTTATCTAACAGCGTGACTATTTCATCTACCATTCCTTCCTGGAGGCGCTGCTTCAATCTGCGGGTAATCTTCTCACGGCGCGCATCACGGTCGATACTCACACCAATGATGAGTGAATCTACAGCGGGGAGTTCACGCTCCGGCATCGGATGTTCCAGATTATGCGTCTCTATCTCGATGGCACGGATAGCACGCTGAGCAGTATCCACGTCTGTGCGATTGTGCATATTCGATCCCGTTTTAGCCTTCAACTCTTGCAATATCACGGTGAGTTCCTCCAAGGATTTACCTGCCAATCTATCTCTAAGTTCCTGATTCTGAGGAACAGGAGAAAGACGGTATCCCTTGAGCACCGATTCTATATAAAGTCCGGTACCTCCACAAAGAATCGGCAGCACTCCTCTCTTCTGAATATCAAGATAAGCATCATAGAAGTCTTGCTGATATTCAAAGAGATTGTATTTCGTACCCGGTTCACAGATATCTATCAGATGATAAGGTATCTGCTTTCCATCAATGGTATAATCTTCCAAGTCCTTTCCTGTACCAATGTCCATACCACGATACACCTGGCGACTATCAGCACTGATAATCTCCGCACCCTGCGTGTTGCCACCCCACGACGCAGCATCCAAGCTGTTAATCCTGGCAGCAAGTGCAGCGGCAAGACTCGTCTTTCCGCTCGCAGTAGGACCCAATATGGTTATCATAGAATGTTTCATGCCGCAAAGATAAGGGAAATTATTGAGAAAACAAAATAAAACGAGAGGAATTTCTCACTTTATAACGTTATGAGCAGTCATTTGCGCGTTTTAGCACACAAGCACAAACCTGCATAGGCATAAAAACAAAAAGCCGCCCAGCATTAAAAATGCTAGGCGGCAATATCTTCTTAATCGTTAAGAGGCAACGAATTAACCGTTGTGCTTCTTCATGATCTTGATCAACTCAACAACCTTGTGTGAGTAACCAATCTCGTTGTCATACCA
>JAIJUV010000472.1 GCA_022732315.1 Prevotella sp.
GGCTATGGAGGCTGTGGGTATTTCCTCTTCACAAAAAGTTGGAGACAACCGCATCATTACCCTGCATTCACTCTCTGGTTGGTATGTGGACGGAAGATTTGTCAAGAACGGCTTTTCATTGAAGCGCAATACTGATGGCTCTGCAATCATCCACACGGAAGTTCCACAAGCAAGAGTAATTGTTACGACAACGGAGGATAATACAAAGTCGGACAAGGAAGATGGGCATTCTGCCAATGGAATATCCGATACTGACAACAAGGGCAATTCTTCTACAGCAGATATTTCTTCTTCCCTAAATTCGACTTCATCTAATGACAACAGAAGCGTGGGTAAGGTCGGAACGAATGGTAATCTTTCCGATGCTGTTACTGGTGGAATTTCCCCACAACAAAACTACTCCAAACAGTCTGTTGGCAATCCTTCTTCCCTGCAAGAAGCAGATGCCAAACAGAATAAGGGAGAACACAACACATATCCACAGCATCTGGCAGGAGGACAAACACAACAGTCTAACGGTTCTAATGACAATGGTTACAAGCCTAACGACTCCAATAACGGCAATCAATAGGCATACAGAGGCTAATGAGCCACCATACCAATAAATCATCCCAAAGGACGATTGACCGCCATAGGCTACCGCCAAACTGTAATACGTTTAGCAGCCTTGGGGACGGACGCTGTTAAAAGTGCCGTCATTTTATAGGTACTTTTCGAGAAATCCTTTTGTAATACAAAAGCCGTGTCCGTCTTTCTGTATTCCTAAAAGTTTCTCGGACTACTCGCAGGCTCGCAGTCGTGACCACCTTTGCAAGGTGCTTGTAATCATCCCTTTTTAATCAGAGACAAGGACAAATGAGAAAGAAGAAAATCATAAGGAAACCGCCTACGGAAGTCCATACCTACCGATGTACGAAAGAAGAGTTAAAGCAGCTCCAGGCACTTGCCAAGGAGTGTGGAATAAGTCTGAGCCGCTATGTCGTTGAGACTGGTTTGAAGCACCGTCCACGCATGAGGCTCACCAAGGAAGAGGTGGACGCTCTCAACTCTCTCGCCATCGCAAGGACGGATTTGATAAAAATCAGCAACGTGCTATCCAAGAAAACGGCTGAGGAAAAGGCTCGGTTCTTCAAGAATGAGAAATTCATGCGTTGGTGGATTGATGCCGTTGCAGGGCTTATCCAACATTGGTATAGCATTGAAGAGAATATCGCAACAAACGCACAGACCAAATCAAAGGAACAATTATGATTATGCTCGCAAAGGTAGTATCGTATGGAGGCAATTCCGTAAGGTACGCATTGGAAAAGGAGAAGGCAAAAACGGTCAAGGTGAACAACATGCCAGATGGTCTTGACCCTACCGCCATCTGGTACATGATGAAACATCATTGCCAGTATCATCAGGCGGAAAGGACTGTGGGCAGAAAGTTGGAAAGGTTCATGACCACGTTTGTACTTTCGCCTTCAAAGGAAGAGTCTGCCAACTTCACTATGGAAGATTGGGCAAACCTCCAAGACGAAGCCTTGGATGTCTTGGATTCTGTTGGACTTACACCCAACGGTTTCTCCAATGAGATAAAGACC
>JAIJUV010000099.1 GCA_022732315.1 Prevotella sp.
TTATGTTTTGGGAATCCCAAAACGCCTCGCTCCACCATGAGGGCGGAGGAATTTTGCTCCCGACGGTCGCAGAAAGTGAGTGTACCAACTGTAAACAGTAAATCGAATGACAAGCATACAGGAACAGAACAAGAGAAAGGGCGGAAGACCGCCCACAGGCAGGGTTCGCAAGCTGTCGAAGTCTGTCACGGTGAAGTTCTCAAAGCCAAGCTACGAGGCATTGAGACTGAGGGCGAGAAAAGCCAACCGCAAGTTGGCGGAGTACATACGTGAGTCCGCCTTGAACGGAGAGGTGGTCAGCGGACACAACGCTGAGACGATAGCCATCGCCAAGAACCTCATCGGTATGGCGAACAACCTCAACCAACTTACCAAGCTGTCGCATCAGAGAGGTTTCCATGAGACCCATGTGTATGTGATGGACTTGTTGAGAAGATTGAAAGCAATTCTTGGCGAGTATCGCCAAGCAAGCTCCAAATCGAAGCCATGCGGAATAGGCAGAAAGGAGGATACCACATGATAGGCAAGCTAAAGAAGGGCAGCTCTTTTGGCGGTTGCATCCGCTATGTGACAGGCAAGGACGAGGCGAAAATCCTTGCTTCCGATGGTGTTCTGCTCGGCACGAATGCCGAGATGATGCAAAGTTTTGAGCTACAAAGGCTACTAAATCCAAGGATTAAGAAGCCTGTGGGACACATCGCATTGAGCTTCAAGCCCGAGGATAAGCCACGTTTGCCTGATGAGTTCATGGCTAAGATAGCCCTTGAATACATGCAGATGATGGGCATCACCGATACCCAATTCATCATCGTTAGGCATCATAATACGGACAATCCACATTGCCATATCGTGTACAACCGTATCAATAATGAGGGTAAGCTCATATCGGACAGGAATGATTACAGACGTAATGAGCAAGTGACCAAGGCTCTAAAATCCAAGTATGGACTGACTTACGGAACGGATAAGAGCAAGACTAACACTCGCAAATTACGCAATGCGGAGCGTGCCAAATACGAGATTTACAATGCCATCAAGGATGCCTTGAAAGTCGCTGATAGCTGGCAAAAGTTCAAGAATGAACTTGCAAAACGAGGTATTCTCTTGGAGTTTGTCTATAAGGACAAGGAGCGAACCAAGGTGCAAGGTATCCGTTTCAGCAAGGATGGATATAGCTTCAAGGGTACGCAGATTAGCCGAGACTATAGCTTTGGCAAACTGAATGCAAGGTTTGAGGGAACGGAGAACCATGTATCAGCAAAATCCAGCTCTACTCAACAATATGAGCAAGGTAGTCACAAGGACGAGCAGGTGCCATTCATGTCGGAGAGCAGTCAAGACCCATGGAACGGCATTTCTTCCATAGGACTTTTTGTTCCTGCCAACGCTCAGACCTTTGAGCCATTCCCAGAGGATGAATCAGCCAAGAAAAAAAAGAAGAAACGCAGAAGAGGCTTTAGCCTTTGATGCAAGTTACAAACCATTCAAACAACAAAAGAAATATGAAAGAAGAAATGTTGGAAGCCATCTACGGCACAGTTGAGAGATTGGAGCAGAAAGTTGATGAACTTTCTGCTTCACCAAAGAACGCAGGAGCGGAAACAGTTCTCAGCCCTGCAAGTATTGACACAAGCAAACTTGAAAAAGCCATCCTTTCTGTATCTGCAAAAGAAGAGGAAACTATTGGAAAAATGGCAAAATTAAGAGAGGCTATCTGCATCTTTACCGACCTTACCAAGAAAGAAGCAAGCAAAGATGAACTGCGAAGCAAACTCTTGTTTGATACCATTAATCAGGTGAAACAAGAGCTGAATGCCACATCAAAAAATGTGCAGGACAAACTTCATGCAATGGGTAATACACCTCAAAAGAAGATTGTAACCCATCGCTTCGAGCCAACTTCAAAGTATGTTCTACTTTTCATTGGTGGCTTGGCTCTATCTCTTGTCATATCCATTTGGGGCAATCTAACCCAATGGCGAGAACACCAAGATTGGGAGGAGGCAGACTTGAAGTATCGAGCATTGCGAATGGTACTGCCATCTGACGACCCGAATATTCGTTATATCGAAAAGTACTTCTCAGTACAACGTGATGATGATGTTATCAATAATGTTAGAAATCGTGTCGCAGTTTATGAGGATTCTATTCGCAGACACCATGAAATGGTTGAAATGGCTGCTTACAAAGATAGTGTTGCGAAAAAGCTATCACACGAAGCAGATGAAATTCGGAAAACTATTGTAAAATAAGATTATAGATAAGGGTTGTGTAAGAGGAAATATCCACATACACAACCCCATTTCAATAATTTGCACCACTCTAATATCAGATGCCATCAATGCCTGTCACCACCAATAATCTTGTTCCCTATCAGCAATTCAAATGAATACCATCGTGAACTGCTCAAATAACTACTTAGGTATATGGATGATGAATGATGTCCTTTTTCCACATTAAAGGTTGTGGAATTAGAATAGGAATAATTACCATCAAACGCTCTTACTCCCAATGTAACAGTCTTTTCGTAATACCCATAATACTCAAATGACAAATAGCCAGAATTGAAGTTGAATGATGTACTTTTAATAAATAATGGTTGCTGTTCCATATAGATATTCTTCAACGTATTCAATTCCGTTTCTGCCTCTTCACGCTTACTTTGTTCCAATGATAAAGAGGACTCTAAGTTACTAATATTTCCGTTTAGAACTGTTATGTCTGAATTTAGTTTTTGGATAGTTTTGCCTTTTTGAACGTTTTCGTTTTGAGACTGTTCAAGTGTTTGTTGAGTACTGTTCAAAGTATCATTTAGAAAGAACAGACCAATGCCACAAAATACTACTATCAAGCACAAAATAATAACATTTTTGTACTGCTTCTTTTGCTTGTTCAGTTTGTCATATTGGGTCTTTAACTTACCATATTCGGAAGACAACTCGTCTTTTTCTTTGTGTAACTTTCTAATGATACCTTTATAGCCAGAAAGCGAAGCAGTGTTGTATTCTTTATCCTTCGCCACATAAGTGTAGGCGTATCTGTATGAAGCATCAATGATGGTATCATTGGAATCACTATATGCAAAGACCTTCTTCTCTGTATTGGATATAGAATAATTGACAGGTGGAAGAGATTTTGTATAAGAATCCATTCCGTCTATCCCATTTCTAATGATAGCTGTGA
Source organism: Prevotella sp. (assembly GCA_022732315.1). The sequence continues at coordinate 3,184 of JAIJUV010000099.1, forward strand.
CAGCATTCACTTCTTGCAATTTATTGGCAAGGCTATTTGTTGTCGATACGATGTCACCTTGTTCGTTAAATGCGATGATATCCCCACGAGACACCATTTCGGCAATGGCATTTTCAAATACAGTGAACAAGTTGCTTACATTGGTAAGCATCATGCCATTGAGAAGTACACAAAAACCTATGTATTGTGAATATTTATCCAATTGACGGATATAGCCATAATACATAAGTTCTTTATCTCTGTGTATCACGATTTGGGACTTAGACCTTGCTTGTGCAAAGAAATTTTGATATATTTCCTTTGCATAATTGTCTGGATATTGCGTATATCCATTGTCAAAAGCCCCAAATATGTATATAGAACTATTTACCATTATTTCAACTTAAAGATTAAGGCTTCTTGCTCATTATCAATTTTGATGGTAGCAAGTCTGTCTAAAATTTCGTTTCCAAGCAAAAGCGGAGCGTTGATGTTGTTTGATACAGTGGCTTGCACGTTAGGACATAGGATTTGGTCATTGATAACAACCTCCTTTAGGTTCACTACCATGTTTTCTACAACACTTCCGTCTGCTATTTGCGATTGAGCTGTTCCAAGTATGTCTTCTTGGGTCAATTTGCCTTTTTGATAGAGATAGTTTGCCTCTGCAACCGAAATAAGTGCTCCAGAGCAACCTGTGTCGAATATCATTTCAAATCCAACTCCATTAACCTTTACTTGAACGTATTTCACACCGTTCTCGTTTCGGAAAGGAACAACAATCTCATCTCCGCTTTGTGCATAAGATGAATCATCTGTTTCTTCCGAAACGTTCTCTGTTTCTACGTATATAGGCTTTTTCTTATCACCACCACACGAGATGAGTGTAGTGGTGATGAAAAAGCCTAAAATGAACTTGATAATCTTCATGTCATTTTAATTTGATGTTATAATCAAAGAACGGCTTACGCTTTCTCCATCCTTATTTTGATAGCTAAGAGTAACTTGGTCGGATTCCGGGACAAACGTAACTTTCGTCCCATTGTCTGCACCAACAATATGTCCTCCTTTTATGCTCCATTTACAACCTTCATTAGTTGAAGGATTCTTGACAGTAGCACTATAATGGGTGCCTAATTGTAAGAATTTTGCTTTTCTCTCATTGTAATTATTGACATCAATTGAGACCTCATTTGGAGTATTGGACGTAGTTCTTCCTGTGCCGAAAGTTTCTTGTACAATATCTTTTGTTTCATCGTTACCTTCTGTGGAAGGAAGTTGGTTCTTCAACTCTTCATTTTCCTCTTTCAATATAGAGATAGAGTCTTGCAAGCTCTCAAATGTATCATTGGATTTATTCCCATTTGGTGATACCTTAAACATGAGTAAAATCACTACGATGAGGACTAAGAGAAGTATGCCCAGATTTACCAAAGGTATTAATCCTTTTGGAGAGAAAGGACTTCCTTTTCTCTGCTTGGTGTTTTCTTCACGTCCATGCACTCTTTGATTTCCCAAGATATTCGCAAGCTCAATGATTGGTGCTTTGATAAGGTTGATGTTTTTTATAGCCTTTTGGGTTTGCCCAATCTGATTAATCTGATTCTCCAAGTTTGTAATTGCAGAATCTTTTTGTGCGATGATTTTATCTCTATGAGCAATAGCCTCTTGTAGCTTTGTGCATTCTCTTTGTACCGATGTCAAAGAGTCGTTAAGAGAACGATTTGTTTGTTCTTTGGCATTAATCTCTGCACTATATCTTTCTTCATATTGTTGTTTAACAGATTGAAGTTTAGAATCATATTGCTGAGCCATTCCCTTTTCTCTGACTGTTGGATAGTATGGAGAAAGGGCAATCTTTCCATATTGTTTTACCGTTGCTTCTACATCATTGGCTGTTATTTCATAAAGATTACCAGTTGGGAGACTTCCACCACCAAAGGCAAAGCCACCCAAGCCACAAACGCTCTCGTTAGTGAGTGTGGATTGGAGAAGTTGCCAAATGGCTTCTTTTATATTGCCCATCATTTCAGATGCGCTGACAAAGTCTGCTATAATGTATTTGTAGTTCCCGTTTTGAACTTTCAATATCTTATTCAGAACATGAGCAGTAAATACAGTATCCAATATTTTGTAGATACCTATAAAATCTTTACAGTACGCATCAAATCTGATAGAGACTCCAAAGTAAGAACCCTCACGTCCATCACTGCCGATAACGTTTTGATAGACCAAGTAATTGTAATAACAATAGGTCTTACCATTTGACGAGCGTGTTTGTATAAGGTACTTCACAGCTTCGGAGTTGCTCTGACCATAGAAATTACCAAAGTAATTGCGGTCTTCCTCCTTGCCCCAAAAGCTCTGCCCATTGGGTACTCCGTGAACAAAAATTTCTATATCCATATTTTAACCTCTTATGCGTTTTAGTATAAAATTCCACAAGTTTCTTGGATAAGCATCTGGACCTTGCTCAAAAGTAAGCGTACCATCCGAGGCTTCTGAAAAGTCGCCTGTTTGAAAAGCCACAAAGTCAAAATTGTATGGTTTCCAAAATCGGGTGATAGGATTTACATTCATAAATGGAGCAAATATGCCTGGGTATAAGAACTCCGTATGTTGCAAAGCTTGACTGTATCTGATATTGCCTGGACTTATCACATATGGGGTCGCATCAATTTTATTGAATATAAACATAACTTTGTCTTTCGCAGCTATGCGTGTCTTCAACTTGGTGAGTTTGACGGCATATTGTCGACGAGCTTCCACGTCCATTCGCTTGTTTGTATTGTCTGGTTCGACCATGATAGCCCAAATCTTTCTGTTAGAACTGCTGATAATCGCATTGACATACTTAGGAAAACTTGCCTGTGGCTTTTCTGGGGAGAAATAATACTCTCCTGGACCTTCAAGTATTTGGCACAAAGGCTTGCCATCACGTAACACTTGCACAAGCATAAAGTTTATCTTGCTTGTTGACTTTGCTGCATCCTCACTTCCTATCATAGAATCGAAGTTGGCACACATGTCGCTATAGTTCTTGTCGTAGGTCGGTCTGAATGACGTTACAGGCTCTATGGTGTAGCCTTTTCCTTGCAAGTATCGCGTCAGACGAATCAAAGTCATTGTTTTTCCACACGCAGGAGGTCCGAAGAAAACCACTAAAGGGGTTTTGTAATCGGCAATAGTTACCTTTATTTTATTAGCATCGTTCAGTTCCTCCGAACTCATGCCCGCTTCATTTACTTGCACGTTTGGTGCAGAAGCATCTACCGTTGAAGTATCAGCCTCTTCTGGAATCTCATTAGTAGTTGTTCCCTCAGAGATTGGAGTAGCTACATTTTCCGTGCTACCTCCTAAATTCATTTCTGCCATATTTCTTATTTTTAAATTTCTCTTTTCTTAAATGCTAAATCAAAGAAGATAAATGCTGCTATATCTACCAAAATAGAAATGATAATCCAGAACATGAAACCATGTCCTGCATATTCACCAGCCATGAAGTCCTCCCATACATCGAATACGCTTATCATGCGTTTTACTTTTGTTACAGGATTGTCGGCGGTATAGTTTGTCTCGTCTGTCTTAGAAGAAAAGTTTACAAAGTCACTATTCTTTTTAACAGTGTTATATGCCGTATTGAGTTTGTCACAAACATCTTCAATGTCTTCTGCATCATTGAGATTGATAGTTTTATCCCCAATATATTTTTTCACCAAAGCCAAGTTCTCGTCATCTCGTTTTACCTCTTTTATATTGTCAGAGTTTGGCGACAGAATGTGCGCCATTATATTGGTTGCACGGTTTTCTGCCAGAATGTAGATTTTCGTGCGATATGCATCGCATAGTTTATCACGGTCTTGTTTAGAAGTCCCCTTATAGCTTAAAGGTTCAACTTTATCAACTCCCAAAAGTGTAGCAAACTTACGCAATATCTCTTTTGACTTAGGTCCAAATCCTGGGTTTACTTCGTTCTTGATTTCAGCTTCTAATTCGCCCAAAAGAACATCTACTTTGTTTTTAAGTTCATTGACTTTTACCGTAGCCTGTGTTTTGTTGTTTGTGTTGTTCTTTATTTGACTCAAATATCCTCTTGTTGTAGATATGTCTGTATTCACCTTGTCGTTTATCACTGTGCGATAAAAGAAAGTATGAGTATTAGTTGGCATACTACAAATCAACCAAAAGATAAGAACAATCACAATACCCCCTACCAAACGCAGACCACGTTTTTCAAGATAGATATTTTGATTGAGACTATCGACAATCATCTTTGTTCCCAAAGATGCAATAATGAAAAATCCGACAGTTACAACCCAACACATAGCTAAAGGCCATGATGATAACAATAAGTGTAGGGATTCTGCTGTCGCCCAACAACTGACGGCTGCAAAAGCTATAAATGCAACCATCCAAATCAATTTTAAATAATTTTTCTGTTCCATCGTTTTTTGGATAATAGTTGTGATACAAAATAGGCGTGAACCGTTCATACGCTTGTCTCGTCTATCGGTTACCGCCAAGTGACCAGCACACACAACAAGCACAGAACAGTCCACGCCTTATGAGCGTGAACCTTCTGCCTGCTTGTCCTCGTGTGTTGAAAATTGGCGGTATTCATAGACGAGAGAACAAGAGCTAAAAGCTCAATATCCAAAAAGTTTAGAACAGAATCGCCTCTATCTTAGGAAATGTACTTTCCCTTATGGAATTTGTTCACTGAACAGCTTCCACTTAGACGTTCCTTTAAATATCTGTCTGTTTCTTTTTTTTATTTTTTAGTTTGACAATCTGTTTACTACTTACTGCAAGTCTAAACGAGCCAAAGTTACTTGGCTACATTATATATTGCCTTGCAAAGTTAATAAAAAGAATTATTAATGAAGAATATTTTGTGCAAAATCAACGCAAAAATGACGTAAAAGGCGTTTTTTTTATCAAGACTGTTAGATATATTTACTTTTTGGCAATTTAGTGCTTTTCCTATGAAGTAATATCCTTTAGTGAAAGATATATAAAAATGAAGTAAAAACTATCAATTATCAGAAAATAGATTTATCTTATGCACTCATAATCAAAGCGTTCTTTGTATATTGCAAAGTTGTGAAAGAAAAAGAATATAGCTCGTTTCTAAATCGTTAGCAGTTACATTATTTAAAGTGTTTAACTCGCTGATATTCAATCAATAAAAGATTTTATTGTGACTCACATAGGGCAATATATCTGTAGCCGCCATCGTTTCCAATAAGTTCCTGCGCCTAATCATCTCCCTGACAATCATGGATATGCAATAGATGACACTTACGCAGAACAGAGCCAGCATAATATAAAGCCCTTCTCTGATATACAGGCTATGATGGAGACTGGTTCCCACGAAAAAGGCCACAATGATGGCAGCATAAATACCACTGCACATCAGTATCATCTTTCTGAGGTTGGAACGTGTTGCCTCTATGTTGTAGATTCCCATGGAGATAAGCGAAAAACAGGGCGTATAAACGAGAATGTTAACGACAGCCCCAAGACTGTCGTCAGCAGCACGGAAGCCGAACCCCATCTGTATGACATATTGTATCGCCAATCCTATTAAGGCGATAATAATCATCCATCGTGAACGCTCATACCGCTTGTTCTCCCATCTTACATGCAGATGAGAGAGTGCCACGATGAAGGCATTGATGAGCATGAATATGAAACATGCAAACTGAAGTAGAAATAACGAATCCATACGCTTCTTATCTTTTGTTTACTTTCTTGTATTTTTGATTACTTGCTGTAGGATTATCTGGATTAGTCATCTGCAAATATCCTGCTGCAAC
>JAIJUV010000473.1 GCA_022732315.1 Prevotella sp.
TATGGTTTCAAGTCCCTTGCCGTTTCTGCGCACATACTCTGAAAGGAAGCTGGAATCGGAAGGAGTACTGTGGGCGATGAATTTCAGCAGCATGGATGTTTCTTCGTTTCCATCCACCTTGCCAAACGTGAACTCGTTGCCGGCAGCTGTAATCTTTCTGGTGAAAACTTCCTTGTCGGTACGGCTGTTGATTTCAAACAGCCATTCCTCCTTGATTCCTCCGATGGTGAACTCCATGCCATAGGCAAAGCACTTACCCTTGGTCTTGAACTCGATTTCTACCTTAGAGTTTTTCTCTTCGGTATCAGCAAGCTTGAAAGGTTCCACCTTGCTTTGCGGAAAGCTTCCATTGGCAATCTGCTGGAGCAGTGCAATGGCCTTGATGACGTTGCTCTTTCCGGAAGCATTGGCACCATACACGATACCAGCCTTCAGCACAGAAATATCGTCACGCTTCTCTGCACGGGAAACATGAGACGGATGTGCGTTGCTCTTACCTGCCACAAAGCTGATTTGAGTCTCATCCTTGATGGAATATATATTTTCAAATGTAGCTCTAAGTATCATAACAATGTCATTTTCCTATTAATACTGATGCAAAGATAAGCTTTTTCTTTGAAAAATGCATAGCTTAATGTCGAATACTTGCAAAAGCGTTGCATAATTAACACAAATTAGCTGATTTACGACCTTTTGCTTGTCAAAAGCTGTCGCTATTTGTAGAAGTTACTTGTCGTATAAAAATTCTTTTATCCTGCAAAAATCTCCAAAATATATCGATAAGTCGTGGAAATCTATTGAAAAATGATAGATTTCCACGACTTATCGGCATGTTTTTGCGATTTTCATCCTAGTATGGATGAGTTTTCCTCTCCATTTCGTATAATTATTCTTGTATTTCAGCAAGGAAAAATAGATTCTCTCAAAATCCTTGACTATATGCTAATAAACAAGTTTATTTCGGCATATATATATATGGTTTTCTTAAACTTGTAAACTTCCTGGTTTGAGTGGTTAAAAATCGGTAGAGGTTTACTATTTGAGTTTGAAAGAACATGTATATATACATGGGTAAACTTAAACCTTAAACTTGTATGCTGTATGCGCCGTAAGCTTTGCCTTGGTTGCTCTTTAGCTGGTTCAAGGCTTTACACTCTTCTCCTTGCTGAAATTTCGACGTTCTTCTCTTCAACTTCGCTTGTTGCCAAGAGATATTGGTTGAGCTTGCCTCTTGTCTCAGGCTTCATGCTTCTCTGATTAGCTTCCCTCTACATACAGATGCTTACCCTTGGCAGTCGGAGGTCTGATCGTTCTTTTCTTTGCTTAGCCATATTCATATTCATGATGAAGTTTGAGTTTTCCTGCCAATCTCTTGAACTTATAAGCCGTATTGCGCAACCAGTTTGCTTGAACAACATCGAGGAGGATGCAGCTTTCCTTTACCCAACCAACTGCAAATATTTTCTACTCATCCTTTTCGTTCATATTTTTGGACGAAGCATCCACACTTACTTTTTCCGCTGCAAAGTTAGTGCAAGCCACATTTCTGCAAGTACCAGGTGCCTTATTCTCTGAATTT
>JAIJUV010000474.1 GCA_022732315.1 Prevotella sp.
TTAATCAGTTTATCAACAGGCAATGCACCAAACGGAGTGGTAATGCCCATTTCTATTTCCACGCCCAATTTACGCAAATAATTAGCCACTGTATTAAAAACCCTCTGAGAAGCTCCCCCACTAACATACTCAAAAGAATAAATACGGTCAGCTTTCTCCTCGGCAGACATCCCCTCTTTTTTGGCAGACTTGAAGACGCTCTTGTACGTACTAGGAAGACCAGCAGGAGAATATCCCCCCTTAGACACATAAGATTTCAGCAATTTCCAATCGTCTTGCAGGATTGGTGTTACATCAGGATTGCCTCGAACACCTTTTTGGCGCATAGCTTTCTCTACTACTGCCACTTTAGCCTTGGTCGGGGTAATATACATCTCTATAAAAGGTGACTGCTCCAAAGAATTATACCAAATGGATGATTCTGCATCTACCGGCTTATCCATAACCATATCAAGCACTGCATTTTTGTCCTTGTCTGTGGTCTGAGTAAAATCAGGGGCACCATTCATCGTCCGATAGACGGTGGCAAGACTTTGGTCTAGCACACAGTGAACCTTGGTATAAAGGACAGGTTCGTCTTGACGAAGAACAAAATAGAAAGGATCCAGCTGTTGTTCCTGTGTATCTATTTGGTCTAGAGAAAAGACATCAATACAATCTCCCACTTCCAAACCAGGCACAGCTATCTTCTGACTCAAGTCCTTGTCATTTTTGCCTTCCTTGACATCTACATAGTCATCTAAACTTACTTCCTGTACGTTACCATTCTTCTTTATAACACGAATGCCAAGCACCGTTTGCGTTTTATGATGATATCCCCAGGTCCACTTTCTACTTTTCGTCTTGAAAGTAAACTCAGAATAATCCTTCAACGCCTTTTTGTCATTGATTTGAATTAACATACGCTCCATATCCGTACAGTCTATCTGACGAGTAAGGCGAAGATTGAGCACCAGATCAGCCGTTGCCTTACGATAATAATCCGTGCTCAACTCCCGATAATAAGATAGTATGACGGCCGAAGCATTCTTGTATCTGTCGGGAACCGTTCGTTTTTGAAAGTCAGCAGGCGTACTGCTCCAAACTTCTTGCCGCACCTTTTGCGCCAACTTCAAATAATCAGCTTTCTCGTCAGCATTCACTGACAACGTCAAGAGCTGTACCAACAGAATACTGAAGACAACTCGGATTACTTTAATCTTTCCCATAATTCAACTTTTTGACTATGAATAATACATTTAACTCATTTTTCCTTTAATACTACTTGCTCATTACAAGCTGCTCCCCAATCACTTATAATCTTATTCCAAGCAGGGATTTCGCTTCGCGGAACACGTCTGTGGTGTATTACACACTCCTTATGCATAACAATCTGATTGCCTGCTTGAGAATAAGTGCGACAAAAATCAACCCATGCAGTATGAATCTGATAAGGTGCGGGGAGACTACTGACCTCCATTTTCTCTGGAATCAAAATCTTTACATCACGTACTTCCTTAGACCGCAAGTCTATCATGTAATCGGAAACCCGTTTGGTTGTATCCACTGGAGTCAGAAAAAGGCTCTCATCGAGATTGGC
>JAIJUV010000475.1 GCA_022732315.1 Prevotella sp.
GTTTATTCTCATCCCGACCTGATGCTCAACTGGTTCCCGGTTTGTGGCAACCATGAGTATCGTGGTAATACCCAGGCTTTTATGGACTACGGCAAGGTAAGCCGACGCTGGATGATGCCAGCCAAATATTACACCAAGGTGTTCGATCACAAGGGAACCACCGTGCGTGTCATCTTCCTCGATACCACACCTCTCATCGATTCTTACCGAAAGAATTCAGAAATCTATCCTGATGCCTGCAAGCAGGATGCAGAGGCTCAGCTTTCATGGCTCGACGAAACCCTGAAGAATGCCAAGGAAGACTGGGTCATCGTGGTAGGCCATCATCCTATCTACGCCTACACCACGAAGAAGGAGAATGAGCGCCTCGACATGCAGAAGCGCCTTCTGCCTATCCTCCATAAATATAATAATGTGGCGATTTATGCCTGCGGTCACATCCACAACTTCCAGCACATCCAGAAGAAGGGCGACAACATCGACTACGTAGTCAATTCCTCTTCATCTCTGGCCCGTCCTGTGAAGCCTATTGATGGCACCGTGTTCTGCAGTCCAGCCGATGGTTTCTCTGTATTTACAGTAGATAAAAAGCAGCTGAGAATGTCGATGATTGACAAGGATGGAAAAATCATCCACACGGTTTTAAAGGTAAAAAAGTAAAAAGGAGCTTTTTTGCGAAAAGAAACGAATGAAGATTTCAATAGCGATATAGATGAAAAGATTTTTATTGAGTGCGGCGCTTCTTGCCGCTGCAACTTCCGCCATCCAGGCACACACGCTGGATGGTATAGTCAAGGATAACAAAACGGGCGAGCCCCTCATCGGAACCGTAATCCGGGTAAAGGAGCTGCCCAACGTGAGTACCACCACCGGACTTGATGGTACTTTCACCCTGCATGAATTGCCAGATAAAGGCAAGTTTACCATCATCGTTTCCTACATGTCGTACAAGACCAGGGAGATGGTGGTGGATGTGGCTAAGAAAGACAAGGTGGATATTCCGATGGAAGAAGACCAGAAGCAGTTGGGCGAAGTGGTGGTTACCGGTCATCGTGAATACCGTAGCGACCGAAGCGCCATAGAAACCGTGAAGAATGCCGGCAACGTGCTCAACGTGATGAGTCAGCAGAGCATCCAGCTTTCGCCTGATGTCAACGTGGCGAGCGTTCTGCAGCGTGTATCGGGTGTAACCATGGAACGTGATGCATCGGGCGAGGCTTCCTACGCCATCCTCCGAGGCATGGACAAGCGCTACAACTACACCCTGGTGAACGGCGTGAAGATTCCTAGTCCGGATGATAAAAACCGTTACATCCCTTTGAATATCTTCCCTTCAGATCTGATGGACCGCCTCGTGGTTTCCAAGTCTCTGACTGCCGATATGGAAGGCGATGCAGCCGGCGGCGTGGTGGATATGGTGATGAAGGATGCCCCATCCCGCTTCCAGATTCAGGCGAATGCAGCCATTGGATCAAGTGATTATTTCTGGAAGGATGGCAGAGATTATCTTACCAGCAACCGCTCTGATTATACAAAGAAATCTCCTTACGAGGCTTTCGGAAAAGACTACAAGGC